>NZ_LIQX01000346.1 GCF_001418475.1 Streptomyces ossamyceticus | reverse complement strand
AGCCCCGCCTCCGCCTACCGCATCGAGGATCTGGCGCACCGCAGCGGCACCACCGTCCGGACCATCCGCGCCTACCAGGACAAGGGGCTGCTCCCTCGCCCCGAGCGGCGCGGCCGGGCGAACGTCTACTCGGAGGCCCACCTCCAGCGGCTGCACCAGATCGCGGACCTCCTCGACCGCGGCTACACCTTGGCCTCCATCAAGGAACTCCTCGAGGCCTGGGACGCGGGCCGCGGCCTCGGAGGGGTGCTCGGCCTGGTCGCCGAGGTCGACGGGCCATGGACCGACGAGAAGGCCGACCGGATCACCCGCTCCGAGTTGGTCGAGCGGTTCGGCGGGGTCCCGGACGAGGCCGCCGTGACGGACGCGGTCGAGTTGGGCGTACTGGAGCCGGTGCCGGGCGAGGAGGACCTCTTTCTCGTGCCGAGCCCTCAAGAGCTGGCTGTCGCAGCCGAGTTGCATGGCGCCGGGGTCCCGCTGTCGGCGATCACGTGCCATCTAAAGGAGTTGAGGGGACAGATCGAGCACATCGCCGCCCGTTTCCTGGACTTCACCACCGAGCACGTGTTCGCTCGCTATCTCAGCGGGCACCAGCCTACGAGCGAGGCGGAAACGGCCGAAGCCGCAGCCCTGGTACGTCGGCTGCGGCCTCTCGCCCAGCAGTCGGTGGACGCGGAACTCGCCCGTGCGATGCGCTCGTTGGCGACCCGACACCTCAGACAGCATCTCGGTGCCGATGCCCCGGTGCAGCGTACGAGTGAGTCGTTCCCCGTTCAGATCCCGGCCTCCACAATTCAGGCGGTGGAAAGGCTCGTCGGCCCCGAGCGCCTCCAGGCGTTCATCACGGCGGCCGCGGAACGAGAGGTGCAGACACGTACCTTGGACTCCTTGACAGTAAGTGCACAAAAAAATGAGCAAACTTGACCAATAGCCCTGAATGGGATGCAGAGTTGTCCACAGAATCTCCAATTCCCCTGTGGATAACTCCACTTGGCTGTGGATCAAACATCCCGTCCAAAATCGCGTGCGTGACGCGTGTCTCGCGGGCACGCTGGCGGCATGGACGAAAGACGCACCGTGAAGGTGTCGAAGTACCTCTCCAAGCATCTGCGACACCAGCCCGAGCGGATCGGGCTCACTCTGGACGAGGCCGGCTGGGTCGAGATCGACACGCTCATCGAGGCGGCCGCCGCACATGGCTTCCGCCTCACCAGGGCGGAACTCGACCACGTGGTCGAAGCCAACGACAAGCGGCGCTTCGCCGTGCAGGGCGACCGCATCCGCGCCAATCAGGGCCACACGGTCGAGGTGGACCTCGGCCTGCCCGAGGCGACCCCGCCGCCGTACCTCTACCACGGGACGGTCGCGGTCTGTCTGACCGCGATCCGCGCGGAGGGCCTGCGGCCCATGAACCGGCACGACGTGCACCTGTCGCCCGACCACGAGACAGCCACCCGGGTCGGTGCCCGACGCGGCCGCCCGGTCGTCCTCTCCGTCGACACCGGGGCGATGCACCGCGACGGCCATGTTTTCCGGGTCAGTGCCAACGGCGTGTGGCTGACCGAGGCGGTTCCGCCCCAGTACCTGCGCTTCCCGCAGACCCACTGACCGCTCCCCGGACCGGACCGACCGCTCCCGCCCCGGGTCGGACCATCGCGCGTCTGCGCTTACGCTCGAAACATGAGTCTGCGTCTGAGCACCGTGATCCTGCCGTACCTCCGCTGGCACGACGGCGGCCGCACCACCTGGCAGCGGGCCGACCAGCTCGGGTTCCACACCGCGTACACATACGA
This sequence comes from Streptomyces ossamyceticus, assembly GCF_001418475.1. Lineage (GTDB taxonomy): Bacteria > Actinomycetota > Actinomycetes > Streptomycetales > Streptomycetaceae > Streptomyces > Streptomyces ossamyceticus. Next base: position 19,900 of record NZ_LIQX01000346.1, on the reverse strand, counting down.
CCACCTGTCGTGGCGGACCTTCCGGGACGGGCCGTGGTACGGCGCCGTACCGACCCTGACCGCCGCGGCCGCGGTCACGGACCGGCTGCGCCTCGGCACCCTGGTGACCTCGCCGAACTTCCGCCACCCGGTGACCCTCGCCAAGGAACTGATCTCCCTCGACGACATCTCCGGCGGCCGGATCACCCTCGGCGTCGGGGCGGGCGGCACCGGTTTCGACGCCACTGTGCTCGGCCAGGAGCCGTGGACACCGCGCGAGCGCGCCGACCGGTTCGCCGAGTTCGTCCCCCTGCTCGACCGGCTGCTCAGGGAGGACTCCGTCTCCTTCGAGGGCGACTACTACTCGGCCCACGAGGCGCGCAACATCCCCGGCTGCGTCCAGCGCCCCAGGCTGCCCTTCGCGGTGGCCGCCACCGGTCCTCGCGGCATGAAGCTCGCGGCGCGCCACGGACAGGCGTGGGTGACGACGGGGGACCCCAAGCTGTTCGAGACGGGCACCCCGGAACAGTCCGTGCAGGCCATGCGCGGGCAGATCGAGAAGCTGGCCGACGCGGCCGCCGAGATCGGGCGGGACTCCGCCGGGATCGACAAGGTCCTGCTCACCGGCTTCACCCCGGACCGCGGCCGTCCACTGGAGTCTCTCGACGCGTTCGTGGACTTCGCCGGCCGCCATGCCGAACTGGGCTTCACCGACATCGTGATCCACTGGCCGATCCCGGACTCCGACTTCGCGGCGGACGAGAAGGTCTTCGAACGCATCGCCATGGAGGCCCCCGCCCAGCTGTCCTGAACCCGGTCCGCCGCCGCGGCCAGGCAGTCCACTGCGGCCATCGGCGCAGGTCGAAACATGTGCACAGGACAGGCATCACTCACCTGTGCGGGCGCCCGCACGGCCGTGCACGCATATGCGCGACAATGGGGTCCGTGACCTCAGCGACGAGACAGCCCGAGACCCCGGCCCCGACCGTCCCGCCGCGGCTGATAGCCACGGATCTCGACGGCACCCTGCTCCGAGACGACAAGTCCGTCTCCCCGCGTACGGTCGCCGCCCTCGCGGCCGCCGAGCAGGCCGGTATCGAGGTCTTCTTCGTCACCGGGCGCCCGGCCCGCTGGATGGACGTCGTGAGCGAGCACGTCCACGGCCACGGCCTCGCGATCTGCGGCAACGGAGCGGCCGTCGTCGACCTGCACGGCGGCCCCGGCGCCCACCGTTTCGTCAAGGTCCGCGAACTGGCGCGGGAGAACGCCCTCGACGCCGTGAGGCTGGTGCGTGACGCCGCGCCGGGCACGGTCTACGCCGTGGAACAGACGTACGGCTTCAACCAGGAGCCCGAGTACCCGAAGCTCCACATGGAGATCCCCGACATCCTCGCGCCGGCCGAGAAGCTGCTGGCCCCGGGTGGTGTCGCCGACCACGAGCCGGTGCTGAAGATCCTCGCGTACCACCCCTCGCTCGACCCCGACGACTTCCTCGCCGCCGCCCGCCTGGCCGTCGGCGACCGCGCCACCATCACGCGGTCCAGCCCCAGTGCCCTGCTGGAGATCAGCGGCCCGGGTGTCTCCAAGGCCAGCACCCTCGCCCTGTGCTGCGCCGAGCGCGGTATCTCGCACGAGGAGGTCGTCGCCTTCGGTGACATGCCGAACGACGTGGAGATGCTCACCTGGGCCGGCCAGTCGTACGCCATGGGGAACGCACATCCGGACGTCCTCGCGGCTGCCTCCGGCCGAACCATCGCCAACAACGAGGACGGCGTCGCGGTCGTCATCGAGCGCCTGCTGGCCGAACGGCTGTAACCGACGCGGAGCGCCGCAGCCGGGATGCCCCGCCACAGCGGGCGTCCCCGCTCCGGCAGAAGCGCCCGCCCTCTCGCCCCCGCCCGACCGCGAGGCCCGCGGCGCAGCTGCCATCGTCACAACCGCACCCCGTGCTTCAGCAGCCACGGCACGGGGTCCACGCCCGACCCCAGCTCCGGCGTGACCCGCACCTCGAAGTGCAGATGCGGACCGGTGGAGTTCCCGGTGGTGCCCGACTGGCCGATCCACTGACCGGGCACCACCCGTTCGCCCAGGTCGACGGTGACGGCGGCGAGGTGCGCGTACTGGGTGTAGTAGCCGTCCGGGTGCCGGAGCACGACCTCGATGCCGAAGGCACCGCCGCACGACACCTTCACCACCCGCCCGGCCCCCACCGCCCGCACCGGTGTGCCGATGGGTACCGCGAAGTCCTGCCCGGTGTGCCGACTGGACCAACGCTCACCACCACTGCCGAAGCCCGCGGAGAGCTCGTACGACTCCACCGGCGCGACCCACGGTCGTGTGCGGCTCGGGTTCGGCTGCTCCAGGCGGACGGCGCCCCGGCAGGAGCCCGCCGCGACGGACGCGTCGGCCTGCCCCTGGAGCGTCCACTGGGCCTGTTCGAGTTTCCGCTGGATGTCCTGCTTGATCTCGCCGAGTTCGGAGTTCCGCTTCTCCAGCCGCCGCCACGCCGTCGCTGCCCTCGCCTTGCCCGCGGCGAACCGCGCCTCCGCGCGCCGGCTCCTCGTGACCGCCTTGTCGAGCGCCAGATCGGCCTGCCGTCCGGCTCGCTGCCCCCGCATCAGCTCGTCGGGATCGTCCGCGAGGAGCATCTGCGCGGTGTAGGGCATCCCGCCGCCCTCGCGGTACTGGGCCCGGGCGATCCGGCCGAGGTCGGCGTTGAACGCGGCGAGCTGCCGCCGCTCCCGCCCGAGCAGCTTCTCCATCCGCCGAGCCTGCGTCCGTTGCCGATCCGCCGCCCTCCGCCCGGCCTCGTACTGCTGCGTCGCCACGGCCGCCTCCTCGAACAGCCGCGCCACCTGGGCACTGACCCCGGCGTCAACGGGAACGGAAGCCGGGCTCACTCCGCCGTCACCGCCGCCGACACCGCCGCTCTCGGCGGCTGTCGGCCGAGCCGCGAGAACCGCGGCGGCACACAGCAGCACGGCGGCGAGAACCCGGTGTCGGCGAAGTGAGCGCATGCCGCGATCGTGACCCGCGCCGGAGACCGTGGTCATGTCCGGGGCGTCCAGCCGGGGGACACCCTGCCCTGAATGGACCAGGAGGGCTGCTCCGACAGGGGCCCGGGACCAGCGCGTTCGGCGAGGATCCTTGCGCAAGCCCCGCCCACGTAGGGCGCCTGACGCCGCAGCAGCCTGACAGCGCCCGGGACCGCACGCGAATGGCGGCACTCCGCCCCTGGTCAGAGACTCAAGCCCTGATCAGCAGCTCCCCCGCCGCCTCTCGCTCGACCATCGCGCGCAAAGGGCCGTCCGCCGAGCTCAGTTCGGCGTACGTCCCGCGCTGCACGACACGCCCCTCCGCCAGCACGACGACCTCGTCCACGGCGTCCAACCCCGCCAACCGATGGGTGATCAGCAGGGTCGTCCGGCCCTCGGTCGCGGCCAGCAGATCGGCGGTGAGCGCGTCGGCCGTCGGCAGGTCGAGGTGTTCCGCCGGCTCGTCCAGGACGAGGACGGGGAAGTCGGCCAGCAACACCCGGGCGAGGGCGAGCCGCTGACGCTGGCCGCCGGACAACCGCGCCCCATGCTCACCGATCAACGTGTCGAGTCCGTCGGGAAGTCCATCGACCCAGTCGAGCAACCGTGCCCGCGCGAGCGCGTCCCTCAGGTCCTCCTCGTCGGCGTCCTTGCGGGCCAGCAGCAGGTTCTCGCGCACGGAGCTGTCGAAGAGGTGCGCGTCCTGTGCGCACAGCCCCACGAACCGCCGTACGTCGTCCCCGTCGAGCATGCCGGCGTCCGCGCCGCCCAGCGTGTACGTCCCCTCACGCACGTCCAAGAACCGCAGCAGGACCTGGGCGAGCGTCGTCTTGCCCGCACCCGAGACACCGACGACGGCGACCCTCCGTCCCTGTTCGAGGGTGAGGTCCAGCCCGGCGAGCGCATCCCGCTCCTGGCCCGCGTACCGGGCTCCGAGCCCTTCGAGTCGCAGCGGGAACGGCGACACCGGCGGCTTCGCGGGCCGCTCCGGTTCACGGACGGGATCAGGGGCGTCCAGCACCTCGTAGACCCGCTCCGCGCTCCTGCGCACCCGCTGGCGGAACTGGGCCGCGAGCGGCATGCCGAGCACCGCCTCGAACGCGGCGAGCGGGGTGAGTACGACGACGGCCATGGCCACACCGCTCAGCCGTCCGTCGCCGACCGCCTGGGCGCCCAGCCGCGCGGTGCCGGCGACGGTGAGCCCCGACACGAGCGCCGTCAGACCGTCGCCGATCGCGGTGGCGGTGGCGGCACGTGAGGCGATCCGGGTGAGGGCGCGGTCGGCCCGCTTCGCCTCGGCGGTGCGAGCCGGCAGGGCGCCGGCGACCGCCAGTTCGGCGGTGCCGCTCAGCAGGTCGGCCACGCGGGTGGCCAGTACGCCACGAGCGGGCGCCAATCGCTGCTCGGCCCGCCGGGCCACGGCTCCGGTCACCAGGGGCACCCCGGCTCCGGCCGCCAGCAGCCCGGCGGCGAGGGCCGCACCGGCCTCGGGCAGCAGCCAGGCGGTGAACCCGACGGAGGCGACGGACACGGCCACGGCCGCACCGGCCGGCAGCAACCAGCGCACCCAGTAGTCCTGCAGAGCATCCACATCGGCGACGAGCCGCGAAAGCAGGTCGCCCCGCCGTACCGTGCGCAGCCCGGCGGGCGCCAGGCGCTCCAGTCGCCGGTAGACGGCCACCCTGGTGTCGGCGAGCATCCGCAGCACGGCGTCGTGCGACACCAGCCGCTCCGTGTACCGGAACACGGCCCGCCCGATCCCGAACGCCCGCGTGGCTGTCACCGCGACCATCAGATACAGCACCGGAGGCTGCTGCGAGGCCCGCGAGATCAGCCATCCGGACGTCGCCATCAGTCCGACGGCACTGCCGAGGGCGAGGCTGCCGAGCAGCAGGGCGAGAGCGAGGCGGCCCCGGCGGGGTCCGGCCATGTGACGGACGCGGGCCAACACGCCACCCTGCCGCTCGGGCGGGAGGGACACAGAAGGTAGCGCGGCCGTCGCTTCCGGCTGGTCGGGGCGGCGGGGCGCAGCCGCTTCCGCACGGTCGGCGGAGGGCGCCACACCGGACAGCCTGGCCTCCTCCAGGCGGACCACTCGGTCCGCGACGTCGAGCAGCGCCGGTCGGTGCACCACGAGGAGGACGGTCCGGCCTACGGCCAGCCGCCGTACCGCTTTCACGACCTCCGCCTCGGTCCCCCCGTCCAGCGAGGCCGTCGGCTCGTCGAGGAGCAGAACGGGCCGGTCGGCGAGGAAGGCCCGGGCGAGCGCCAGTCGTTGCCGCTGGCCGGCCGAGAGACCGGCGCCATCCTCGCCGAGCGCCGTGTCGGCCCCGGCGGGCAGCGCGTCCACGAACTCCAGCGCTCCGGCGTCGGCCAGCGCCCGCCGCACCGCCGCGTCGTCCGCGTCCGGCCTGGCCAGCCGTACGTTCTCGGCGATGGACCCTGCGTACAGGTGAGGGCGCTGCGGCACCCACGCGACCCGCGAACGCCACTGCTCCATGTCGAGCACGGTGAGATCGGCTCCGCCGACCGACACGGTTCCAGCGGTGGTCCTGGTGAACCCCAGCAGAACGTTCAGGAGCGTGGACTTGCCCACCCCGCTCGGCCCGACGATCGCCACCGTCTCGCCGGGCGCGACGGTGAAGGACACGTCGGAGACGGCGTCGTACGACCGCCCGGGGTACCGGACCGTCACGCCCTCGAAGCAGAGGTCACCGGAGGACGGGACCGTCCCCGTGCCGGATGCCGGGACGGGTGTCTCCAGGACCTCGAAGATCTCCTCGGCCGCCGCGAGCCCCTCGGCGGCCGCGTGGAACTGGGCACCCACCTGTCGGAGGGGCAGGTAGGCCTCGGGCGCCAGGATGAGGATGACGAGTCCGACGTACAGATCCATCTCGCCATGCACGAGCCGCATGCCGATGGTGACCGCGACCAACGCCACCGAGATCGTCGCCAGCAGTTCCAGGGCGAAGGACGACAGGAACGCGATCCGTAGCGTCCGCATGGTCGCCTGCCGGTACTCGCCGGTGATCCTTTTGATCGACTCGGCCTGCGCTTTGGCCCGACCGAACACCTTGAGCGTCGGCAGCCCGGCCACGACGTCGAGGAAGTGCCCCGAGAGGCGGGACAACAGGCTCCACTGGCGATCCATCTGGGAGCGGGTGGCCCAGCCGATGAGCACCATGAAGATCGGGATCAGGGGCAGAGTGCCGACGATGATCGCTGCCGACACCCAGTCCTCGGTGACGATCCGCGCGAGCACCGCCATGGGCACGACCACGGCGAGGCCCAACTGCGGCAGGTAGCGCGAGAAGTAGTCGTCGAGCGCGTCGACACCGCGAGTGGCGAGAGCGACCAGTGAGCCCGTGCGCTGGCCACTGAGCCAGCCGGGCCCGAGCGCGACGGCTCGTTCCAGAAGTCGACCTCGGAGCTCCGACTTCACGGCCGCACTCGCACGATGGGCAGCCAGCTCGGTGAGCCACGAGACGACGGCCCGTCCCATCGCGACGGCCACCAACAGCAGCAGGGGAGTGCCGAGTTGGCCGACGGTCAGCCCGTGCTGGAAGGCACCGACCACCACCTCGGCGATGAGCATCGCCTGCGCGATGACGAGCGCGGCCCCGACGGCACCCAGGCCGATGACCGCCGCGAGGAAGAGGCGGGTCGCTCGCGCGTACCGCAGCAGCCGTGGGTCGATCGGTTTCACGTGAAACACCCTTCTCGGCGGGCATGTTTCACGTGAAACATGCGCCTTCGACCGCAGGGGTGTGTTTCACGTGAAACATCGCGAAACACACCCCTCGGGCCCAGACTCAGTGCGCCGGCTCGGCAATGTGCTGCGTGCCGATCCGCTTGCGGAACACCCAGTACGTCCACCCCTGGTAGAGCATCACGATCGGCGTGGCGATGGCCGCACACCAGGTCATGATCTTCAGGGTGTAGGGACTCGACGAGGCGTTGGTGACCGTCAGGCTCCAGTGCTCGTTCAGCGAGGACGGCATGACGTTCGGGAAGAGCGTCAGGAAGAGCATCGCAACGGCCGCCACGATGGTGAGACCGGACAGAGCGAACGCCCAACCCTCACGGCCAGCCCGAACGGCGACCAGCGCCACCACGAGCGCGGCGACCGCGACGATCAACGCAACCAGCGAGGCGCCGTCGCCCTTCTCGATCTGCGTCCAGAGGAGGAACAGCAGCGCCAGCCCCGCCGTCACGGCCCCGACGCGCAGTGCCAGCTTCCGGGCCCGTTCCCTGATCTCCCCGACGGTCTTGAGCCCGACGAACACCGTCCCGTGGAAAGTGAACAGCGTCAGCGTGACGAGACCGCCCAGCAGGGCGTACGGGTTCAGCAGGTCGACGACACTGCCCACGTACTCGAAGTCCCGGTCGATCTTGACGCCGCGCACGATGTTGGCGAAGGCCACACCCCACAGGAAGGCGGGCAGCAGCGAGGTCCAGAAGATCGCGGTCTCCCAGTTGCGCTGCCATTTCTCCTCGGGTCGCTTGGCCCGGTACTCGAAGGCGACACCGCGGACGATAAGGCAGACCAGGATGAGCAGCAGCGGCAGATAGAACCCGGAGAAGAGCGTTGCGTACCACTCGGGGAAGGCGGCGAAGGTCGCGCCGCCCGCCGAGAGGAGCCACACCTCATTACCGTCCCAGACGGGCCCGATGGTGTTGATGAGGACCCGCTTCTCGGACCGATTCCGGGCCAGCAGCCGGGTGAGGACGCCGACCCCGAAGTCGAAGCCCTCCAGGAAGAAGTAGCCGATCCAGAGGACCGCGATGACGACGAACCAGACGTCGTGAAGTTCCATGACTGTGCAGCTCCCTCGGCCTAGTACGAGAAGGCCATCGGCTTGTCGGCGTCACGGGAGTCGCCGCCGATCTTCGTGGGCGGGTTGAGGTCGGCCTCCGTCAGCTCCGGCGGCCCAGCCTTGACGTACTTCACGAGCAGCTTGACCTCGACGACGGCGAGGATCGCGTACAGCGCGGTGAAGACGATCATCGAGGTGAGGACCTCTCCCTGCGAGACACCGGGGGAGACCGCGTCACGGGTCCGCAGCACGCCGTAGACGACCCACGGCTGGCGGCCCATCTCGGTGAAGATCCAGCCCCAGGAGTTGGCGATCAGCGGGAAGCCCAGGGTGAGGATGGCGAGCCGCCAGTACCACTTGGTGAGGGTGGGGCCGAGGGCCCGGCCCGGCAGGAGCGAGAGGTGCGGTACCTCGTCGTCGCCGACCCTGAGGTGCTGCGGGAGCAGGAACTTCTTTCGGGTCAGCCAGAGCCCGACGGCGCCGAGGGCGAAGGACGCCATCCCGAAGCCGATCATCCAGCGGAAGCCCCAGTAGGCGACGGGGATGTTGGGCCGGTAGTCGCCGGGCCCGTACTTCTCCTGCTCGGCCTTGTTGACGTCGTTGATGCCGGGGACGTACGAGGTGAAGTCGTCCTTGGCCAAGAAGGAGAGCAGGCCCGGGATCTCAATGGCGACCTTGTTGTGGCCCTCGTCGACGTCACCGACGGCGAAGACCGAGAAGGGCGCGGGCGCCTCGCCGTCCCAGAGGGCCTCGGCGGCAGCCATCTTCATCGGCTGCTGCTCGTACATGACCTTGCCCAGCAGGTCGCCGCTGATCGCGGTGAGCATGCCGCCGACGACCACCGTGACCAGGCCGAGCCGCAGCGAGGTCTTCATCACGGGGATGTGCTTCTTGCGGGTCAGGTGGAACGCGGCGATACCGACCATGAAGGCGCCGCCGGTGAGGAAGGCCGCCGAGAGGGTGTGGAAGACCTGGGTGAGCGCCGTGTTCTGGGTCAGCACCAGCCAGAAGTCGGTCAGCTCGGCATGGCCCTTGGCCTCGTTGATGCGGTAACCGACGGGGTGCTGCATCCACGAGTTGGCCGCGAGGATGAAGTACGCCGACAGGATCGTGCCGATGGAGACCATCCATATACAGGCCAGATGGATCTTCTGGGGCAGCTTGTCCCAGCCGAAGATCCACAGCCCGATGAAGGTGGACTCGAAGAAGAAGGCGATCAGCGCCTCGAACGCGAGCGGGGCACCGAAGACATCGCCGACGAAGCGTGAGTAGTCGGACCAGTTCATACCGAACTGGAACTCCTGCACGATGCCCGTGACGACGCCCATCGCAATGTTGATCAGGAAGAGCTTGCCCCAGAACTTGGTGGCTTTGAGGTACTTCTCCTTCCCCGAGCGCACCCACGCGGTCTGCAGGCCGGCTGTGAGCGCGGCGAGCGAGATCGTGAGCGGGACGAAGAGGAAGTGGTAGACGGTCGTGATGCCGAACTGCCATCGCGCCAGTGTCTCCGGCGCCAGAGCGAGGTCCACGTCTTCTCCTTACATGCCGTGGCACTGCGGCAGTTAGCCCCGCCTGTTCCGTACATCACGGGGCAACCGGGACGCGCTTGTGAAAGCGTTCACATTCACAAGCAATTATGCCGCATACCCGTTCGGGCATCGATGGGCGGGGGGTCCCTCTTCCCGTGCCGAAGGTCCCTCGTCACAAAGGCGCAGGTCGGACATGTAGTCAGACACAAAAGGGCCCGAGGGAGAACCTCGGGCCCACATCCTTGACAGCCACCTGGCCGAGGCAGGCAGACACTCCCCGGCCAGAACTCGCTAGAGCTCCTTGCGGAACCCCTCCGTCACCTTCAGGAAGATGTCGTTCGCCTCGTCCTCGCCGATCGTCACCCGGACACCCTCGCCCGGGAAGGGCCGCACGACGACGCCGGCCCTCTCGCACGCGGCGGCGAAGTCGACCGTCCGCTCCCCCAGCCGCAGCCACACGAAGTTCGCCTGGGTGTCGGGCACCGTCCACCCCTGGCCGCGGAGCGACTCGACGACCCGATTGCGCTCGCAGACCAGCGTGCCCACCCGTCCGAGAAGCTCGTCCTCGGCGCGCAGCGAGGCGACCGCCGCGTCCTGGGCGAGCTGGCTCACCCCGAACGGCACGGCCGTCTTGCGCAGAGCAGCTGCCACCGGCTCATGAGCGATCGCGAAGCCCACACGGAGCCCGGCGAGCCCGTACGCCTTGGAGAAGGTCCGCAGCACACAGACGTTCGGCCGCTCACGGTAGAACTCGACGCCGTCCGGCACGTCGACATCCCGCACGAACTCGCGGTACGCCTCGTCCAGCACCACCAGCACATCGCTGGGCACCCGGTCGAGGAACCGCTCCAGCTCGGCCCGCCGGACAGCCGTCCCGGTCGGGTTGTTGGGGTTGCAGACGAAAATCAGCCGGGTCCGGTCGGTGATCGCGGCCGCCATCGCATCCAGGTCGTGCACCTCGCCCGACGTCAGCGGCACCTGCACGGACGTCGCCCCACTGATCTGCGTGATGATCGGGTACGCCTCGAACGACCGCCAGGCGTAGATCACCTCGTCGCCGGGCCCCGCGGTCGACTGGATCAGTTGCTGGGCGACACCGACCGAGCCCGTACCCGTGGCCAGGTGCGTGAGCGGCACCCCGAAGCGGTCCGCCAACTCGTTCATCAGCCCGGTGCACGCCATGTCGGGATACCGGTTGAACGACAAGGCCGCCCCGGTCACGCTCTCCAGCACACCGGGCAGCGGCGGATAAGGGTTCTCGTTGGAGGACAGCTTGTACGCCACCGGACCGCCCGCCGCGGCCGGCTTGCCGGGCTTGTAGGTGGGGATACCCGCCAGCTCGGCTCGCAGCTTGGGGCTCGTCTCGCTCACCGCAGTCCTCCTCGTCGACGTAATGCTTCTCACCTTATGAGGATTCGGCGCGCCTGCGAATGGGTGTGGGCAACGAGGTCCGTCACTGCCGTTTCACCTCCATCACAGGCATCAGGGAACGAAGGGGAACAAAGCGGGGGCGCGCTGCTCACAAACGCACGCGCCGGTGGCTCGCGCCGTAGCGCGCATCACCCGTGCAGGTGAGTTGAGACCTCTTCGAAACATGAGCCACTTGGCAGGCTCATACGTGCCGACAAGTAGCGTACTGACGTTGGATCGTTCAACTCCCTTGCATTGCAAGGCAATTGGGTATAGTTGACCTTGCAGAAACGTACCTGTAAACGGGTGCATATGCGTCCGCACTACCCCACCGCATGAGCCCTACTATCGGCTCGCCATGACAGCAGCAGGGAAGCACCAGGTGAGCCGGGCGGAAACTCCCCGCCGAGGCAGCCGGTCGGGCCGGGCGGGCATCCGAGACGTGGCCGCCGCCGCCGGGGTCTCCATCACGACCGTTTCCGACGCCCTCAACGGCAAGGGCCGGCTCCCGGACGCCACCCGACGCCATGTACGTGAGGTCGCGGACCGACTTGGCTACCGCCCTTCGGCGGCGGCCCGAACCCTGAGAACGGGCAAGTCCGGCCTCATCGGCCTGACCGTGACCACGTACGGGGATGAACCTTTCACCTTCACCGAGTTCGCGTACTTCGCGGAGATGGCGCGAGCGGCCACGTCGGCCGCGCTCGCCCGGGGCTACGCCCTCGTCATCCTGCCCGCGACCTCGCGCCACGACGTGTGGTCCAACGTGGCCCTGGACGGCACCGTGGTCATCGACCCGTCCGACCAGGACCCGGTGGTCAGCGAGCTGGTCCGTCAGGGATTACCGGTGGTCTCCGACGGCCGCCCGGCCGGAGCCCTGCCGGTCACCGCGTGGGTCGACAACGACCACGAAGCCGCGGTCCTCGGCATCCTCGACCACCTCGCCGAAGCCGGCGCCCGCCGGATCGGCCTCCTCACGGGCACGACGACGGACACGTACACCCATCTCTCGACGAGCGCGTACCTGCGTTGGTGCGAGCGTGTGGGCCAGGATCCGGTGTACGAGGCCTACCCGGCGCACGATCCGTGCGCGGGAGCCGTCGCAGCAGACCGGCTGCTGGCCCGGCCCGACCGCCCGGACGCGGTCTACGGCCTCTTCGACCCGAACGGCACCGACCTCCTCGCCGCGGCCCGGCGCTACGGCCTGCGCGTCCCGGACGACCTGCTCCTCGTGTGCTGCAGCGAGTCCGCCGTGTACGCCGCGACGGAGCCGCCGATCACCACGCTCTCGCTGAAGCCGCGCCGGATCGGCACGGCGGTGGTCCAGCTCCTCATCGACGCCATCGAAGGGGTCGAATCGGACCAACCGGTCGAGCAGGTGATACCGACGGAGCTGGTCGTGCGGACCTCGTCCGAGCGGCGTTCGCCGCGTACGACGGTCAGCCCGCCACGATCACCTGAAGAGGGTTGACGCCCGAGCTGAGGGCCCGAACGCGAATTGGGCGGGGAGAGCCCTGCCCAATTCGGGAGAAAAGAGCGGTGAACCGGGGCCCCGCGCCATTTCACCACCCCTGGGTCATCACATGGCGCGATCCGCATTCCTATGATGGGCGGACGACACCGCGGGCCGCTGCGACCAGGCAGTCCGATGCGGTGCAGATGCGGCGCGATGGTGGTGGAGGGGTCGATGACTCAGGGGGCCGGTCAGGGACCCGAGGTGCGGACGCCGACGGTGCGTGATTTCCGCGTGCCCGCGTACGTCCACGAGGCCGGTCCGTACGGACACACCGCACAGCCCGGCCAGACGGGCGATCCCGCCGAGACCCCGGAGTACCCCGAGGGGTACACCCCCACCCAGCGGGACCTTCCGGTGATCAACCGGGGTGACACCCTTCAGGTGACCATCGACCCGGAGGCCGTGGCCGCCGAGCCGCCCGCCGGCAGGCCGGGCCCGCTGTTCGTCGTCGGGGACGTGCACGGCTACCTGGACGAGCTGCTCGCCGCCCTGCGGGAGAAGGGCCTCGTCGACGCCGCGGGCAACTGGTCGGCGGGCACCGCCCGGCTCTGGTTCCTCGGCGACTTCACCGACCGCGGCCCGGACGGCATCGGCGTCATCGATCTTGTGATGCGCCTGTCCGCCGAGGCCGCGGCGGCCGGCGGCTACTGCAAGGCCCTCATGGGCAACCACGAGCTGCTGCTGCTCGGCGCCAAGCGCTTCGGCGACACACCCGTCAACTCGGGCGCGGGTACCGCCACCTTCCAGGCTGCCTGGCTCCTCAACGGCGGCCAGAAGACCGACATGGACCGCCTCCAGGACCACCACCTGCAGTGGATGGCCCGCCTCGACGCCATGGAGGAGGTCGACGGCCACCTCCTGGTGCACTCGGACACCACCGCCTACCGTGACTACGGCGACTCCATCGAGGCCGTCAACGACACCATCCGCGAGACGATCACCCGCAACGACGCGGACGAGGTCTGGGACCTGTTCCGCAAGTTCACCCGTCGCTTCTCGTTCCGCGACGAGGGCGGCGCCGACGCCGTGCGCTCCCTGCTCGACGTCTACGGGGGCACCCGTATCGTCCATGGCCACAGCCCCATCCCCTACCTCCTGGGCGAGGTCGGCTCGGAGGACGGCGAGGACGGGTCCGGCCCTTCGGTCGAGGGGCCGTACGTCTATGCCGACGGCCTGGCCGTCGCCATGGACGGCGGCGTGACGATGGCAGGAAAGCTGCTGGTCCAGCAACTCCCGCTGCAGAGCTGATCCCACCGCGGGCCGGCCTCCTCCGTCGAAAGAGTTCGCCGGCCAGGGTCCAATTTCTTCAAACCCCCTGTCACCGCCCGCCGTCACCGCTCTACCATCGGCTTATCCGTAGCAGGCTCCCCTCCGTTTCTGCCCGACGGCTCGTCAGCATGCCGAGCCACAAGCCCTACGGAGCATCGGGGGATGCACATGAACAGCGTTCCGCAGCACCTCCTCAGTGAGGACCGCCAGGAGTACGAGCGGATCCTCGGCGAGGCGCTGCGCTCCGCACCGTACCGCCCGGAATTCGCCGCCGGCCTGCAGCGGCTCAACCCCGAACAACTGCGCACCATGGCCCTCAACGCCACGGCCATCATCACGGCGGCCGCGGCGACCGAGTACGAGTACTACGTCAAGGCCCGCGACGAACTGCGCAACCCGCCACCGGTCCGCACCCCTTCCGGAAGCACGGCGTCCGGCTCCGCCGAGCCCGACGGGACGGCGGTGGGACTCGTGGCCGCCATGGGAGAGGTCGGCGAGGCCGCCGGAGCAGGAGCGGGTGCCGTGGCCGCCGTGCTCGCTCCTGTGCTCGCCGGCACCGCCGCGGTGATCTTCCTGCTCGTCGGCTACATCATGAAGGTGATCGACCCCGATCGGGCGATCGCCGAGACGCTCCTCACGACCGGATGGGTCTTCGGCGCGGTCACGGCGGCAGCCATTCTCGTGGCCGCGATCGGTCTGCTGCTCACCGCCCTGCGCAACGGCTCCACCGCCCTGGAGGACCGTGGAGCACGCGACGAGCTGAACGAAGAGGTGACCCGCGCCAAGGAGGCATGGCGTGACGCCCTCCTGCAGCGCGGCATCCTGCCGTTCCTCCGGGACGCCCTGGCCCACCCGGACCCGTCGGTGCTGGGCGACCCGGACCGGCCGGCGCCGCCCAGCCGCATGCCGCACCTGGGCTACAACCGGCCCAACTTCACCAGCCCCGGCAGCGGCTCCTCCGGCTCCCGTCCCAGCTTCACCAGCCCAGACTTCAGCAGCCCGGACTTCGGCGGCCCGGAACACCAGCCGGAGTGACCCGTCGGGTTCGAGCCGCCGCCCGGAACCCACCGGGGGCGGCGGCCGCCCGACGCTCGGCGGTGTCACCCTGCACGAGTGCCGGCGGCCGCGTGTGCCGCGATCGGGCGACCGCCATAGTCACGCACCCGGCGGCGCGCGTACGGCCGACGCTCACGGCGGCCCTGTGCCGGTGGGGAGCCCCGCCCGCGCACTCCGCCCGGCCGCCGGACCGACTGACCTCTGCGGCCCTCTCAGTCCGCGAGCGGCAGATAGACCCGGTTCCCCGCCTGCGCGAACTCCTTCGACTTCTGCGCCATGCCCTCCTCGATCTCGGCCCGCGAGGTGCCGTGTTCACGACGGATGTCCTGGGAGATCTTCATCGAACAGAACTTCGGGCCGCACATGGAGCAGAAGTGAGCCGTCTTGGCCGGCTCCGCCGGAAGCGTCTCGTCGTGGAACTCGCGGGCCGTGTCGGGGTCGAGGGCCAGGTTGAACTGGTCCTCCCAGCGGAACTCGAAGCGGGCGTCCGACAGCGCGTCGTCCCACTCCTGTGCGCCTGGGTGTCCCTTGGCGAGGTCCGCCGCGTGAGCCGCGATCTTGTAGGTGATGACGCCCGTCTTGACGTCGTCACGGTTCGGCAGACCCAGGTGCTCCTTGGGCGTGACGTAGCAGAGCATCGCGGTGCCCCACCACGCGATCATCGCGGCGCCGATGCCTGAAGTGATGTGGTCGTACGCCGGCGCGACGTCCGTGGTCAGCGGGCCGAGCGTATAGAACGGAGCTTCATCGCAGATCTCCTGCTGAAGGTCGATGTTCTCCTTGATCTTGTGCATCGGGACATGGCCCGGGCCCTCGATCATCGTCTGTACGTGGAAACGCTTCGCGATCCGGTTGAGTTCCCCGAGCGTGCGCAACTCCGCGAACTGGGCGGCGTCGTTGGCGTCAGCGATCGAGCCGGGCCGCAGACCGTCGCCGAGCGAGTACGTGACGTCGTACGCGGCGAGGATCTCGCACAGCTCCTCGAAGTGCTCGTAGAGGAAAGACTCCTTGTGGTGGGCCAGGCACCAGGCGGCCATGATCGAGCCGCCGCGCGAGACGATGCCGGTCTTGCGGTTGGCGGTGAGCGGTACGTACGCCAGGCGCACACCCGCGTGGACCGTCATGTAGTCCACGCCCTGCTCAGCCTGCTCGATGACCGTGTCCTTGTAGATCTCCCAGGTCAGTTCCTCGGCCTTGCCGTCGACCTTCTCCAGGGCCTGGTACAGCGGCACCGTGCCGATCGGCACGGGGGAGTTGCGCAGCACCCACTCGCGCGTGGTGTGGATGTTCCGCCCGGTCGACAGATCCATGACCGTGTCGGCGCCCCAACGGGTCGCCCAGGTCATCTTCTCCACCTCCTCCTCGATGGAGGAGGTGACCGCCGAGTTGCCGATATTGGCGTTGACCTTCACCAGGAACCGCTTGCCGATGATCATCGGCTCGATCTCCGGGTGATTCACATTCGCCGGCAGCACCGCCCGGCCCGCCGCGATCTCCTCACGGACGACCTCGGGCGAAACGTTCTCGCGTACCGCCACGTACTCCATCTCGGGGGTGATCTCCCCACGCCGGGCATACGCGAGCTGCGTCACGGCCTGGCCGTCACGGCTGCGCCGCGGCTGGCGCGGCCGCCCGGGGAACACCGCGTCAAGATTGCGCAGGCCCCCGCGCGGTGAGGTGTGCTTGATGCCGTCGTCCTCGGGGCGGACGGGGCGACCCGCGTACTCCTCGGTGTCGCCACGGGCAATGATCCAGTTGTCGCGGAGAGGGGTGAGGCCCCTCCTGACATCGGTCTCGACGGCCGGATCGGTGTACGGGCCGGAGGTGTCGTACAGGGTGACGGACTGGCCGTTGGTCAGGTGCACCTGACGGACCGGCACCTGTAGATCGGGGCGCGAGCCCTCGATGTACGCCTTGTGCCAGCCGATGGACCTGCTGGTCCCCCCAGGCTGTTCAGCCTGGGCATCGGCGTCCTGCTGTGAGGCATGTGCCCCGTCTGTCTGGCTGGAGGCAGACGTGCGTGTGTCCTCGATGGTCATGAGACCTACTCCCTACGCCGGCATTACCCGGTAACAGGTTCAGCGGTCGACGCAGCGATTTCCGCCCGCCGATGTTCCACGTGAAACATCGCGTCTGCGGAGGTCAGCGCCCTCTCAGCCCGGTGCTCCGAGCTCCCGCGTGTGCAAAGGTGTCTCCACGCTAGCGTCCGATGTGGCGCGGTGAACAGTGGGCCTCGCTCGTTCTTGCGATGATCGGTCGGTGACCACGATGCAGCAGCCTCCGCCTCCACCCTCCGAGCCGCCCCACGGCCATGGCCCTGGGAACGGGCACGGCCACGGCTCCGGCGGGGGTCAGGGATACGGATCCGGAGGCGGAAACGGCCCCGCTGACGGGCACGGCCAAGGCCCGTCCTCCGGGGGTGGCCACGGCCACTCCCACAGCCACAGTCACGGCCCGGCCGCGCCCGTGTCACAGCACCTGCGCAAGGTGATCGCGGCGGTGCTGATCCCCTTCGCCACCGCGGTCCTCGTGGGCCTTGTCGTCCTGTGGCCCGGCGGTGCACCGCCGCACGAGCGCACCGGCGTGGGCTTCGACCGGCAGACCCAGTCGGCCACCGTGACCAAGGTCGAGGAGGTCGACTGCGCCTCCGTGAACGCCTCGGGCGTGCCGCCCACCGGTGACACGTCCACGGCTGAGGGATCGTCCGCCCAGCAGCAGGAGAAGGGCACCTGCAAGAAGGCGACGGTGCGCGTCGACACCGGCAAGGACAAGGGCCGTACGTTCACCGAGATCGTCCAGCCCGACCAGTCACGGCAGTTGAAGCAGGGCCAGGAGGTCGTGGTCGCCTACGAGCCCGCCGCGCCCAAGGATCTGCAGTACTCGGTCACCGATGTGAACCGTGAGTTCCCCATGGCGCTGCTCGCCGGGATCTTCGCGCTCGCCGTCGTGGTGGTGGGGCGCATGCGCGGCGTCATGGCACTGGTGGCCCTGGCGATCAGCTTCCTGGTGCTGACCTTCTTCATCCTCCCGGCCATCCTTCAGGGCTCGAACCCCCTGGTGGTGGCGGTGGTCGGGGCCAGCGCCATCATGCTGATCGCGCTCTACATGTGCCATGGCCTCTCGGCTCGCACCTCGGTCGCGGTGATCGGCACCCTGATCTCGCTGCTGCTGATCGGCCTGCTGGGTTCGCTGTTCATCGACTGGGCCGCACTGACCGGGAACACGGATGACAACACCGGTCTGATCCACGGCCTGTACCCGGAGATCGACATGAGCGGCCTGCTGCTCGCCGGCGTCATCATCGGTTCCCTGGGTGTCCTCGACGACGTGACGGTCACCCAGACCTCGGCGGTCTGGGAGCTGCACGAGGCCAATCCGGCGATGGGCTGGCGCGGGCTGTACCGCGCGGGCATCCGCATCGGCCGCGACCACATCGCCTCCGTGGTCAACACGCTCGTCCTCGCCTACGCCGGCGCCGCCCTGCCGCTGCTGCTGCTCTTCTCGATCGCGCAGAGCAGCGTCGGTACGGTCGCCAACAGTGAGTTGGTCGCCGAGGAAATCGTGCGCACCCTCGTGGGGTCGATCGGTCTGGTCGCCTCCGTGCCGGTGACCACCGCGCTCGCCGCGCTGGTCGTCTCGGCCGACCGCCCGGGCACTCCCGCGACGGCGTCCGCGGCACCCGCGGCCGCCCCGGCACGTGGAGGGAAGGGGCGCCGCCGCAAGCGCTGAAGCGTTACGGCACGTGGGTGACGTACGGGTCAGCCCGCGCTCTGCTCCTCCGCCAGGATGCGGTCCAGCGCCTCGTCGAGCAGGGTGTCGAAGTCGGCGAGGGAACGCTCCTGCCCGAGCGGCACAAGCTTGTCCGTGCGGTCCAGGAAGGCCACCAGCGGCGCCGTACCCACCCGGAAGAGCGCCTGGTCGCTGCCCACCTGAAGCCGGATCAGCACCTCGCCGAACGTCTCCGGGTCCGCGGGCGCGATGTGCACGTCCCCGTCCCCGCAGGGCCGGCCCACGCCATCGATGAGCAACTCCCTGCCGAAGGCCCAGGTCACCGGGGCGTCGCCGGGCAGATGGAAGGTGAGCCGCACGGCATAGGGATCACAAGTCTCGTAGCGCAGCTCCACCGGGATGCGGAAGGAGAGCTCCTCCGACACGAGGAAGCTCATCATGACTTCTGCCTGTACCGACTCGCGCATCGCCTACCCCGCCATGTTGGTCGACTGGCCAGGAAACATCTGCCTGACGCTCCTGGAAGTTTGCTGAAAGTACACATGAGATCACAAGGAGTGATTTTTCAGATGCTGATAGAGATCGCGAGTGTCCCTAGCAGCATTCCGATCTCGGTCTGCAACTGACGCGCCGCGGGCAGCAGCCGGTCCGCCTGGTGCACGGGAAGCGAGAGGGCCAGGGTCGCGGCGGTCGTCCCGGCGGTGATGGGAATCGCGGCGCAGACCGTCCCCAAGGCGTACTCCTGGCGCTCGACGACGGGTTCCATCCGTCCGATCCGGTCCAGGCGCCGCAGCAGCGTCTCGTTGTCACGCACTGTGTACGGCGTGATCGACTGTACGGGGTAGCGCTCCAGATGGTCGCGGCGGGCCTCGTCGCCGAGTTGGGACAGCAGGCACTGCCCGATGGCGTGCGCGTGGCCCGTCTCCCGGAAGTCGGCCCACTCCTCGACCGCCGGGGCGCTCGGGCTGTCGGCGACGCACTTGACCTCGATCTCGCCGTCCCGGTAGATCGCGAAGTACACGGGGGCGCCGATGGCGTCCCGCCAGTGCGCCAAGGCCTCGTCGACCGTGCTGCGACGTTTCTGCTGCGCTCCGCTGCTGCTCAGCCGTTCCGCGGCCTCGCCGAGGAAGAACAGTCCCTTCTCCCGGCGGAGATAGCCCTCGTGCACCAGGGTGCGCAGCAGGTGGTAAGCTGTGGGCAGGGCGAGTCCGGCGTCCCGTGCCAACTGTTTGGCCGGTGCCCCGTGTTCTCGCTCGGCTACGGCCTCCAGCAACCGCATCGCCCGCTGTACGGAGCCGATGAGGGTCCCCGACTGCGGGTCGGGAACGCTCGGTGGGGCTGACGGGGCCGACGGGCGCGCTCCTCGCCCTGACCGATGCGCCGGAGGCGGTGGTGCGGGCCGGGCGGGTTCGCTGACCCGCTCCGACTCGGGCGTGGGTGCCGTCTCCTCCGTCGATGACGCGGGTGTCGATGTCCTGGGCGGCGGAGTGGACGTCCGGGGCGTCTGGCGCGCGGTCGTCGGTGGGGGCACGGTCCGGGGCGCCGGAGGAGGTTGTGGGG
>NZ_LIQX01000345.1 GCF_001418475.1 Streptomyces ossamyceticus | reverse complement strand
GGCGAGTGCGGGTGCGTCGTGGCTGGTCGCGCAGTTCCCCGCGCCCCTCAAAAAGCGGGGCCTGCGGCCGTCGCTTTTTGACGAAGGGGCCGCAGGCCGTCTTCAGGGGCGCGGGGAACTGCGCGATCAGCCCCCACCCACCCGCACGAAGAATGGGTCGGGTAGGGGCGGCACGGGGGCGAGGACCCCCGGTCACTCCCCCGCCGCGGACGTCGCCTTCAGCGCCAGCCACAGCTCCATCCGGACATCGGGATCGTCCAGCGACCGCCCGAGGATCTCCTCCACCCGCCGCATCCGGTACCGCAGCGTGTGCCGATGCACCCCGAGGTCCGCCGCCGCCGCGTCCCACTGCCCGTGGCGCGACAGCCACGCCCGCAACGAGGCGACCAGGTCCCCCCGTCCGGTCGCGTCGTGGTCCCGCAGCGCGCGCAGCAGCCCGTCGGCGAAGGCCTGTACCGCGTCGTCCGCGAGCAACGGCAGCACGGACCCGGCCCCCAGTTCCTCGTGCTCGACCAGACACCGCCCTCGCCGCCGCGCCACCGACAGTGCCTGCTCGGCCTGCTTGTACGCGGCCGAGACCGCTATGGGCCCGGCCGGCCCGGAGAGGCCGACGACCAGTTCCTCCTCCTCGGAGAACGCGGCCGCCGCGGCAGCGCCCGCCGCCGAGGCGGACAGGGGAGCCGGGCCCGAGCCGGGGCCTCCGGCCGAGACCGCGGGACCGACCGCGGCCGGGGCGGCTCCCGAAGCCGCCGCCGACGTGCCGGCCGTACCCCCCGCACCCCGCGCGGTCGCCGCCCGTGCCGTCTCCAGCGCCGCCGCGAACTCCCCGCACGCGGCCACCGCCGCGCCCCCGTCCACGGCGAGCACGACCAGCCGCTGCCCCTCGGGCACGACGAGCACCGCTTCCCCGGCCCGCGCGGCCGCCGCCTCGACGACCTCGGCGAACTGCGCGAGCGGATCGCCGTTCGCAGTGGCGGCCAAGGCTGCGGCCCGGGACCGCCCGCTCTCCCGGCCGGCCTTCCCGCCGCTCCCGGCGGCGCCACCGTTCCCGGCCCCACCACCACCACCGCCGACGGCCGCACCGCTTCCGGTCGACGCACCGGTCGTACCGACCGCGCTCTCCGCCCGCGCCCGGGCCGCCGACGCTGAGCCCGACTCCGCGAGGATCAGCCGGAACGGCGCGTCCAGCAGCTCCCCGTAGAGATGCCCGGCGACGGCCCGCGCGTGGTCCGGCTCGCCGGCCAGCAGCATCCGCAGCACCGCCGCCCCGATCCGCTGCTCGGCGGCGCGCAACGAACGCGACCTCTCCGTCGTCAGCGTCAGCAGCGCGATCGCGGAGTGGACGGCGTACCGCTCGGCGGTGCCCAGCGCGGCGGCCGTGCCGACGGCGAGCGCGGCGCGGGCCCGGCGCCCGGTGCCGAGGGAGTGCAATTCGACGCGGTCCTCGCCGCCGACGACCGCGCTGGCCGGGGCGGGCCGGTCCCGCAGCCGTTCGACGTCGGCGGTGAGCCGCCCGGCCCGCCGCTCCGCCCACTCGGGCGCCGCGGCCACCACGGCACCGGAGGCGTCGTACAGCGCGGCCCACCCGTCGACCTGTGCGGCGAGCGCGGCGAGCACCCCCTCGGGACCGCCGCCCAGTGCCTGCTTGGTCAGTTCGCGCTGTGCGGCGAAGCCCGCCGTCACCGCCCGGTACTGGTCGGCGGCGATGGCGGCCGACACCGCCTTGCTGATGGCGAGGAAGGGCGTACGCCGGGGCACTTCCAGCAGGGGCAGCCCCTCGGCGTCCGCCGCCTCGACGAGCGCCTCGGGGACCTCCTCGTAGTTCACCCCGACGGCGAAACCGAGCCCGACGACCCCGGCTCCCACGAGCCGCCGTACATAGCGCCGCATCTCCTGCGGATCCTCCGCGTCCAGCTTGAGCGCGGTGATCAGCAGCAGTTCGCCGCCCTCCATGTACGGGACCGGGTCGGCGAGTTCACTGACGTGGGCCCAGCGGACGGGCACATCCAGGCGGTCCCCGCCCGCCCGCACGGTCAGCTTGAGCGCGGAGTGGTGGACGAGCGAGGCGAGCGTCGGGGGCATCGGGCCTTCAGAACGGTTCGGGTACTGCTCGGAACGGCGTCACGTGGGCGCCGGGGCGTCGGGCTCCCGGCCGGATCGGCGATCACCGTCGGTACGTTTTGGCCGCCGCGTATGAACGGCCTGTGCCGATTCTGCCTCACCGTACGGTCACCGCGCGCCCCTCACGCCCGATCCCGCGCCCCTTCCGCCCCCGACGGCCTCCGCCGGCCTCCGCCGACCTCCGCCGACGGCGTCTGTCGTTCAGCCCCGCAGGTTCACCAGCAGCGGCGGCGCGTGCTCGCCCCGGACGTCCGTCAGGGACAGCACCGCGTGGCCCGGCGGCACGGCGTGCGCCAGCTCGGACGCGGACCAGCGCTCCCGCTCGACCTGGCGCACGGTGACGGCGCGGGCGGTCGGCGCGGACCCCGTGATCACCCGGCGCAGCGCGTGCCACGCCTTGCCCGCCGGGGAGTCCGCGATGATCTGCCGGTCGGTGACGTCCCGCGCCTCGATCCACTCCTTGCCCCAGACCTCGGCGAAGTCCTGGCCGTCCCACGGAGTGATCCCGGACAGCGCCATACGGCAGCCGGTCGCGCCGAGCAGCGGCCCGCGCAACGGCCGGGGCACGTCGTCGAGGGTGCGCAGAGTGAGGACCGTGCCCGCGTTGGCGGACCGCAGCCGCTGGATGCCGCGGACGGCCTCGGGGGTGATGACGCCCGTCGCGTCGTCCAGCACCAGGCACGCGAACAGCGAGCGGTCCTCCCGTACCGACACGCTCGCGGTGAACTGCGCGAGCACCAGCCGGGCCAGGATGCGTGAGGCATCGGCGTGGCCGCGTTGGGGGAGGTCGATACGGACCCGTACGGGGTGGTCGAGCGCATGGAGGGAGAAGGGCCGGGACTGGCCGGAGGTGTCGAAGAACCCGGCGAAGGCGGGCCGGTCCAGCAGGGCGACCCGGTCGGCGAGGACGGAGCCGACGTCACCGGGGTGCCCGAGCTGCCGCTCACGCGCGTCCAGCTCCCGCAGCAGTGACTCCTGTCCGGCGTCCTGGAGCGCCTTGCGCAGCTCGCCCAGCGGGCCGGGGGCCCCGTCGAGCAGCTGCCGTAGCTGCGGGACCGACGGGAACCGCCCGTGCACCGCCCGGAACGGGCCGAGCAACTGCGCGAGGACCGTGGTCGAACGCCGGCTGTCGGCGCCGGGATGGGGGTCGGCGAGGTCGCCGACGAGCGCCTCGGCGAGGACGGCGGCCGCCTCGTCGGGGTCGGTGGTGCCGCCGTAGAGGTCGAGGTCGTACACGGACTCCGGGTTGCCGATGCGGACGACGACGTCGTAGGCGTCGGCCGGGCCGAGCCCCGCGCCCGCCGCGCCCACGACCACCACGGCGGCCCGGCCGGCCAGCGCGTGCAGGCACAGCGACTCGGCGACGGGCCACACGATGCCGCCGGTCTTCCCCGAGCCGGCGGGCCCGACGGCCAGCAGGGACGTGCCGAGCAGTTCCGGGCCGAGGGCGAGGCCGGTGCCGCGGTAGGCGTACGGGTTGCGGGAGTCGTCGGCGGTCGTGCCGAGCCGGACCTGCCCTGTCACCATGTCGTGCTGCGCGAGCCGGCCCGGCAGGTCCCGCTCCCCCGACGGGTGCAGACAGGCCGCCGCGCCGTCCTTCAGCACCGCGCCGGTGAACGTCGCCATGCTGTGCCGCCCACTGCGCACCCCCTGCCAGGCCCGCATGATCCGCGCGTGATCCACATCCCGCATGAGCCCGGCCCGCGCCTCGGCCCCCAGCCGATCGGCGACCTCGGCGGCACCGGCCTCCCTGAGCTGCGGCCATTCGGCGGGATCCTGCTCGGGCGGCGGTACGACCTGACGCTCCTGGGACTGCCGGAAGCGCGGGGCGCCGTACCGGCGCCAGACCTCGCCCCAGCGGCCGAGCCGCCCGACGCCGATCATGATCGCCAGCGCGACGATGGTGTACCAGACGTAGCTGAGGACGACCGCGGAGTACGAGTGGGCGGGGGCCCAGGAGTCCGGGATCATCGCGTAGAGCGGTACCAGCCACCAGCCGCCGAGGTAGCCGTTCCAGAGCAGGGACCAGATGAGCCAGCCGACGAGGAAGGCGATGACCGCGCCGCCGAGCAACTGGCGGCCCGGGACGATCTCGGGCTCCTCCTCGGGTCGCGGCCGGTGGCCGAGCCGCCAGACGCCGGGCGCGGCGTCCGGCCGGGGGGTCCGCAGCCAGGTCAGGAAGGTGTTCCCGTCGGGCCTGGGCGGTGCTCCGGGCACCCCCGCGGGCAGGGGAGGCAGCGGAGGCACCGCGGGCATCTCCGGCGATCCCGCCGGACGCGGCACAGGATTCGCATGCGTGCCCCGTGCGTCCCGCGTCCCGTCGCTGTTCATCGCCCTGCCCCCTGACCAGCCGTTCCGTCCACCATCAGCGAGCCAATCTAACGCTCCCGGAAAGGGAGTTCACCGTTTACGCGGCCGGGTACTCACCCGGGCTCACCG
Source organism: Streptomyces ossamyceticus (assembly GCF_001418475.1). Lineage (GTDB taxonomy): Bacteria > Actinomycetota > Actinomycetes > Streptomycetales > Streptomycetaceae > Streptomyces > Streptomyces ossamyceticus. The sequence goes on along the minus strand of NZ_LIQX01000345.1, from coordinate 1,654 downwards.
TTTTACGCGGTGGGACGCACACCCGTACCCACGGTTCCTCCATGTCCAACGCGGACAAGACGAACCCCCGACAACGCCCACATGGAGCATGCCCAGCCTCCGGTCCCCGCCCTAGCCTGCGAGAAAAGAAGGCAAGCGTCCGAGAACGCCCGCGCCCCGTCGGCCGCCACGAGCGCCGGCCCCGCCCCGTACGCCCGATGTCGTACAGACGCACGATCACCAGGGAGCTCCCATGACCGCCCTTCCGCCGCTTCCGCAGGAGCGCCGCGTAGTCACCGCCATTCCCGGACCGAAGTCGCAGGAGCTGCAGGCACGTCGTACCGCCGCGGTGGCGGCGGGTGTGGGCTCCGTGCTGCCGGTGTTCACCGCGCGCGCGGGCGGCGGGATCATCGAGGACGTGGACGGCAACCGGCTGATCGACTTCGGCTCGGGCATCGCCGTGACGAGCGTCGGCGCCTCCGCCGAGGCCGTGGTCCGCCGGGCCTCCGCCCAACTCCAGGACTTCACGCACACCTGCTTCATGGTCACCCCGTACGAGGGCTACGTGGCGGTCGCCGAGGCCCTCGCCGAGCTGACCCCGGGCGACCACGCCAAGAAGTCCGCCCTGTTCAACTCGGGCGCCGAGGCCGTCGAGAACGCCGTGAAGATCGCGCGTGCGTACACCAAGCGGCAGGCCGTCGTCGTGTTCGACCACGGCTACCACGGACGCACCAACCTGACGATGGCGCTCACCGCCAAGAACATGCCGTACAAGCACGGCTTCGGCCCGTTCGCCCCCGAGGTGTACCGCGTGCCCGTCGCCTACGGCTACCGCTGGCCGACCGGCCCGGAGAACGCGGGCCCGGAGGCCGCCGCCCAGGCCATCGACCAGATCTCCAAGCAGGTCGGCGCGGAGAACGTCGCCGCGATCATCATCGAGCCGGTCCTCGGCGAGGGCGGCTTCATCGAGCCCGCCAAGGGCTTCCTCCCGGCCATCGGCAAGTTCGCCTCCGACAACGGCATCGTCTTCGTCGCCGACGAGATCCAGTCGGGCTTCTGCCGCACCGGCCAGTGGTTCGCGTGCGAGGACGAGGGCATCGTCCCGGACCTGATCACCACCGCCAAGGGCATCGCCGGCGGTCTCCCGCTCGCCGCGGTGACCGGCCGCGCCGAGATCATGGACGCCGCCCACGCGGGCGGCCTGGGCGGCACCTACGGCGGCAACCCGGTCGCCTGCGCGGGCGCCCTCGGCTCCATCGAGACGATGAAGGAGCTCGACCTCAACACCAAGGCCAAGCACATCGAGGCGATCATGAAGTCCCGCCTCACCGCCATGGCCGAGAAGTTCGACGTCATCGGAGACGTCCGGGGTCGCGGCGCCATGATCGCCATCGAGCTGGTCAAGGACCGCACGACGAAGGAGCCGAACCCGGAGGCGACCGCCGCGCTGGCGAAGGCCTGCCACCAGGAGGGCCTGCTGGTCCTGACCTGTGGCACCTACGGCAACGTGCTGCGTTTCCTGCCGCCGCTGGTCATCGGCGAGGACCTCCTGAACGAGGGCCTCGACATCATCGAGCAGGCGTTCACCCGCGTCTGAGCCCTCCCGCTCGCCCCTCGTGAGCCTTCCCCCGTGAGCCCCTGGTGAGCCCCTGGTGAGCCCCTCGTGTGCCCCTCG
>NZ_LIQX01000344.1 GCF_001418475.1 Streptomyces ossamyceticus | reverse complement strand
CCGTCCGACCCGCGGGGCCAGCCCCTCCCACCCGCACTCTTCCCAAGTCACCGTCATGGCCCGACGCTAGCCCCAGCGGACGGCGGAGGGCCCGGCGCGGTGCCCGTGGCGCCCCGGACTCGGGTCACCCGTAGGCGCCCCCGTGTCCCACATCACCCCCCGCCGGGCCCGGTGGCCCCGCGCCCCGCTCGTACCCGCCGGTAGGAAGCGGTGCGACATCGTCGGACAGGTCGGTACACGTCGGCACGACATGGCTGGACCGGCCTTGCCGGGGGCGTACCCCACCGCCGTACACTGGGCTGGGAGTGTTGGCACTCGCCCGCGGTGAGTGCCAAGGGGGATGTCGCGCGGGAGACGAGCTGGAGGTGTGCGCGGATGCTCAGTGAACGCAGGCTCCAGGTGCTGCGCGCCATCGTCCAGGACTATGTGGGCACCGAGGAGCCGGTGGGGTCGAAGGCCCTCACCGAGCGGCACAACCTCGGCGTGTCCCCGGCGACGGTCCGCAACGACATGGCGGCGCTGGAGGACGAGGGCTTCATCGCCCAGCCCCACACCAGCGCGGGCCGCATCCCCACCGACAAGGGGTACCGGCTCTTCGTCGACAAGCTGGCCGGCGTCAAGCCGATGACCGGGCCCGAGCGACGCGCCATCCAGAACTTCCTGGACGGCGCCGTCGACCTGGACGACGTGGTCGCGCGGACCGTGCGGCTGCTCGCCCAGCTGACCAGGCAGGTCGCCGTCGTGCAGTACCCGTCGCTGACCCGCTCGACGGTGCGGCACGTGGAGCTGCTGTCGCTGGCCCCCGCCAGGCTGATGCTCGTGCTGATCACGGACACCGGCCGGGTGGAGCAGCGGATGGTCGACTGTCCGGCGCCGTTCGGAGAAACGTCTCTCGCGGATCTGCGCGCCCGGCTGAACAGCCGGGTCGCGGGCCGCAGGTTCACCGATGTGCCCCGGCTGGTCGAGGACCTGCCGGAGGCGTTCGACGTCGAGGACCGGGGTACGGTCTCGACGGTGCTCTCCACACTGCTGGAGACCCTTGTCGAGGAGAACGAGGAGCGGCTGATGATCGGCGGCACCGCCAATCTGACCCGCTTCGGACATGACTTCCCCCTCACCATCCGGCCCGTCCTCGAAGCCCTCGAGGAACAGGTCGTCCTCCTCAAGTTGCTGGGGGAGGCGGGGGATTCGGGCATGACCGTCCGCATCGGTCACGAGAACGCGTATGAGGGACTCAACTCCACGTCCGTCGTCTCGGTCGGCTACGGTTCGGGCGGCGAGGCAGTCGCCAAACTGGGCGTGGTCGGACCCACGCGCATGGACTATCCGGGAACGATGGGAGCGGTACGAGCGGTGGCACGGTACGTCGGACAGATCCTGGCGGAGTCTTAAGTGGCCACGGACTACTACGCCGTACTCGGCGTGCGCCGCGACGCGTCCCAGGACGAGATCAAGAAGGCGTTCCGCAGGCTCGCTCGCGAGCTGCACCCGGACGTCAACCCCGATCCGAAGACGCAGGAGCGGTTCAAGGAGATCAACGCGGCGTACGAGGTTCTCTCGGACCCGCAGAAGAAGCAGGTCTACGACCTCGGCGGCGACCCGCTGTCCCAGGCGGGCGGCGGAGGCGCGGGCGGCTTCGGCGCCGGTGGCTTCGGGAACTTCTCGGACATCATGGACGCCTTCTTCGGCACGGCGTCCCAGCGCGGCCCCCGCTCGCGTACGCGCCGCGGCCAGGACGCGATGATCCGGCTGGAGATCGACCTCGACGAGGCCGCCTTCGGCACGACGAAGGACATCCAGGTCGACACGGCCGTGGTGTGCGGCACCTGCAGCGGCGAGGGCGCGGCCCCCGGCACGAGCGCGCAGACCTGTGACATGTGCCGTGGCCGTGGTGAGGTCTCGCAGGTCACACGGTCCTTCCTGGGCCAGGTCATGACCTCGCGGCCCTGCCCGCAGTGCCAGGGCTTCGGCACGATCGTCCCGAACCCGTGCCCCGAGTGCGCGGGCGACGGGCGGGTGCGGTCGCGGCGGACGCTGACGGTGAAGATCCCCGCCGGCGTCGACAACGGCACGCGCATCCAGCTCGCCGGTGAGGGCGAGGTCGGGCCCGGCGGCGGTCCCGCCGGTGACCTGTACGTCGAGATCCACGAGCTGCCGCACCCGACGTTCCAGCGGCGCGGCGACGACCTCCACTGCACGGTGACGATCCCCATGACCGCGGCGTCGCTCGGCACGAAGGTGCCGCTGGAGACGCTGGACGGCCTGGAGGAGGTCGACATCCGGCCCGGCACCCAGTCCGGCCAGTCGATCCCGCTGCACGGGCGCGGTGTCACGCATCTGCGCGGCGGGGGCCGTGGCGACCTCATCGTCCACGTCGAGGTGCAGACCCCGACGAAGCTCGACCCCGAGCAGGAGCAGTTGCTGCGGCAGCTGGCGGCGCTGCGGGGCGAGGAACGGCCGACGGGGCAGTTCCAGCCGGGGCAGCAGGGGTTGTTCTCGCGGCTGAAGGACGCGTTCAACGGCCGCTAGCCGGTTCGTTCGGCCGCGGGGGCGTGGGGGCTGGTCGCGCCCACGCGGCGGAGCCGCATGTGTCACCGCCCCGCGCCCCTGAAAAGCCGGGGGCCGCGCCCCCGTGCTCTTCCATGAGGGACCACGAACCACCCGACGCCGACCCCCGCACCACCGGATTCGGCCGAGATTCGGGGACGTGACAACATGCGGCCATGTCCTCCTCCGCACTGACCGATCTCTTTCCTCTCCCGATCGTGCAGGCCCCGATGGCGGGCGGTGTCTCCGTCCCGCCGCTGGCCGCCGCCGTGTCCGAGGCCGGGGGCCTGGGGTTCCTGGCCGCCGGGTACAAGACGGCCGACGGGATGTACCAGGAGATCAACGCACTCCGGGCGCTCACCTCACGCCCGTTCGGCGTGAACCTGTTCATGCCGCAGCCCGAGTACTCGGAGCCCGCCGCCGTCGAGGTCTACGCGGAACAGCTGGCCGGTGAGGCCTCCTGGTACGCCACGGAACTGGGCGACCCCGACAGCGGGCGGGACGACGGCTACGAGGCCAAGCTCGCCGTCCTCCTCGACAACCCCGTCCCGGTGGTCTCCTTCCACTTCGGCTGCCCGACCCCCGAGGTCGTCGAGTCCCTCGCCCGCAAGGGCACGCTGATCCTCGTCACCGCGACCTCCGCGGAGGAGGCGCAGGCCGTGGAGCGGTCGGGCGCCCACGCGGTGATCGTGCAGGGTGTCGAGGCCGGCGGCCACCAGGGCACCCACCGGGACGACCCCGAGCGTGACTGCGCCGGCATCGGACTGCTCGCCCTCGTCGCCCAGGTCCGGGAGGCCGTGGCCCTGCCGATCGTCGCGGCCGGCGGGATCATGCGCGGCGGCCAGATCGCCGCCCTCCTCACGGCGGGCGCGAGCGCCGCCCAGCTCGGTACGGCGTTCCTCGCCACGCCCGAGTCCGGGGCCGCCGCCGTGCACAAGCGGGCCCTGACCGACCCCCTGTTCGTGCGGACGGAGCTGACCCGCGCGTTCTCCGGGCGCCCGGCCCGAGGACTGGTCAACCGCTTCATGCGCGAGCACGGGCCCTACGCGCCCGTCGCCTACCCCGAGGTCCACCATCTGACGTCGCCGTTGCGCAAGGCCGCCGCCAAGGCCGGGGACGCGCAGGGCATGGCCCTGTGGGCCGGACAGGGGCACCGGATGGCGCGGGAACTGCCCGCCGGGGAACTGGTCGCGCTGCTGGCCGCCGAGATCGCCGAGGCGCGGGCCGCGGTCGTCTCCGCCGGGATCGGCACGGCCGGGCCCGGTTCGGCGTCCGCGCAGACCTCCGCGCAGGGTCCCCCGCCGGCCTCCGCTTCCGGTTCCGACGAGGCCGGCTCCGGGGCCGCCGCGGGCGGTGCGGGCCGATGACCGCTCCCGTCTTCGTCGTCGAGTCGCTGGAGCTGCCGCCCGGCAGCGGCGGCGAGTTCGTCCTCGACGGGCCCGAGGGGCGGCACGCCGTCTCCGTGAAGCGGCTGAGGCCCGGCGAGGACGTCGTCCTCACCGACGGGCGCGGGCGCTGGGCCGAAGGGATCGTCAAGGCGGCCGAGGGCAAGGACCGGCTCGTGGTGATGGACCTGGAGTCCGTCCACGAGGAGCCGGTCGCGCGGCCCCGGATCACCGTCGTGCAGGCGCTGCCGAAGGGGGACCGGGGCGAGCTGGCCGTCGAGACCATGACCGAGGTCGGCATCGACGCGATCGTGCCGTGGGCGGCGTCGCGGTGCATCACCCAGTGGAAGGGCGAGCGCGGGCTCAAGGCCCTCGCGAAGTGGCGGGCGACCGCGCGCGAGGCGGGCAAGCAGTCACGGCGCGTACGGTTCCCCGAAGTCGGGGAACCGGCGACGGGCAAGCAGGTCGCCGAGCTGCTCGCGCGGGCGGACTTCGCGGGTGTCCTCCACGAGAGCGGAGACGCTGCGCTGGCCTCGGCCGAACTCCCCTCCGCCGGGGAGATCGTGCTGGTCGTGGGGCCCGAAGGGGGTGTCTCCCCGGAGGAGTTGGCGCTGTTCGCGCAGGCCGGGGCCGGGGCGTACCGGCTGGGGCCGAGCGTTCTGCGGACGTCCACCGCGGGTACGGCGGCGGGGGCGCTGTTGCTGACGCGTACGGGGCGTTGGGGGTGACGGGGGGCGCCTCGTAGCTC
>NZ_LIQX01000343.1 GCF_001418475.1 Streptomyces ossamyceticus | reverse complement strand
TATAAGAGACAGGAACGACCCCTTCGGCCCGGCCGCCGACTTCACCTCCCCGCTCGGCGCGGACTACGCCCAGCCCGGCGGCGGACTCAGCGACGACACCGCGGTCCTCACCCCGCAGCGTCCCGCCGACGGGTCCGGCGCCCCCGGCTACGGCGGCCCCGGACCCCTGGACAACCCGTCCGGGCACACCCTGACCAGCGGCATCCCCGTCGTGCCCCCGGGCACACAGGGCGCCCCCTTCGCCCCGGGCGGCGTCGACGGCACGACCCGGCACACCCCGCCGAAGCTGCCCGACCCCGGTGCGCAGCAGCAGAAGCCCGCCGGCGGCAAGGCCCCGAAGGCCCCGAAGGCCGCGAAGCCCGCCAAGAAGAAGGGCCGCAGCAAGCTGGCGCTCCTCGGTGGCGGCGTGGTCGTCCTCGCCGGCGGTGTCTACGGCGCCGGTCTCCTCATGAACCACTCCGACGTCCCCAGGGGCACCACCGTCCTCGGGGTCGACATCGGCGGCGGCACCCGCGACGAGGCCCTCAACAAGCTGGACAAGGCCTTCGCCGACCACACGAACAAGGAGCTGAAGCTCACGGTCGACGGCGGGACGGTCACGCTCCGCCCGGACCAGGCCGGACTGCAGTTCGACATGCAGGACACGGTCCGTGTCGCCGCCGTCAGCGACTACAACCCGGTCTCCGTGATCGGCTCCCTCTTCGGGCAGAAGCGGGTCGTCGAGCCCGTCATGCCGGTCGACGCGGAGAAGCTCCGGGCCGCGCTGGAGCGCGCCGCGGGCAGGTCCGGCTCGTCGAGCGACGGCACCGTGAAGTACGAGCCCGGCAAGGCCGTCCCCGTCTACGGCAAGGCCGGCAAGGGCATCGCCGTCGACCAGTCCTCCGAGGCCGTCGAGAAGGCCTACCGCACCCAGGTCGAGACCGGTACGGCCCCCGCCGTGAGCCTGCCGACCACCGCCAAGGAGCCGTCGGTCGACAAGGCCGAGGTCGACCGGTTCATGAAGGAGTTCGCGCAGCCGGCGATGTCCGGCATCGTCACCGTGCAGACGGACGCCGCGCACAGCGTGAAGCTCAGCCCCGAGAACTCCCTGTGGAAGTTCCTCACCGTCAAGGCCGTCGACGGCAAGCTCGTCGACTCCTACAACGAGAAGGCCCTGGTCGAGCTCTACGGCGGCACCTTCAACGGCGTCCTGATCACCCGGGCGAACGGCGAGAAGACCCCCGTCAACGCCAAGGACGTCTACGGCGCCCTCCGACTGGCCCTCAAGAGCAAGACCGACCGGGTCGCCGTGATCGACACGAACCCGACCTGCCCGTGTGTCACCCCTGGCGGTATGACTTCTGTCATGCGGCACACAGGACCACCGACACTGCCGCCGAGGGGCCCCGCGCGGACACCCTGGTTCCCATGACGACAACAGCGGTCACGACCACCCCGGTGGTCGGGTTCGAGCGGGTGGGCAAGTCCTACGGGAACGTGCGGGCGGTCGACGGACTGACGCTCGCACTGCACCCGGGGGAGACCGTCGCCCTGCTCGGCCCGAACGGCGCGGGCAAGTCCACCACCCTCGACCTCCTCCTCGGCCTGAAGCAGCCCGACACCGGCACCGTCCGCGTCCTCGGCACCAGCCCCCGCGAGGCGATCGTCGCGGGCCGTGTCGGCGCCATGCTGCAGAGCGGCGGCCTCATGGACGAGGTCACCGTCGCCGAACTGGTCCGCCTGGCCTGCTCGCTGCACCCCCGGCCGTACCCGGTGTCGGAGGTCCTCGCCCGCGCGGGTGTCACCCGGATCGCCGACCGCAAGGTCGACAAGCTCTCCGGCGGCCAGGCCCAGCGCGTCCGCTTCGCCCTCGCCACCGCCGGCGACAGCGACCTGATCGTCCTGGACGAGCCCACCACCGGCATGGACGTCACCACCCGCCAGGCGTTCTGGGCGACCATGCGCGAACAGGCCGACCATGGCCGCACGGTCCTCTTCGCCACGCACTACCTCGAAGAGGCCGACGCCGTCGCCGACCGCGTCCTCGTCCTGCACCGCGGGCGGCTGCTGGCCGACGGCACCGCCGCCGAGATCAAGGCGAAGGCCGGCGCCCGCAGGATCTCCTTCGACCTGCCCGACGCCCCGATCGACGAGGACCGACTGCGGGGCCTGCCCTTCCTCGCCACCCTCGACGTGTCCGGCCGTACCGTCCGCATCCAGTCCACCGACGCCGACGCGACCGTCCACGCCCTGTACGGCCTCGGCCTGTACCCCCGCAACCTCGAAGTGGCCGGACTCGGCCTCGAACAGGCATTCATGACGATCACCGCCGCCGAGGAGGCGAAGTCGACGTGCTGACCACCCTCGCCTCGTGGGGCCTGATCAAGCTGGAACTCACCCGTGCCCTGCGCAACCGCAAGTTCCTGTTCTTCTCGGTGCTCTACCCGTCGCTGCTGTTCCTGCTGATCGCGGGCAGCGCGAGCACCACCGAGAAGATCGACGGCACCGGCCTGACCCTGCCGACGTACATGATGGTCTCCATGGCCTCCTTCGGCGCCCTGACGGCCGTGCTGATGGGCAACAGCGAGCGCATCGCCAAGGAACGCGAGAGCGGCTGGGTACGCCAGCTGCGGCTGACCACCCTGCCGGGGCGCGGCTACGTCCTCGCGAAGACCGCGAGCGCTGCCGTGGTCAGCCTGCCCTCGATCGTGATCGTCTTCGTGGTGGCGGCCCTCGTGAAGGACGTCCGCCTGGACGCCTGGCAGTGGCTCGCTCTGACCGGCGCGATCTGGGCCGGCAGCCTCGTCTTCGCCGCGCTCGGCGTCGCCATCGGCTACCTCGCCTCCGGCGACGCGGTCCGCCCCGTGACGATGATCGTCTACTTCGGTCTGTCGATGCTCGGCGGCCTGTGGATGCCGACGACGACGTTCCCCCAGTGGCTCCAGGACATCGCCAGGTGGCTGCCCACCCACGCGTACGCCTCCCTCGGCCGGGCCATCGAGCAGAGCCACGCCCCGCACACCACGGACCTCCTCGTCCTGGCCGTCTCCTTCGCCCTGTTCGCGGGCGGCGCGGCCTGGCTCTACCGGAAGGACACGCTGAAGGCGTGAGCGGCGTCGGCATCGGGCAGCGCCCGCGAAACGGCAGACAGCGGGCGATGAAGTTCCTCTGGACCGGGATCTGGCTCGCCTATCTGAGCGCCCCCGTGACGGACCTGCTGCACGGGGGCCACAGCGCCGGCGTCCGCCTCCTCGGCTGGATCGGCCTGGCCGCCTTCGTCGCCTGGTACTTCGTGCTGATCTTCCGCACCGGCCGCGGTGAGACCAACCGCCTGGTCCTCGGCTCCCTCGCCGTGCTCGCCGCCCAGTCCACGGTCCTGGCCCTCACCCTCGGCCGCGAGTGGCTCGTGCTCTTCGTCTACGTGTCGGTCGCGTCCGGCGCCGCGCTCCCGCTGCGCCTGGCCCGGCTGACGATCCCGGCCTGCTCCGCGCTGCTGACGGCCGTCGCCCTCTCCGTGCCCGGCGGGGAGGCGTATCTGGCCTCCCTGCTCCTCCCGGCCCTCCTCGGCGGCTTCTCCATGGCCGGCGTGCGCGAACTCATCCACACGACCCGTGAGCTCCGGGAGGCCCGGGCGACGGTGGCCCAGCTTGCGGCGAACGAGGAGCGCCTGCGCCTCGCCCGCGACCTGCACGACCTCCTCGGCCACTCCCTGTCCCTGATCACCCTCAAGAGCGAGCTGGCGGGCCGGATGCTCCCGGACCGCCCCGAGGAGGCGGCCCGCCAGGTCTCTGACATCGAGCAGGTCAGCCGTCAGGCCCTCGTCGACGTCCGCGAGGCCGTCACCGGCTACCGCCGCCCCCGCCTCGCCACCGAACTCGCCGGTGCCCGCGACGCGCTCACGGCGGCCGGCATCACCGCCGAACTGCCCGCCGACATCCCCGACCTCACCGGCGTCCCCGACGACACCGAGTCCGCTCTCGCCTGGGCGCTGCGGGAGGCCGTCACCAACGTCGTCCGCCACAGCGGCGCCCACCGCTGCTCGGTGGACCTCGTCCGCCGCCAGACCCTCGACGGCCCCGCCCTCGAACTCACCGTCGACGACGACGGGACGGGCGCCGGAGGCATCCAGACCGACGGGTCCGGCGGGTCCGGCGGCAACCCCGGCACCGGGCTCACCGGCCTCACCGAACGTCTGGAGAAGGTGGGCGGCACGCTGGAGGCGGGCCCGGCCGGGCACGGCTTCCGCCTGGTGGCCAGGGCCCCCGCGGCGGCTGTGACCCCGGACGTAGGATCCGGCGCATGAGCCGCACGATCAAGGTCCTCCTCGCCGAGGACCAGTCGATGGTCCGCGAGGCCCTGGCCGCCCTCCTGGGCCTGGAGGAGGACATCGAGGTGGTGGCCCAGGTCGCCCGCGGCGACGAGGTCCTGGCCGCCGCCCGCGCCCATGAGGTCGACGTGGCCCTCCTCGACATCGAGATGCCGGGTGCCACGGGCATCGAGGCGGCGGCCCGGCTCCACCGCGAGCTGCCCGCCGTGAAGCTCGTCGTCCTCACCACGTTCGGCCGCCCCGGCTACCTCCGCAGCGCCATGGAGGCCGGCGCCGACGCGTTCCTCGTCAAGGACGCCCCCGCCGCGCGGCTGGCCGACGCCGTACGCCGCGTCCTGACCGGCGAACGGGTCATCGACCCCACCCTCGCGGCAGCGGCCCTCGCCGAGGGCGCCAACCCTCTGACCGACCGTGAACGCGAGGTGCTCCGCGCGGCTGCCGACGGCGCCACGAACGCGGAACTGGCCGCGACCCTCCACCTCTCCCAGGGCACGGTTCGCAACTACCTCTCCACAGCCATCCAGAAACTCTCGGTCCGCAACAGACGAGAGGCGGTGCGCATCGCACGGGAGAAGGGGTGGTTGTAGCGGAACTGCGCGACCGACCACGACGCACCCGCAGCCGTCAACACAGGCCCTACGGCGAGGACACGCACCCGGCCCTCACCGGTCCTCAGCCAGCCCCTCAGTTCAACCGGGCCCGAGCCGCCCCCGCCTGTCGCCGCACGCGTTCCGCCGCGCTGTCGTCCACCCCGGCCACCACCTCCGCGTACGCCTCCAACTCCGCGGCCCCGCGCAGGAACTCCCCCCGCAGCACCAGCAACTGCGCCCACTCGTACCGCAGCCGCGCCGGATGGGAGGGCAGGGCCAGCGACAGCTCGATCGCCCACAACGCCACGTCCGACCGCTCGGGCCGGGCCGCGGCCCACGCCCGCACGTTGTTCAGGACCCGCAGCACGACGTCCAGCGGATCGGCCGGCCGCAGCATCCCCGGCTCCAGCGGACCCCCCGTCGCCCCCGCGACCAGGGTCTCCGCGTCGTTTCCGGTGAGCACCCGCCCCCCGTCGAACGGATCGGCCAGCACCTGGTCCTCCGCGGGCCCGAACCCCACGACGAAGTGCCCGGGCAGCGCGACCCCGTACACCGGGGCCCCCGCCCGCCGGGCCACCTCCATCCACACCACCGACAACAGGATCGGCAGCCCCCGCCGCCGCTCCAGCACGCGGTGCAGCAGCGACGACTCCAGCCGCTGGTAGTCCGCGGCGGAGCCGCGGAACCCGCACCGCTCCCCGAGCAGCCCCGCCAGCGCGAGCGCCCACGCCCGGGGCCCGCCGGGCCGGTAGGGCAGCAGCCCCGCGAGCCGGTCCAGTTCGATCTGCGCGGCGTCGAGGCCGGTGTCGTCCAGCGCCCCGTCGCCCGCGGCGCCCACCAGCAGGCACAGCGTGGCGAGGTCGGGCCGCTCGGCCCGCGCCTCCGCGGCGAACCGCCGCCGCACCTCGGCGGCCCGCTCCGGCTCCGGCGGCAGGGGCGCACGCATGTCGGAGTACGGCCCGCTCATGACGACCGGGACGACTCGAAACGGCCCCCGGACTCCTCGGACGCCCGCTCCCCGTACCCCTTGGACGCCAGATCTTCCTCGGACGCCGCGCCCTCGGACGCAGAGTCCCCGGACGCGCCGTCCCCGGGCGCCCGGTAGTGGTGATACGCATGGTGCGCTGCGAAGCCCATACCCCCGTACAGCGTCCGCGCGCCCGCCTTGTCCGTCTCGACCTGGAGCCAGCCCGCCGAGGCCCCTTCGTCCAGCGCCCGCTGGGCCAGGGCGGCCATCACGGTCGTCGCGAGCCCTTCCCGGCGGCGCGCCGGATCGACCTCCACGGCCGCGAAACCGGCCCACCGCCCGTCCACGACGCACCGTCCGATCGCCGAGGGCGCGGCCCCCTCGGCCCCCGGCACCGTCGCGAACCACACGGAGGGCCCGCTGCCGAGCACCTTCAGCGCGATCTCGCTGACGCCCTTGCGCTGGTAGCGGCTGAGCCACGCCTCGTCCGCCGTCCGGGACAGCCGCACCCCGGGCGCCTCCCGGTCCGCGACGGGCGCCAGCGCCCCGATCCACAGTTCGGCGGTGACCTCACGGATCCACCCGCGGTCCTCCACCTCCGCGCAGAGCAGCTCCTGGGTGCCCTCGGCGCCGGTGGCCAGTTGCAGGTACGCGGGCAGCTCCCGGTCCGCGTACCAGCGGCGTACGGCCGTCAGCGCCTCGTCCAGGGGTATGCCGGGGTCGCCGAGGGGCAGCACCGAGTTGGCGCGCCGGGTGAAGCCGGAGGCGGCCCGCAGCTCCCAGCTGCCGAGCGACTCGCGCTCGACGGGCTGCCAGGCCCGCGCGGAGACCCGCGCCAGTTCCTCGTACGAGGCCGCAGGTCCCCGTCGGCGGGCGGGTGCGGCGGGCACCACCTTCCCCGCCACCAGCGACGACTCCTTGATCCGTACGCGCTCCCCGTCCCTGCGGGTGATCAGCAGCACGCCGTCGTCCCATGATGTGAGAACACCAACCGTGTCGGTGAATTTCCGACCCGCGAGGGCATCCTCGGCAACCCGCCGCACGGAGACGCGTTTTCCCACGTCAGCGGCGGAAACCCGGATCTCGAGACGTCCACCGGCAGAGATTTCCACAGGTCAGTTCACCCCTCCTGTTCGGATCATGCCCAGGAACGGAGATACTAGGGGCGGGCATCGACGACGCCGCGCTCCCGCGCGCCAGGCGGCGGAGCCTGAGGAGGCCCGCCAGCGCCCTATCGAGGAGGAACGACAGCGTGACCTACGTCATCGCGCAGCCTTGTGTCGACGTCAAGGACAAGGCGTGCATCGAGGAGTGCCCGGTCGACTGCATCTACGAGGGTCAGCGGTCCCTCTACATCCACCCGGATGAATGCGTCGACTGCGGTGCCTGCGAGCCGGTGTGCCCGGTCGAGGCGATCTTCTACGAGGACGACACTCCGGAGGAGTGGAAGGACTACTACAAGGCGAATGTCGAGTTCTTCGACGAGCTCGGCTCTCCCGGCGGTGCGAGCAAGCTCGGCCTGATCGAGCGCGACCACCCCTTCATCGCCGCCCTGCCGCCGCAGGCCTGAGGAAGCGACGCCGCGGGGCCGCCCGGCCGGCGGCCCGCGGCAGGCGCCGCCTCGGTCCCGTACGTCCGATCAGATGATCGCCGTACGGGCCCGAGGCGTTCGCCGTACGAGCAGTACGTACGCCCGCGCCCCGTCCCACGGGCCCGTACGGAGCGTCCGTACGAGAAAGTGAGCCAGATCCCGTGTCCGCAGTCAGCGATCGTCTCCCCACCTTCCCCTGGGACAAGCTGGAGCCGTACAAGGCGACGGCCGCCGCCCACCCCGGCGGCATCGTCGACCTCTCCGTGGGCACCCCGGTCGACCCGGTCCCCGAGCTGGTCCAGAAGGCCCTGGTGGCGGCCGCCGACTCGCCGGGCTACCCGACCGTGTGGGGCACCCCCGAACTGCGCGACGCGATCACCGGCTGGGCCGAGCGCCGCCTCGGCGCCCGCGGGATCACCCACCGCCACGTCCTGCCGATCGTCGGCTCCAAGGAACTGGTGGCCTGGCTCCCCACCCAGCTGGGCCTCGGCCCCGGCGACCGGGTCGCGTACCCGCGCCTCGCCTACCCGACGTACGAGGTGGGCGCCCGCCTCGCCCGCGCCGAGTACGAGGTCTACGACGACCCGACGCGGCTCGACCCCGAGGGTCTGAAGCTCCTCTGGCTGAACTCGCCGTCCAACCCCACCGGCAAGGTCCTCTCCCAGGAGGAGCTGACCCCGATCGTGGCCTGGGCCCGCGAGCACGGCATCCTGATCTTCTCCGACGAGTGCTACCTGGAGCTGGGCTGGGAGGCCGACCCCGTCTCGGTCCTGCACCCCGACGTCAACGGCGGCTCGTACGACGGCATCGTTGCCGTCCACTCCCTCTCCAAGCGCTCCAACCTCGCGGGCTACCGCGCGGCCTTCCTGCTGGGCGACCCGGCCGTCCTGAACCCGCTCCTGCAGATCCGCAAGCACGGCGGCATGATGACCTCGGCCCCCACCCAGGCCGCCGTCGTCGCCGCGCTCGGCGACGACGCCCACGTCCGCGAGCAGCGCGACCGCTACGCCGCCCGTCGCGCCGCCCTCCGCGACGCCCTGGAGCGCCACGGCTTCCGCATCGAGCACAGCGAGGCCAGCCTCTACCTCTGGGCCACCCGCGACGAGTCCTGCTGGTCGACGGTGGCCCACCTCGCCGACCTGGGCATCCTCGTGGCTCCTGGTGACTTCTACGGCTCCGCGGGCGAGCAGCACGTCCGCGTGGCCTTCACCGCCACGGACGAGCGGGTCGCGGCGGCGGTGGCCCGGCTGACCGGGGCGTAGTCCCGGCCGGACGACGGAAGAGGGGCCCGGGGAAACCCCCGGGCCCCTCTTCGCCGGCGCAGGTGTCAGCCGAGCGGGCTCTTGACCGGCAGCTTGCCGGTGGGCAGGCCGCCCTTGGCGACGGAGTCCGTCGGCAGGCCGCCCTTCGTCGCGCCCTTGGCCGTGTCGCCCAGAGCCGCCCCGGCGGTGCCCGCGGCGTCCCCGGCGGTCTTCTGTGCGACGGGCGTCGTCTTCTTGACGGTCTTCCCGCCGGTCTTGCTCACGGTCGGCAGGGTCTCCTTGGCCGCCTTGCCGCCCACGTTGCTCGCGACGCCGGTGACGCTCTGCGTCGCGCCGTCCGCGGTGTCGCCGGCGTTCGCCCCGTCCACGGCGGACAGACCGCCCAGGTCCGGGGTGGCCGGGAGTTCGGGCGCCGCGCTCGCGGAGCCGGCCGCACCGACCACGGAGGCCGCTCCCGCTGCGGTCAGCAGCGCGGCATTGGCGATCCGGCGGGTCAGGGGGAGGGACATGGTGCTCCTTTGACGGAAGAGAACGGTGAAGTGTCCGACAGTGCCTGGGAGTTGACCGCCGAATGGCTGTCGGCGTGATCGTTCCGGGCTCGGACGCAGTGACTACCGCTCGAAGTCCGTGAAGGTTGCGGCGGCCCAACGTAAAGAGTTGGCAATGCGTCGCATTGTCGAATGCGGGCAAATGAAGATGAATGACGCGCGGTCCGACTGTCTGCCGAATCCTTACAGCCCCGCGCTCCCAAGGAATCCGCCGAGGCGAGGGTGAGCAGGGGAAAGTCCCCGCACCCCGTCCACCCGACGCGCCGCGCGTACCTCCGACGGGTGAGCCCCGCCCGCCGCTGTCCAGGGACGATTCGGACCGCCCGTCTCCGGGCGTCCCGTCGTGGCGCGGCCCCTACCGTCCCGTGACGATGCGGACCTCGGCCGTAGAGCCGCCCGCCGCCGCGGCCTTGCGCCAGGCACCGGCCCGGCCCTCGGCGACCCACTCCCGCCCGGCGTACGTGACGCGCTCGACGCCCAGCCGGGAGGAGTTCGCCACGGCCCAGTGCGCCAGCTCCCAGCCGCGCCGCCGCACGTCGTCGGCGCCACCGCCGTCCGACACCGGGATCGTCAGCGCGGACACCGCGGGGCCCGGGCTCGCCCCGGTCGCCGGCGGGGCGCTGGACGCCGCCGAGGTGGTCGCGGAGGCGGCGGAGCGCGAGGACTTCACCACCGCCCCGGCCGTCTCGAACATCTTGTCGCCGAAGTCCCGCGCGAGCGCGCTGCGCACCGCCTCCGGGCCGCCGCCGTACGCCGTCGCGGACGCCTCCAGGCGCCCCTCGCAGGTCAGCGTGGCCGCCGCCCGGCCGGTCAGCGCGGCGGCCAGCAGCGTGGCGTCCGGCTCGTGCTTGGCGTAGGCGTCCGGGTAGCCGCTGCGCTGCACCTTCTGGGCGGCCACGGTCAGCGGCAGCTTCTCGTAGCCCGAGACCTTCACCAGGTGCTCGTAGAACTCGCCCGCCGCGTACACGGGGTCCTGGATCTGCCGCTCGGTGCCCCAGCCCTGCGACGGGCGCTGCTGGAACAGCCCCAGCGAGTCCCGGTCGCCGTGCGCGATGTTCCGCAGACCGGACTCCTGGAGCGCGGTCGCCAGCGCGATCGTCACGGCCCGCTCGGGCAGGTCACGGGAGGTGCCGACGGCCGAGATCGTCGCCGCGTTCGCCGCCTGCTCCGGGGTGAACTCGTACGACGTCTTCTCGTCGTCGGCCGACACCACCGTGCACTTCGGTGTGCCGTTGCCCCCGGTCAGATACTGCATGGTCAGATACGCCCCCAGCGCGAGCAGCACGACGAAGGCCGCCGCGAAACGCAGGAAGCAGCCACCACGTCGACGGGCACGGGGATGAGGAGAAACGGTGTACGACTCTGGCACGCCGTACAAGGTACTGGAGGGTAATGGGAACATGCCCCCGGTTGTGGACAACCTCCTGGCGGGCGGCGGTAACCGGTCGCCGGCACGGATCCGAGAACGCGGCGCGTTAGGGTCGGGGCCATGGCCGACACCCCGATTGACCTCACGCTCGACGCCGCGCGGCTGACCGCGCAGCTCGTCGACTTCCCCTCCGAGAGCGGCACCGAGAAGCCGCTCACGGACGCGATCGAGACCGCGCTGCGCGCCCTGCCGCACCTCACGGTCGAGCGCTACGGCAACAACGTCGTCGCCCGCACCCACCTGGGGCGGGCGGAGCGGGTGATCCTGGCCGGCCACATCGACACCGTGCCCATCGCCGACAACGTCCCCTCCCGCCTCGACGAGGACGGCGTCCTGTGGGGCTGCGGCACCTGCGACATGAAGTCCGGCGTCGCGGTCCAGCTGCGCATCGCGGCCACGGTGCCGTCCCCGAACCGCGACCTGACCTTCGTCTTCTACGACAACGAGGAGGTCGCCGCCGAGCTGAACGGCCTGAAGCACATCTCCGAGGCGTACCCCGAGTGGCTGGAGGGCGACTTCGCGGTCCTCCTGGAGCCCTCCGACGGCCAGGTCGAGGGCGGCTGCCAGGGCACCCTGCGGGTCCTGCTGAGGACGAAGGGCGAACGCGCCCACTCCGCCCGCGGCTGGATGGGCTCCAACGCCATCCACACCGCCGCCCCGATCCTCGCCCGCCTCGCCGCGTACCAGCCCCGCTACCCGGTCATCGACGGCCTGGAGTACCGCGAGGGCCTCAACGCGGTCGGCATCTCCGGCGGCGTGGCCGGCAACGTCATCCCCGACGAGTGCGTGGTCACGGTCAACTTCCGCTACGCGCCCGACCGTACGGAGGAGGAGGCCATCGCCCACGTCCGCGAGGTCTTCGCCGACTGCGGCGTCGAGGAGTTCGTGGTCGACGACCACAGTCCCGGCGCGCTGCCCGGCCTCTCCCACCCGGCGGCCGCCGCCTTCATCGAGGCGGTCGGCGGCACCCCCTCGCCCAAGTACGGCTGGACGGACGTCTCCCGCTTCAGCTCCCTCGGCGTCCCCGCGGTCAACTACGGCCCCGGTAACCCGCACTTGGCGCACAAGCGGGACGAACGCGTGGAGACCGCGAAGATCCTTGCGGGGGAGGAGCGCCTGCGGGCCTGGCTCACGGCCTGAGGCGGGGAATGGATTCGGCCGGGGATCCGCTGGAGATGAATCAGCGCATATCGGCGGGCATCGGAACGCGTCGGTGACGGATCGCGGCGGACACGCTCGCGTCCCCCCTCCGTAACCCGCGTGGATCTACGCTGAACCGAACCACCAGCACGGCGGAGGGAGCGGACATGGCGACCGGCAACCCCGAGGGCAAGAACCAGCCACCGGAGGAGCAGCGGCTGGGGCCGGTGCTGCGCAGACGCACCCAGGTGCAGGCGAGCACGACCGACCAACGGCTGCTGGACGCGGGCGGCCCCTCGGACTGGGTCCACACCGACCCCTGGCGGGTCCTGCGCATCCAGTCCGAGTTCATCGAGGGATTCGGCACGCTCGCCGAACTCCCGGCCGCCATCAGCGTCTTCGGCTCCGCCCGGACGCCGGTCGACTCACCCGAGTACGAGGCGGGCGTCCGGCTCGGCCGCGGCCTCGTGGAGGCGGGCTTCGCCGTCATCACCGGCGGCGGCCCCGGGGCCATGGAGGCGGCCAACAAGGGCGCCCTCGAAGCGGGCGGCACCTCCGTCGGACTGGGCATCGAGCTGCCCTTCGAGCAGGGCCTCAACCCCTACGTCGACATCGGCCTCAACTTCCGCTACTTCTTCGTCCGGAAGATGATGTTCGTCAAGTACGCCCAGGGCTTCGTCGTCCTGCCCGGCGGCCTCGGCACCCTCGACGAACTCTTCGAGGCCCTCACCCTCGTCCAGACCCAGAAGGTGACGCGCTTCCCGATCGTCCTCTTCGGCGAGTCCTACTGGAGCGGCCTGGTCGACTGGCTCACCCACACGCTGGTGGCCCAGGGCAAGGCCGCGGAGAAGGACCTGACCCTGTTCCACGTCACCGACGACGTGGACGAGGCGGTGGCCCTGGTCTCGAAGGAGGCGGGCCGCTGACCGCGCCCGCCCACCCGTGAGCGCGAAGCAGGGGGCACAGCCCGCTGCTTCGCGCTAGGGGCTGTCGTCGAACTCCCGCCTGCCCTCCGGGCGACGACGGCAGTTTGACGACGGCCCCTAGGCCAGCCCCCGCCGGGCCACCGTCGGAGCCCGGTGCCCGGCGATCGCCCCCACCATGTCGAGCACCTGCCTGGTCTCGGCCACCTCGTGCACCCGGTACACCTGCGCCCCCAGCCACGCCGACACCGCGGTCGTCGCCAGCGTCCCGACCACCCGCTCCTTCACCGGCTTGTCCAGCGACTCCCCGACGAAGTCCTTGTTGGACAGCGACACCAGCACG
Source organism: Streptomyces ossamyceticus (assembly GCF_001418475.1). GTDB lineage: Bacteria > Actinomycetota > Actinomycetes > Streptomycetales > Streptomycetaceae > Streptomyces > Streptomyces ossamyceticus. The sequence goes on along the minus strand of NZ_LIQX01000343.1, from coordinate 3,174 downwards.
GGCCACCCCGTGGCCACCATCTCCCCCAGCCGCCGGGTCGCCTCAAGGCTGTGCCGCGTGTTCTTCCCGAAGTCGTGCCCCGGATCGATCAGCACCGACTCCCGCGGCACCCCCAGCGCCACGGCCCGCTCGGCAAGCCCCACGGTCACCCGCAGGATGTCCGCCATGACGTCGGCGTACTCGACCCGGTGCGGCCGCGTACGGGGCTCGGCGCCCCCCGCGTGCGTGCACACCAGCCCCACCCGGTACCGCGCCGCCACCTCCGCCAGCCGCGGATCGACTCCGCCCCACGCGTCGTTCAGGAGATCCGCCCCCGCCTCGCAGACGGCCTCCCCGACCTCGTGCCGCCAGGTGTCGACGCTGATGATCACGTCGGGGAACCGCCGCCGCACCTCGGCCACGAACCCCACCGTCCGCCGCGCCTCCTCCTCGGCGGTGACCTCCTCGCCCGGCCCGGCCTTCACCCCGCCGATGTCGATGATCGCGGCCCCCTCGGCGACCGCCCGCTCCACCCGCGCGAGCGCCGGCTCGTCGTGGAAGGTCGCCCCCTGGTCGTAGAAGGAGTCGGGGGTCCGGTTCACGATGGCCATGATCACCGGCTCGTGCGTGCCGAATTCCCGCTTGCCCAGCCTGAGCATCCGCTGTGCCCTCTCCCGGTACGTCCCGCCGATTGACCGCCCTGCCCAACCGCCTGTGACCCTAACTGCCAGACTCGCATGGCACGATCGGAGCGGACACAGTCGAGGGGACCCCAGCGATGTTCATGTTCTTGTTCCTGGTCGTCGCGCTCGCGGTCGTGGTGGCCGCGGTGACGCTCGCCGTGGTGGGCGGCGGCGAGAGCGCCGCCCTGCCCGAGGCCCCGGCCGAGCGGCTCCAGGACCCGCTGCCGGCCGACCGCCCGGTCAACCGCGCCGATGTGGAGGCCCTCCGCTTCCCGGTCGCCGTGCGCGGCTACCGCATGGTGGACGTCGACGACGCCCTCAGCCGCCTCAGCGCCGAGATCGCCGAGCGGGACGCCCGGATCGCCGACCTGGAGTCCGCGCTCGCCGGCGCCCGCGCGGCCACCATGACGTCCCTGCGCAAGCCGGAGGAGGGCGAGCACCGGTGAGCGACGGCACGGCCCTCGCCGGTCCCGACGGCGCCCCGCGCTGCCCCTGGGCCCTGTCCACCGAGGACTACGTGGCGTACCACGACGAGGAGTGGGGCCGCCCGGTCCACGGCGACGACGCGCTGTACGAGCGGCTCTGCCTGGAGGCCTTCCAGTCCGGCCTCTCCTGGATCACCATTCTCCGCCGCCGCGAGGGCTTCCGCGCGGCCTTCTCCGGCTTCAGGATCGCCGAGGTGGCCGCCTTCACCGAGGCCGACAAGGAGCGGCTCCTCGCCGACCCCGGCATCATCCGCAACCGTGCCAAGATCGAGGCCACGGTCGCCAACGCCCGGGTCCTCGCGGAGTGGTCCCCGGGCGATCTGGACGCCCTGATCTGGTCCCATGCCCCCGACCCGGCCACCCGCCAGGTCCCGAAGACCCTCGCCGACGTCCCCGCGGTCACCCCCGAGTCCACGGCCCTGGCGAAGGCCCTGAAGAAGCAGGGCATCCGCTTCGTCGGCCCGACCACGGCGTACGCCCTGATGCAGGCGTGCGGCCTGGTCGACGACCACCTGGAGACCTGCGTGGCGAGAGGGGCGCCGCTGTAGCCGCTCCGGGGTAAGCCCCTCCGGACCACGAGAAGGGCGCGCCCCCGCGAGAGGAGCGAGCCCTTTCGAGCGGGAGAGCGGCCGCCGGGCCGGGCCTCAGCGGCCCAGGTACTTCGGCGTCTCCTTGTTCACGAACGCCCGCACGGCGATCGCGTGGTCCTCCGACGCCCCCGCCCGGGTCTGGAGCTCGTCCTCCTTGTCCAGCGTCTGCGCCAGCGAGTGCGAGAACCCGTACGCCATGGCCTCCTTGATCGCCGCGTACGCCACCGTCGGCCCCTCGGCCAGCATCCGCGCCACCTGCTCGGCCGCCTCCGGCAGGGCGGCCGACGGCACGATCCGGTTGGCGATCCCCAGCTCGTGCGCCTCCTGGGCCTTGATGCTGCGCGGGAACATCAGCAGATCGGCCGCGCGGCCCGGCCCGATGACGCGCGGCAGCGTCCACGAGACCCCGGAGTCCGCGGTCAGCGCGACCCCGGCGAAGGAGGTGTTGAACGCGGCGGTCTCGGCGACCACCCGGTAGTCCGCGGCCAGCGCGAAGCCCAGGCCGGCACCGGCGGCGACCCCGTTCACGCCCGCCACCACCGGCTTCGGCATGCCCGCGATGGCCTTCACGATCGGGTTGTAGTGCTCCTTGACCGTGCTCATGACCTGCGTCGAGTCCTCGACGAGCAGCCCGATGTGCTCCTTCAGGTCCTGCCCCACACAGAAGGCCCGGTCCCCGGCGGCGGTCAGCAGCACGGCCCGTACCGCGTCGTCCCCGGCGGCGGACTCCACGGCCTCCCGCAGCGCGACCTTGGTCGCGATGTTCAGCGCGTTCATCGCCTCGGGGCGGTTCAGCGTGATCGTCGCGAGTCCGTCGTGCACCTCGTAGAGCACGGTGTCGGCCATGGCGGTTACCCCTCCGGTGTCGCGGCTGGTGACGTACTGGTCGGTACGCCCTGCGTCACAGCACAGCATGTCGGAGATCATCGACGGTGGCGCGGGCCGGACGTGTGACCTGCGTCAAAGAATCACGATCGGCCGAGCGGTGACCGAAGTCGGCGTGGTGGCGCAGTATCGCAGCCACATCGCCGAATTGGGTGGTTTTGCTCGCGCGCGTTGCCCAAGCGATGCCTACTGATGTTGGTCATCGGGTCGTGGGATGCGGGATAATGGCCTGGAAGCAATGTGTTCGATGCCGGTGTGGCGTGTCCCCAGGTGGGCCCGCGCCTGCCCTCCAGGGCCGTCGGCTATGGCGATGAGCTGGTTTCAGGAAGGGGAACGAGCATGGCGGCCATGAAGCCGCGAACGGGCGATGGCCCGCTCGAGGTGACCAAGGAGGGGCGGGGCATCGTCATGCGCGTTCCGCTCGAAGGCGGCGGTCGGCTCGTCGTCGAGCTGACCCCTGACGAGGCCGACGCCCTCGGCGACGCCCTCAAGAAGGTCGTCGGCTGACGCGCGTAGCGACCCATATCTCTTCAGTGCCCCGGCACCGCCCTC
>NZ_LIQX01000342.1 GCF_001418475.1 Streptomyces ossamyceticus | reverse complement strand
GTACGGCGGCCGGGTGCGCGCCGAGTACGACGACCGGCCCGAGACGTACGCCAAGCTCGCCGGCCACTTCTTCACTTGCTTCCCGCAGCTGGAGGGTGTCCGCTTCACCCACGCCTGGGGCGGCGCCATCGACACCTGCTCCCGCTTCTCGGCGTTCTTCGGCACCGCACACCAGGGCAGGGTCGCCTACGCGGCCGGGTACACCGGGCTCGGGGTGGGCGCCACGCGATTCGGCGCGGAGGTCATGCTCGACCTGCTCGCGGGGGAGCGCACGGAACGCACCGAGCTGGAGATGGTCCGCAAGAAGCCCCTGCCGTTCCCGCCGGAACCTTTCGCCTGGACCGGTATCGCCCTCACCAAGTGGTCCCTCGCCCGCGCCGACTCCCACGGCGGCCGGCGCAACCTCTGGCTGAAAGCCATGGACCGCCTGGGGCTGGGCTTCGACAGCTGACACCGCGCAGGATGGAGGGGGCGCACCGAAGCGCTCGCGAGCCATGGGCGTACGCCTTGCTGGACAGGCGTACGCCCAGCTCGCATGCCGTCATCGGATTCACCACCAAGTCATGGGGGAAACCCGCGTAATGCCCGCCCCGCACCGCTGTCTGTGCTCCTGACGCGACACCGCGTCCGACGAGCTCTACAGAGAGGAAGGTCCCCGTCATGACTGGGGCCAAGACGGCGGTCGAGTGGCTGGCAGCGGTGGCGCCGGATCCGGACGCCTGCCGCTGGGAGTGGGAACGCAACCCTCTGGGGGTCACCCTGCTCCCGGCGGGCCGGGCCTGGGACGTGCTGATCCTTCCGGGGGTGCTGGGCTACCCCACGCTGGACGTCCTGACCCGCATCATCGACCAACCCGGGCCCGTGCTCGTCGACTTCGGGGACGACCGCATGGGCTTCTTCGTGCCCCCGGGCACGGCGTCCCGCTGGCTCGGCACGGGGGTGCGCAGCGCGGGCCGCGGCACCTGGATCGTGGTGCCGTATCCCGGTCGGCAGTCCGGCGGTGTCCGCTGGCTGATCCCCCCGGACGGCACCGGCACCCTCACCGACCCGGCCCTGCTGGAACTGGCGATGCACGAGGCGGCGGCGGGCCTCGCCCAGGACCAGGACCGTTGAGCACGAAGGCCCCGGCAAAGACCGTTCTTTGCAGGACAAGGGGAATGGATTGCGCCATTGACTCGTCGCCGCGGGTGAGGACGTCGTCAACCTGTGCCGGGGCAACCCCGACCTGCCGACCCCGCCGCACGCGGCTCACCACGGGGCCCGTCTGGGCCCCGAGACCGAGGTCGCGATCCTGTTCGGTGTCAAGGCCGGCCTGGTGGAGATCAGCCAGTGCCTCCTCGCCCCGGGTGACGTGTGCCTGATGCCCGACCCTGCCTTCCCGGACACTGGGCGGGCGTGGTCCTCGCCCGGCCGGATATGCGCCCCTTGCCGTTGCGCGAGGTGCCCGGACTCCACGCATGGCGCTGCGGACGCACCGTGTCCAGCCGGGCCGTCGCCTACGCCTTCTACGCCGAGGGAGTGCTCGTCGGCATCCCCGCCGTCGACCGCTACCTGACCCACCCGTTCGACATCGAGGCCTGACGCGCGGGGCGACGGGGGCTCCCTACCGCCCCTCCCGGTCCGTCCCGTCGGAGGTGCGGGAGCGGGGGCGCGACCAGCGGCCCAGCGCGGTGAGGAGCACCGCGCACACGCACCAGCTCGCCACCACGTCGAGCGGCCAGTGGTAACCCTGACGCACCAGGCCGGCACCGACGCCGAGGTTGACGACGACCGCGCAGCAGACGGCCGCGCCGCGCGCCGGGGCGCCGCGCAGCCAGGGCAGGAGCAGCAGGGCGGCGGCGCCGTACGCGACGGCGGCGGTCGCGGTGTGACCGGAAGGGTAGAAACCCGTGCCCGGGCCCATGATCGCGGGGCCGGGGCGGGCGATGAGCTCCTTCAGCGGGACCACCCAGAGCGGTACGGCCGCCATGAGCGCGGCGGCGCCGACGGCCGGCCGCCACCACTGGTCCGTACCGGTGGCACGCGCGCGCCACGCGACGTACACGAGGACGAGTGCGAGTACCGGAACGGCGACGGTGACATTGCCGAGGTCGGCGAGGAACTGGGCGGTGGCACCGCGCCGTACGAGCGAGTCGCTGAGGCGTTCGTCCGCGCGGGCCAGCGGGCCGTCCGCGACGACCTGCCAGGTGATCAGCGCGAAGAGCGCGAAGAGGAGGCCCGGAAGGCCGAGCAGGAGGAGTCCGCGGGGTCCGTGGCGTTCGGCGCGACGGCCGGAGGAAATGGTCGGCCGCCCTCGAACAGGGGGGGTGGTTCGAGGGCGGCCGTCCGGATCGGTGTGCCGCGCGCCCCGGGGGGTTTGGGGCGAGCGGCCATCCGATCGGTGAGGAGATCCGGAGCCGGAAGCTCCGGGTGTGTGCGCGAGGGCACGACCGGGGCGAAGCTGGGGAGGCCCCGACCAGGTGTCGCCCACAGTCCCCTGTGGGCGGGGTGTATCTCTCATCTGCCCATGAACCTACGACAGGCCGTGCGGTGGCGACAGGCGAAAACGCGACCCGACATGCACTTTGCACACCTTCTTCACGCCCTCCGACGCTCGTGCACAGGCACCGGAATCCGGGGCCGCGTTCCGGTTCCGGGAAGCGTGGGACGTCGGAGGCGGATGGGGGATTCCGTATGGGCGCCCCGTGCGGGCGGGGGCCGGCAGGGGGCGTGCAGGGGACTCGCGGAGGCTCGTGTGCCCCTCGCGAAGGACTCACGAGGGGCACACGAGGGGCTC
>NZ_LIQX01000341.1 GCF_001418475.1 Streptomyces ossamyceticus | reverse complement strand
ACCGGCCGTGGATCGTCATGGAGCTCGTGCAGGGGCGTTCCCTGGGCGACGCCCTCCAGGAGGGCACCCTCGGGGTGCGGGACGCGGCGAGAATCGGCCTGGAGGTGCTCGGCGCGCTGGAGGCCGCGCACGCGGCGGGCATCCTGCACCGCGACGTGAAGCCCGACAACGTCCTGCTCGGCCGTCACGACCGGGTCGTCCTCACCGACTTCGGCATCGCCCAGATCGAGGGCGAGACCAATCTGACGGACACCGGCGGTTTCGTCGGCTCCCCCGAGTACATCGCCCCCGAGCGGGTGCTGGGCCAGCGCCCCGGCCCCGCCTCCGACCTCTGGTCGCTCGGCGTCGTCCTCTACGCCGCCACCGAGGGGGTCTCGCCCTTCCGGCGCAGCAACACGCCCGCCACGCTGCAGTCCGTCCTCAACGCCGCGCCCGCCGCGCCCGCGTCGGCCACGGGCCCGCTCGCCGAGGCCATCAACGGCCTGCTGCAGAAGGATCCGGCGCGCCGTCCGAACGCCGCCCGTGTCCGTGAACTCCTGGAGGCCGCCGCGAACCCGCCGGCCCCGGCGCCCACCCAGGTGGTCCAGCAGGTCGCCGCCCCGGCCGGGAAGGGCCTGCGCCTCGGCCCCAAGACCCTCGTGGGCCTCGCCGCGGTGGTGGTCGCGGCCTCGGTCACGGCGTACCTCGTCGTCGCCGACCCCTTCGCCGGACCGCTGCCGGACGGCTGGCAGCAGCGGGACCTCGGGGGCAGGGTCGCCGCGAGCGTCGGCGTGCCCGGCGACTTCACGAAGGACAAGTACGAGCCGGACGAGGCGGACGACACCTACGCCTCGTACAGCGATCCGAGCGGCCTGATCCAGATCGCCGTGGACCGCGACGTCAAGGCGGACGACAAGGACGACGAGATGCCGGCCACCGCGCTGGACAAGGCCTATGCCGACTGGGCCATGCTCAAGGACGGCGAGTACTCCTGGGACATCGCCGACGACCCCGCGCCCAAGGGCAAGCCGAAGGAGGCCAAGTACCAGGAAGCGGAGGCCGCGGAGAACACCATCGTGTACACGACCACGGACAGCGAGTCCCCGCGGGTGCGCGAGGCGCGGGTTCTCTACTACCGGGCGAAGAACGGTGACACGTACCGGCTGTGGATCGACTATCCGGGCAAGGGGCACTTCACCGAGCAGGGCCGCGAGATCGCCCGGACGGCCATCGAGAGCCTGAAGATCGACAAGCTCTAGACGCGCCGGGGCGGGGGCTCACTCCGTCCGGGACACGCTCACGGCCAGGTCGTTGGTGACGGTGAAGAAGTAGCGGGCCCGCACGGACCTGCCCGACCTCGCCGGCAGCGTGACCTCCGGGTACTTGTCGGTGTCCTTGCGGTCCACGATGTCGCCGAACAGCCGTCCTAGACGGACCGGTTCGACGTCGGTGGCGGGCCGCAGGAACAGGTCCCAGATCACCTTGCCGGGCGCGGTCGGCCCCGGCAGCGACGGCAGCCTCCCGTGGAACAGGCGCCCGCGGGACGGATGCCCGTCGGGCAGGTGCTCGCCGGTTGCCTCCACCGGTGCCTCGAAGTCCGCCTCCTCCCCGCTCCGTGCGACACCCATCAGCGCCGCGCCGGCACCGAGTTCGGCCCCGTGCAGGACACCCTCCACGGCCGACGACCCCTCACCGACCGGCAGCGCGGTGACCTCGGCGTGGGCTTCGCGGCGGAAGGTCCGCAGGGCGAGGTAGCCGTCCTTCGTCGTGTACGGGATCCACCACGCGACCGGGCTCCCGCCGGTGAACTCCGAGGTCAACAGGGACCGCTGCTCCACGAGTCCGGCCCGCAACCGGCGCCTGACCCCGTCCCCCGCCCGCTCCGCGTACAGGTCCCAGCGCCCCTCGGCGAGGGGCGGCCGGGTCTGGCTCAGCAGCGCGGTCCAGCGGTCTCCGGTGACGTCCGGCGCCTCCCGGTCCGACGGATTCCCGGCACCGTCCGCTGCCTTCGGCTTCAGTGGTGCCTGGGCCGCGTGGGCTGCGTGGGCCGCGAGGTGCGGGGTCTCCTGCTTCAGCGGCACATGGGGTGCTTCCCGTTCCAACGGGACCCGGAGCTCGTCGTCGCCGTGGCGGTGGCGCAGGACGAGTACGAGGTCCTGCCCGGAGGAGCCGGTCCAGCCGACCGAGACCCGTACGCCCCGCCGGGCGTCGACCCGGCAGTCGCCCCACGGACGGGACGGCCGGCGCTCGGTCGCCGTAGTGGGCGCCGTCCCGGCCCGCCGCGCCGCCCGCCCCGGAGCCACCCACCGTGTCCACCGCCCCGGCGTCGCACGGCCCGTCCTTCGCCCCTGCCCCGGCACCGCGAAACCCAGCCAGCGCCCCATCCCGGCCACCAGCCCCGGCCGGCGGGCGCCCAGCAACTCGTTGATGAGCCGCTCGTACCGGTCCGCGATCGTGGCCGGTTCGTACCGCTGGACCGTGGCGCGGCCGGCGGTGCCGAGCACGTGCCGGAGACCGGGGTCGTTGATCAGGCGGAGCAGCCCCGTGGCGAGGGCGTCCGGGTCGCCCGGCGGCACGAGGAGGCCGTCGGAGCCGTCGGTGATGATCTCGCCGGGGCCGTGGGGGCAGTCGGTGGCGACCACGGGCACCCCGGCGTGCATGGCCTCCAGGATGGTCATGCCGAAGGACTCCCACGCGGAGCTGACGACGGCCACCGAGGCCTTCGCCCACTCGGTCTCCAGGGTGGTGTGCGGGCCCATGAGGAAGACGTGGTCGCCCAGGCCGTGCGCGGCGACGGCGGCGCGCAGGTTCGCGCGCTCCGGTCCCTGGCCGTGGATCCGCAGCCGCCACTCGGGGCGCTCGGCGACGACCTTCGCGAACGCCTCGACGAGCAGGTCGTAGCGCTTGACCGGCACCAGCCGCCCGGCGGCCACCACGAGCGGGGCCCGCAGGTCGGAGGGCTCGGCCCGCGGGCGGGGCGCGGCGTTGGCGATGTCCGTGATCCGGGTGCGCAGGCCGGGCAGCCGGCGGCGGTGGTCGGCGGCGTCCCGCGCGGACACGGTGACGAACGCGTCGAGGCGGGCGATCGCCTCGTTCTGCGCCGCGCGCACGCCGGGCACATGGTTGTCGTACGACAGGTGCTCCTGGCCGATGCGGATCGCGTGGCGCGGTCCGTGCTCGGCGAGGACGACGACCAGCGCGGGGCGGGTCGCGACGAGGACGTCGGCGTCGGTGGTGTCGAGGAAGGCGCGCAGGCGCGCGTCGGAAAGAGCGGTGTAGCGGTGGGCGAGGACCTCGGTGGGCGGGACCAGCGCGGAGGGCCGCGCCATCAGCTCGTGACCGCCGTCGTACGCCGCGGAGTCGGGGCGCTCGTCGACCAGCGGGACCAGGCGGACCTGGCCGTGCACACCGAGCAGCGGCTGTTCCGCCGTCCGCAGGACCGAGACGATCTCGACCTCGTGCCGGGCGGCCAGCGCCCCGGCGAGGTTCAGGGTCGACCGGACCGTGCCGCCGATCGCATAGGCGTTGTGCAGCAGAAAGGTGATCTTCATGGGTGTCGGGCTCCGCGTTCGTCGGCCACGCCGACTCGCCCAACACCCCGCCGCGCCGCCAGGAACCGGCCCGGACCCCGACCATGACCCCAACGGGGGTACGCGGGTCGTGGCCCCGTGCGGGACTCGCGACGGCGTTCCCGCGGATGATCGGAAGGCCATCGCCTCGGCCCGCCTCCTGGCCCTAACATGCCGTGTCAAGTGCATGATCGGCGCGGAGGGCGGGCGGGCGTGGGCATCGAACACCTGGACGTGCAGGCTCATGCCAGACAGCGATGGGCGGCCCGGGCCGCCCTCGGCTGCGCGGCGCTGGCCGTCCTGCTGCCGATCGGCTACGCGCGGGAGGCGAGCCTGCTGCTCGTCGCGGGCCTGCTCCTGGGCGCCTGTCTGACGGTGGCCGCGCTGTGGTGGGTGCTGACCCATCGGGGTGTCGTCCGGATGGCGGCGGCCATGCTGGCGTTGGCCGCGCCGGTGGGCGTCATCTGGTGGTTCGCGGCCGTCAACCTGCTGTGGGTGGTGCTCGTGTCGGCCGCGCTGTGGGGTGCCGCCGTCTGGTCCGGGAAGTTCGCGCTCAGCCTCACCAAGTCGCACCGGGTGGACGTCCCCGAGCACCGCACGCCCGCGCCGACCCGGCCCTTCCTCATCATGAACCCCAAGTCGGGGGGCGGGAAGGTCGACCGTTTCCGGCTGAAGGAACGGGCCGAACGGCTCGGCGCCCGGGTCCATCTGCTCGACCCGGAGCACCACGAGGACGTCGCCGTGCTGGCCCGCGACGCGGTCCGGGAGGGCGCCGACCTGCTCGGCGTCGCCGGCGGCGACGGCACCCAGGCCCAGGTGGCCGCCATCGCCGCGGCCTACGACGTGCCCCTCCTCGTCATCTCCGCCGGCACCCGCAACCACTTCGCCATGGACCTCGGCCTCGACCGCGACAACCCCGCCGCCTGTCTCGACGCCCTCACGGACAAGGGCGTCGAACTCCATGTCGACCTCGGGTACGCCAGCGGCCACCCCTTCGTGAACAACGCGTCCTTCGGCGCGTACGCGGCCGTCGTGCAGAGCCCCGCCTACCGCGACGACAAGGTCCGCACCACGCTGGAACTGCTGCCCGAACTGCTCACGCACCAGCGCGGTCCGCGGCTCACCGCCCGGATCGGCGACGCGGTGATCGACGCGCCCCAGGCCGTGCTGGTCAGCAACAACGTCTACCGCAGCGACGACCTCGTCGGCCTCGGCCGCCGGGAGCGGCTGGACGCCGGGGTGCTGGGCGTGGTCGGTGTACGGGTCGAGAACGCGGCCGACGCCGCGAGCCTGGTCCTCGGGCCGAACGCGCCCGGCCTCAGTCTGCTCATCGCCGACGAGATCGTGGTCGAGGCCGACCGGCCGGAGATCGAGGTCGGCGTCGACGGTGAGGCCCTCGTCCTGCCCACCCCGGTCCACTGCCGGATCTCGTCCAAGGCCCTGCGCGTCCGGGTGCCGCGCGACCGGCCCGGCGTCCCCGAGCCCAAACCGCCGCTGGACTGGCGCCGGTTGCGCAAACTCGCCGCCGCCGTCGGCCGCACGGCCCTGCCCAAGCACCGCGAACGGTACGGCTGGGCCGAGGACCTGTGGAACCGCCGGCGTTAGCCGGGAAGGGCGACTGGCAAGCCGCTCCGCCCGGTGGCGCGCCCGGCGGCCCGGCCGTACGTCGACAAGTTCCGCTTCCGCGCGGTACTGATGTCGCATGAGTGATGACGGCGAACATCAGCCCGACGCGCGCCGGTTCGGCGGGCGAGCCACCCAGTGCGACGATCGTCTGGTCGGCGGTCGCTACCGCCTCACCGAACGCATCGGGTCCGGCGGCATGGGCACCGTGTGGCAGGCCGTCGACGAACTGGTGGGCCGTGAGGTCGCCGTCAAGCAGCCCCGGCTGCCGGGCGACCCCGACGACCCGGAGAACGAGGAGCGCCACCGGGCCGCCAACCGCCTCTACCGCGAGGCTCGCGCCGCCGCCCGCGTCGACCATCCCTCGGCCGTCACCATCCACGACGTCGTCATCGACGACGGCCACCCCTGGATCGTCATGGAGTGGGTTCGCGGCGAGTCCCTCCAGGAACGGCTCCGGCGCGGCGCCCTCACTCCCGCCGAGTCGGCTCGCGTCGGCCTCGCCGTCGTCGGCGCGCTGCACGCCGCGCACGGCGTCGGCATCGTGCACCGCGACGTCAAACCGGCCAACGTCCTGCTCGGGCCGCACGGCCAGGTCGTCCTCACCGACTTCGGCATCGCCCACGTCCAGGGCGAGGAATCGCTCACCATGACAGGGGAGTTCGTCGGTTCGCTGGAGTTCGTCGCCCCCGAGCGCATGTCCGGGCACGGTGCCGCCGGGCCGCCCTCCGACCTGTGGTCGCTCGGCGTCCTCCTGTACGCCGCCGTCGAGGGCGCGTCGCCCTTCCGCCGTACGTCCCCGGAGTCCACGCTCGCCGCGATCCTCTCCACCGAGCCCCCCGAACCCACCGGGGCGGGCCCCCTCGGCCCCCTGGTCGTACGGCTCCTGGCCAAGGACCCGGCGGACCGCCCGGACGCCGAGGAGACCGCACGGTTCCTGGCCGACGTCGCGGAGGGCCGGACCCCGGACACCCAACTGCCGTCGGAGCTGAAGCAACTGGGCGAGGACGAGGGGACCCTGCGGCTCGCGGGCGAACGGCGGGGCGTGGCGTTACACGAGGAGGCGGCACCGGCCGTCGCCGCGGCCGACGACCGGCACACGGGGCACGCGCCCGACGCCGGGAACAGCCCAGAGGCGCTCGCCGCGGCCGACCCCGGCAACACCCCTGAGGCGCTCGCCGCGACCGAGCCCGAGAGCGCCCCCGCGGTCCCCGTCACCGCCGGTCCCGAGCAGATGTCCGGGGACTCGTCGGCGATCCCGTCGGTGACCGTCGACGTACGACGGCCCGTGCCCACCCGGCGGCCCGGCAGGCGTCCGTCCTGGCTGGTCGTCGTCGGGGCCGTCGCCGGCGTCCTGGTCGTCGGCGGGGCAGTCTGGACGGGCACGCTGATCGGTGCGGCGGAGGACGACCGTCGCGCCGTCCCCGAGCCGCACATGGGGTCGTTCCCGGGCCGCCCCGCCTCGGCCGACCCCGAGTCCGGCGCCCCGTCGGAGTCCGCGTCCGGCGCCGACACCCGCTGGGTCGCGCACCGCGAGAGGGAGATGAACGCCGTCCTGTCCCTCCCGAGCTCGTACGAGCGGACCGGCGAGAAGCGCGGCGAGGGCGGCGAAGGCGACGCGTCCCGCACGGTCACCTACGACGGGGAGAAGGTCATCCGCGTACGGCTCGCCCGGTGGGACAAGGCGCCCACGTCTCCCATGAAGGAGGCCAAGGACTCCTCGGACATCGTGGGCAGCGGCGTGAAGTCCACCGCGCAGTACACGAGTACCAGTTTCGACGGGCAGGAGGCGGTGCTCGCCGACACCACGCACTACGCGGACGGCACCCCCACCCGCGTCATGGAACTGATCGTCCGCACCGACGACAGCCGGATGTTCGCACTCCGGGTGGACATGCCGAAGGGCACACCGGACGAGAAGAAGGGCACCGCCGTCTTCAAGGGGGCGCGCGACCGGCTGAAGATTCTCGCGGAGTGACTCCGGCGCTTCGGCAGCGGTGACACAGCTCTCCCGCTGAGATGACGCCGGCCTCCCGCCGAGGTGAGGCCGGCGTTCCGTGTGGTGTGACCAAGTCGCGATCGTGGGCGCACAACGCGCTGATCAGCGTCTTCATGCCACTGATCACTGGCACGGTGTGTGCGGCCGGTGAAAGCCTGTTACCGCCGGGTACCCAAAGTCGTCCGCTCCGGAATACCCTGCGCGTCATGACGGACTCGCAGGCCCCCGAAAAGACCGGCACGGCACGGACGACCGGCACCAACCCCCTCGCACCCGCCCCGGCGGGCGCCCGTACCGCCGCCGACGTGGTCACCCCCGAACTGGTCGCCCAGCTCACCAAGGGTGTGGTCGGCTCCGGCCGGACCGCCAACCACACGCCGTTCACCGGCGAGAAGCTCGCCGACCTGCCCGAGTCCACCCCCGAGGACGTGGAGAAGGCGTACGTGCGGGCCCGCGCCGCGCAGGCCGTGTGGGCGCAGGTGCCCGTCCGTGAACGCGCCGCCGTCCTGCTCCGCTTCCACGACCTCGTCCTGCAGCGCCAGGCCGAGGTGCTCGACCTCATCCAGCTGGAGACCGGCAAGGCCCGGCTGCACGCCCACGAGGAGGTCCAGGCCGTCGCGGTCGCGGCCCGCCACTACGGCCGCAAGGCCCCCGCGTACCTGAAGCCGAAGCGGCACACCGGCGCCGTACCGACCCTCACCAAGGTCGTCGAACTCCGCCACCCGCGCGGCGTGGTGGGCCAGATCGCCCCCTGGAACTACCCGCTCGAACTCTCCGTCGGCGACGCGATCCCCGCCTTCGTCGCGGGCAACGCGGTCGTGATGAAGCCCGACACGGAGACCTGCCTGACCGCCCTGTGGGCGCGTGACCTCCTCGTCGAGGCCGGTCTGCCCGCCGAGGTCTTCCAGGTCGTCCTCGGCGAGGGCCCGGTCATCGGACCCGAGGTCGTCCGGCACGCCGACTACGTCTCCTTCACCGGCTCCACCCGCACCGGCCGTGAGGTCGCCCAGGGCGCCGCCGCCCGCCTCGTCGGGGTCTCCCTCGAACTCGGCGGCAAGAACGCCATGCTGGTCCTGGAGGACGCCGACATGGAGAAGGCGGCCGCCGGAGCCGTCCGCGCCTGCTTCTCCTCCGCCGGCCAACTCTGCATCTCCATCGAGCGCCTGTACGTCCACGAGTCCATAGCCGACGCCTTCCTGGAGCGCTTCGCCGCCCGCACCAAGGCGATGCGCCTCGGCACATCCCTCGCGTACGGCGCCGACATGGGCTCCCTCGTCGGCGACCGCCAACTGGAGACGGTCACCCGCCACGTGGACGAGGCCGTCGCGAAGGGCGCCAAGGTCGTCGCCGGCGGTGTCGCCCGCCCCGACATCGGCCCCTACTTCTACGAGCCGACCATCCTCGACGGCGTCACCGAGCCCATGGCCGTCTGCAACGAGGAGACCTTCGGCCCCGTCGTCTCCGTCTACCGCTTCAAGGACGAGGAAGCGGCCATCGACGAAGCCAACGCCACCGCGTACGGCCTCAACGCCTCCGTCTGGACCAAGGACGGCCGCCGCGGCCGCGCCGTCGCCGCCCGCCTGCGCGCCGGCACGGTGAACGTCAACGAGGGCTACGCCTCCGCGTACGGCAGCGTCCAGTCCCCGATGGGCGGCATGAAGGACTCGGGCCTCGGCCGCCGCCACGGCTCCGAGGGCATCCTCAAGTACACCGAGGCCCAGACGGTCGCCCAGCAGCGCATCCTCCCGATGGCCCCGTCCTTCGGCATGGACGACGAGAAGTACGCCCAGTTCATGAGCACCAGCCTCAAGGCCATGAAGGCGCTCCGGCTGCGCTGACACCCGCGCCCCTCCGGGGGCGCGGTACGCACCGTTCTCGATGAGGAGAGCACGTGTCATACGACTACGACGTCATCGTCGTCGGCTCCGGCTTCGGCGGCTCCGTGACCGCCCTGCGCCTCACGGAGAAGGGGTACAAGGTCGGCGTCTTGGAAGCAGGGCGCCGCTTCACCCGTGACTCCCTGCCCAAGAACTCCTGGGACCTGAAGAACTACCTCTGGGCCCCGGCCCTGGGCATGTACGGCATCCAGCGCATCCACCTGCTCGGCAACGTCATGGTGCTCGCCGGCGCCGGCGTGGGCGGCGGCTCCCTCAACTACGCCAACACCCTGTACGTCCCGCCGAAGCCCTTCTTCGAGGACCCCCAGTGGAAGGACATCACGGACTGGCAGGAGGAGCTGAAGCCGTACTACGACCAGGCGCGCCGCATGCTCGGCGTACGGCTCAACCCGACGATGACCCCGTCCGACGTGCACCTGAAGGCGGCCGCCGAGCGGATGGGCGTCGGCGACAGCTTCCACATGGCCCCGGTCGGCGTGTTCTTCGGTGACGGCGAGGACGCCGACGGCAAGGCCAAGGCCGCGCCCGGCGACCAGGTCCCCGACCCGTACTTCGGCGGCGCGGGCCCGGCCCGTAACGCCTGCACCGAGTGCGGCGAGTGCATGACCGGTTGCCGCCACGGCGCGAAGAACACCCTCAACGAGAACTACCTCCACCTCGCCGAGAAGGCGGGCGCGGTCGTCCACCCGATGACGACGGTGGTCGCCCTCACCGAGGACTCGCAGGGCGGCTTCGCCGTGACCACTCTGCCCACCGACGAACGCCGCAAGGCGGGCCGGGGCAAGGGCCGGGGCGGTTCCAGGGGCGGTTCTGGGGGCCGTGTCTTCAAGGCCCGCCGGGTCGTCCTCGCCGCCGGCACCTACGGCACCCAGACCCTGCTGCACCGTATGAAGGCAGGCGGTCAGTTGCCCCACATCTCCGACCGTCTGGGCATGCTGACCCGCACCAACTCCGAGGCCCTGGTCGGCGCCCAGACCGACAGGCGCCGCTACCGCAAGGCCCACGGGACCGACGTGGACTTCACCCGGGGCGTGGCCATCACCTCGTCCATCCACCCCGACGAGAACACCCACATCGAGCCGGTGCGCTACGGCAAGGGCTCCAACGCGATGGGCGGTCTGTCGATCCTCCAGGTCCCGTACGCGGGCGGTACGGCGTCGGGCGCGTCCCGCGTGCTCGGCTGGCTGGCCCACGCGACCAAGCACCCGCTGCTGGTGGCCCGTTCGCTGTCCAACCGCCGCTGGTCCGAGCGGACCATCATCGGCCTGGTGATGCAGTCCCTCGACAACTCGCTCACGACGCGTCTGAAGCCGAAGGGCCCCGGCAAGGGGTTGCTGACCGCCCGGCAGGGCCACGGCGCCCCCAACCCCAAGCAGATCGAGGCCGCCTCGGCCGCCGCCTCCACGATCGCCGCCGAGATCAACGGTTTCGCCGGCAGCAACGTGGGCGAACTGATGGGCACCCCGCTCACCGCGCACTTCCTCGGTGGCTGCCCCATCGGCGCCACCCCCGAGGAGGGCGTCATCGACCCGTACCACCGCCTCTACGGCCACCCCGGTATCTCGGTCGTCGACGGCGCCGCGGTCTCCGCCAACCTGGGCGTCAACCCGTCCCTGACGATCACGGCCCAGGCCGAGCGCGCGATGTCGTTCTGGCCGAACAAGGACGAGCCCGACCACCGTCCCGCCCCCGGAGCTGCGTACGAACGCCTCCGCCCGGTGGAGCCGGTGAACCCGGCGGTCCCGGCGGACGCCTTCGGCGCGCTGCGGCTGCCGCTGATGCCGGTGCCGACGGTGCCGCCGAAGCAGTAGCCGGTCGGCCGCTGGAGAAGCCGGGAAGTCGTTCAAGAGAAGCGGGGAAGGACCCGCAAAAAGCGGAGAAGGACCCGCACCCCCCTCCGAGCGCGGGTCCTTCTCTCGTGTGCCAGGTGTGACAAGCGAGGCATGCGAAGGGTTGCCCTCCGGATCACAGCTTTCTGGAGTGACGTGAGTCACATGTGAATGTGGCGGGGGTGACGCAACGAATCCATGGGTCTGGATGTCACATACATGTTCGATGGGCCCTGTGGGGCCCCTGTGTGATGCGCGAGGCGCAAGGCGTAAAGGTGGGGGACATGAAGTCGAAGATGTCGCGGGCAGCGGTGGCCGTCTCGGTCGTGGCCACGCTGGGTCTCACCGCGGCGTGCGGTGGCGGCGGCGAGAACGGCGACAACACGGACGCGGAGAAGAAGCCCTCGGCGGGCTCCTCCACCCCGGCCGACAAGCCGAAGGAGCCGGCGGGGCAGGGCGCCCTGACGGAGGCCCAGCTGCAGAAGGCCGCCCTGACGAAGGGCGACGTCAAGGGCTACACCATCGCCGACATGCCGGCGGAGGACATGCCCGCCGAGACCGTTCCCGCGCAGCCGGCCGCCTGCCAGCCCATCGCGAACATGTTCTTCTTCACCTCGGACCCGCAGGCCAAGGCCCGCGCCGGGCGCACGGTCACCCCGAAGGACGAGCTCTCCGGCAGCGTCATCTCCCTCGCCCTCGCCGCGCACGAGCAGAGCGACGCCGAGAAGGTGATGGCCGACCTGCGCAAGGCGACCGAGAACTGCACGAAGTACGAGCACGTCGGCAACACGTACTCCGGTGTCGAGGCACTCCCCGCCCCCGAGCAGGGCGACGAGGCCGTCTCGTACAAGCTGAAGGGCGACATCGAGGGCGCCAAGATCCCGATGTCCTTCACCGTGGTCCGCAGCGGCTCGACGCTCATCGGGTTCTACTCGATGAACATGCTCGACGCGGACAAGTCGAAGGTCCCGGCGGAGGTGCTGGAGGCGCAGGTCGCGAAGCTGGAGAAGGCGGCCGGCTGATCTGACGCTGATCCGCGGCTCGGCCGAGGCCGCTCGACGGTGATCCGCCGGTGGCACGTAGGGCGAAGGGCCCCGTGGGACGGAACCCACGGGGCCCTTCGCCGTCAGCACCGACGTCAGGGCAGCGCCGGTGCCTCGCAGCGGCGCCGGGGGGTCGCGCCACTGGTGGGGGGTGGTTGTCGGACGCGCGCACGGGGCGCGGTACCGGGTGTCGACCTTGCGGTGCGGGCTGCTCCTGCATCGTGCCGGGCGGGTGACGGCCTCCGTAACCGCCTCGCCGCCCTCGGAACATTCCGCCGGTCGGCCCCGGGCGTCCCCGGAGCCGACCGTTCAGTTGAGTGACCGGGCTGCTGTCCCCTGCGGTCCGGTCACAACCCTGGAGCGAGGTCCCACGGCGCACGGCACGATCCGGACGCCTCATCGCTCCAGCGGAGCCACGCGTGGTTCTTTCGGACCCGGACCTGGCTGGCACGGGCATCGGGACCAACGAAGCGCGTCGTACGGCGGTCACGCACCGTACGGGTGAGACGGCAGGCGTACGTACGTGCGCCCGGCGCGTTCGCCGTACCGTCGCCGGACGAGGCGCCGAGGGGTGCCGCTCGGCCGAGAGGTGTTCGGCCGTGGGGTGTTCGGCCGTGGGGTTTAGGGCCGTGGGGTGTTCGGCCGGCAGGTGCTCGGCCCAGGGCGTTCGGCCGGGTGGCGCGAGTAGGTGGTTTCGCGCGGGGCGGCGCGAGCCGGCGGGGCCTCGGGGGCGGCGG
>NZ_LIQX01000340.1 GCF_001418475.1 Streptomyces ossamyceticus | reverse complement strand
GCCCACCCCCACCCGCACCGCGTCGGCGAACAACGCGCCCGCGAGCAGGGAGCCGCTGCCCCGAGGGCTCCAGCCCCGCAGCCGCAGTTCCGCGTCGAACGCGGCCAAGGCCCTGCGGCCGGCCGTCGTGGCCGTGCCGCCCTCGTCGAGGACGCCACGGGCCGCCGTCTGGACGTGCCGGAGTCCGTACGGGCCGGCGGTGTAGAGCAGTTCGGTGTCCTGGAGGGTCGACATGACCGTCAGCAGGGCGTCGAGACGGGCGTCCTCCTCCGGCGTTCCGGCGGTGCGCGCCGCGGCCAGGACGTCCAGGGCCCGGCGTACATGGGGGAATCCTGCGCGGGCCTCGCCCCGGGCGCCGGCCGCGCCGTACTCGGCGGAGACCGAGGACCCTCGGGACGGCCGCCGGGGCGCCCCTCGGTCGGGGTGGGCGGCGATCTCCTTCGCGGTGGCCACGAGTTCGCGGCCCCGGGCGCCCGGTTCCAGGGCCGCCGCGGCGACCAGGAGGCCCAGGACCCAGGTGGCGCCCCGGTGGCCGCCCCCGGCAAGGGTCAGTGAGTGTTCGGTGGATCGCCCTATCGCCCCGAGTTCCGCGCGGAGTTCGGGTGTCGGGGCCCCGTTGCGGCGGGCGCAGGCCGCCATCGCCGCGAGGCCGGGGAGCAGTGCCTTCGCCGACCAGCGCAGGGCACGGTGGTCCTGGCGGGTGATCCGGGCGCGGAGGTCTCGCGGGTCGGGCAGCCCGGGTTTGGGAGTCAGCTCCAACTGCCGGGTGAGCGCGGCCACGGCGGCCTGCGCCAGCGTCTCGTCCTCGCGGCTGTTCAAGGCCGTACCTTACGAGGCGGATGCGGAGGCGGAGGCGGGGTCCGTGCCGGCCGACGACCCCGACGAGGCGTCGGACCGCGTCGGGCCGTCCGTCGGGGGCTCGCCCGCCGGCGGTGTGCCGCCCTCACCGCCACCGCCGCCCCCACCATCGTTGCCGCTCCCGGCGCCGGTGTTCTCGGCGTCAGGGTCGATGCCGAGGGTGAGGAAGCCCTGATAGCCCCGGGCGGGGTTGCCCTTCTTCACGGCCTTGAGGGTGAGCAGGCCGCCGGCGGCGCCGCCGCCGTCGTAGACCATGTCGTCGTCGAGGGTGGTGTAGCTGCCGGTGTGCCGGGAGTACGGCTCCAGGGTGAAGACCTCCTGGGCGATCTCGTCGTCGAAGAAGAACTGGCCGGTGTAGTTGACCTTGCCGCCCTCGTAGGTGCCGTCCTCCTTCTCGCCGCCGGTGTGCACCTTGACGTGGATGTGGCAGGTGCGCGGGGTGTACCAACCGGGGAAGATCGTCTCGAACTTGACGACCCCGTCGGCATTGGCGATCTGGTAGCCGCGCAGGTAGGTGGCGTCGTCGGCGGTGGAGCCGTCCTCGCTCTCGGCGGGGGCCGAACCGCCCGGGTTGGCGGTGGTGTAGCCGGAGTAGTAGCCCCAGGCGTCGCAGTGCCAGATCTCCACCGCCGCGCCGGGGACCGGGGTGCAGCCGTCGCCGGCGTCGACGACCGTCAGCCGCAGGGCGAGCGGGACGCCGCTCTTGCCCTCGGTGATGTCCTTCCGCACCAGGGCGCCGTCGAGGTAGTACGGCCCCTCGGTGACGCTCGTCATCAACGTCATGCAGGTACTGCCGCTCACACTCGTCGCCGAGGCCGCCGTCCCCGCCGCGCCGGTCGTCTCGTCCGCGAACGCCGCCCGGTAACCCGCGACCGCCAGCCCACCGGCCGCGACCGTCCCTCCGGTCACGGCGAGCGCCCGGCGCCGAGTGATCGTTTTGCTTGCGTGATGTCCCGTCATGCCGCAGAACCTAGGGACTCAGTCCGTCAGGGGGCTGGGGGATGGCTGTGAGGGCGCTGAGAGCGGGGAGCAGGTCGGTCGGCGGAGGCGGAACCGTTCGCCGGGGCGCGGCGTCGTCACGTTTGGTCGGCGTTCCACCCCCTGCCTGGCGCTACGGAGAGTGACTTTTCCGGATCTTGCCTGGAGCCGAGAAACGCTGTACGGGACCGGGCTCTCCCCGAGGACGGAAGTGGATCAAGTCGCTTGGGGGCGCACTTGGTTGGAGCGGAGCGCAAGGAATGCACTACCGCGCCTTTAGTGCTTCAGGTCAAGTTCAGTACGCCACCTCGAGGACCGTTTTACCCCTTTTATCGATGAGCCCAAGAGTAAAGAATAGGCAAAAACCTTACGAGGTCCAGGCCTGCTCGCGATCGTCATCAGGGCGAGGTTGACCAGGCCTCAGGGCGGTGGCCTCGGCATTGGCGACAGAGGGAGGTGTCGGCATTCACCCGCTGGTGTGACCCGCCTCACGTTTATGTCGTGGAGGATGCGCTTGTCGTCCAGTACGAGCGCTATCGTCAGCACGCAATCAGGCCGGCTGGCATCTGATGCCGCTCGTCCAGTCGGCCCCTGCAGCTTCTGACTCGGCCTTCCCGGCGCGCGGTTCCCGTCGGCCAATGCTTCAGTTATCGAAGGCCATACAGGTCAGCACCTGAGGTGCTGTCAGAAGATGAGGTCCGAATGAACGCTTCTCTCGACATCGCGGCCGAAGAGCCGGGAAAGCCGACCGCGGTCGGCCCGGAGCGGGTTTCCCTCGTGCGTTTGGCTGCACAGAGTAGCGGCGCACTGTCCCCGGCAGTGACTCGCGCCGTGTCGAACGGCGTCGAGCGGCGGGGACCGGGCAGAGTCGCGGTCGCGGCCTTCCAGAGCTCGGTCTGATCTCATCGATCATCCATCGATCGGGAACTGACGCACCTCTCATGACACCCATGGGCCGACCAATCCACCCCTTACGCCAATTCGTGCTCAAAATGCACAGCCGCTGCGATCTGGCATGTGATCACTGCTATGTGTTCGAACATGCGGACCAAAGCTGGCGCGGTCGGCCCATTGTGACGTCCGACGAAGTCCTGAAGGCCACGGCGGAACGCATCGCCGAACATGCCACAACGCATGGCCTGGACACCGTTCATGTGGTGCTGCACGGCGGCGAACCGCTCCTGGCCGGTCACACCCGGCTGCGCCGAGCGGCGGAGGAACTGCACCGGACGCTCACCGGTGTGTGCGCCCTCGACCTGCGGATCCACACCAACGCCGTCACCCTCGACGAGCGGTTCCTCGACCTGTTCGACGAGTTCGACATCAAGGTCGGCGTCTCGCTCGACGGCGACAAGGCCGCGAACGACCTGCACCGCCGCTACGCCAACGGGCGCAGCAGCCACGACCGGGTTCTGCGGGGTATCGCCCTGCTCGACCGGCCCCGCTACCGCCACCTGTTCGCGGGCATCCTCTGCACCATCGACGTGCGCAACGACCCGGTCGCCGTCTACGACGCGCTCGCCGAACTCCGGCCGCCCCGCGTCGACTTCCTCCTCCCGCACGCCACCTGGGACGAACCCCCGCTCCGGCCCGCCGACGACTCGGACGGCACGGCCTACGCCCGCTGGCTGCTGGCGGTGTACGACCGCTGGGCGGCGGACGGCCGCCCCATGGACGTACGGATCTTCGACTCCGTCCTGCGCACCCTGCGCGGCGACAGCAGCCTGACCGAGTCACTCGGGCTGGCGCCCGCCGACCTCGCCGTGATCGAGACCGACGGCAGCTTCGAACAGGCCGACTCCCTCAAGACGGCCTACGACGGCGCCCCCGTCACCGGCATGGACGTGATCACCCACTCGCTCGACGACGTGGCCGCGCACCCGGGCCTCGTCGCCCGGCAGCAGGGACTCGACGGGCTGTCGGACCAGTGCCGGGCCTGCCCGGTCGTACGCTCCTGCGGCGGCGGGCTGTACGCCCACCGGTACCGGACCGGCAGCGACTTCCTCAACCCGTCCGTGTACTGCTCCGACCTGCTGCGCCTCATCACCGACATCCGGGACCGACACATGTCCGACCAGTCCGTCCAGCCCGCGCTGGCCGACGAGCACCTCGACGAACTGGCCGCGGGCCTCGGCTCCACCGCCACCACGGACCTGCTGGCCCGCCACCAGCTCTCCCTCGGCCGTGAGTTGCTGGGCCTCGTCTGGCACGAGACGCCGCACACCCCGCTGGGTGAGGCCGCCTGGGAGACACTCACGCTCCTCGACGGCACGGCCCCCGAATCCGTCGACCGGATCCTCGCCCACCCCTACGTGCGTCCCTGGGCCCTCCGGTCCCTGGAGGGCGGCACGGACGCGGCCGAGATCGCCATGCGCGGCGTGGCGGAGATCGCCGCGGCCGCCGCACTGCGCGCCGGACGAGCGGAAGCCGTCGTCGTGCCCGTCCACGAGGGAGTGCTGCGGCTGCCGACGCTGGGAACCCTCGCGCTGGGGGACGGCGTCGAGCAGGCCGAGGTCCGCACGGACAACGAAGGCTTCACGGTCCGCGCGGACGGCACGACGTACACGGTGTCCTGGAAGGGCCCCAAGGACCCCGCCTGGCGAGGGAGCCGACGGTTCGAACTGGACGGCTGGGCTGTGGCGCTGGAGGACACCGACCCCTGGCGGGACTGCCACGGCCATCCGGCGCACCCCCGGCTCGGCGAGGGCGAGGCCGAGGCATGGCGGGCCGACCTGGCCGCCGCGTGGGCGTGGATCCGCCGCGAACTTCCGCAGTACGCTCCCGGCATCGCCGCCGGGCTCCAGGTGGTCACCCCTCTTGGCCCCGCCTCCGACGGCTCCGACATCAGCTCGGCGGCCCGCGACGCGTTCGGGGCGGTCGCCATCGCGCGCCCCGCCGCCCCCGAGTCGCTCGCGCTGCTGCTCGTCCATGAGTTCCAGCACGTCAAGCTGGGTGCCGTGCTCGATCTGACGGATCTTTACGACCCGTCGTGCGACAAGCTGTTCTACGCCCCCTGGCGCCCTGATCCGCGTCCGCTGGAGGGGCTGCTACAGGGGACGTACGCCCATCTGGCGGTGATCGAGTTCTGGTTCGCGCGGTGGCGGTCCGCCGACGGTGACACGGCCCGCATGGCCGAGGTGCAGTTCTCCCGCTGGCGGGACCAGACGGCCGAGGCGGTGGAGACCCTCGCCGGGTCCGGTGCGCTCACTCCCGCCGGGGAGCGGTTCGTGGCGGGGATGCGGGGGACCCTCCGAGGGTTCCGGACGGCCGACGTCGGGGCGGAGGCGCTGCGTGCGGCCCGGCAGGCGGCCGGCGAGCACCGGGGCGCCTGGGAGGCGGCGGCGCGTTAGGGCCCTTCTGACGGATCTCCGTGGGAGAAGGAGCGGCG
>NZ_LIQX01000034.1 GCF_001418475.1 Streptomyces ossamyceticus | reverse complement strand
GGGACGGACGGGGTCCACGGGTGTGCCGGGGCCGGCCGGGCTGTCGCCCCTCTCGGCCGAGGGGTCCTCCAGTGCTCCCGCCAGCAGCAGGGAGGCGCGGCCCGCGTCCTGCTTGCGGAGCAGCCGGATGGCCTCGGCGGCCGCGACGGGGCTGGTCACGGCGATCGCGTCGGCCGCCGCGCCGAACGCGGCCGCCAGGGCGACCTCGTGGCCGGGCGTCACGGTCAGCAGTTCCGCGGCCGGCCCCAGCAGACCGCCGAGCCGGTCCTTCGCGGCGAGCAGGGCGCCCGTGCCGTCCTTGCGGCGCAGGCCCAGGGCGAGGGCCTCATGGCGGGCCTGGGTAGCGGCGCGGCGGCGCTCGGCGGTGGTGGTCGCCTCGCGGGCGGCGGTGAGGGCGGACTCCGCGTCGGCGAGGGCCCGCTTGGCGGCCTCGTGCCGCTCGGCCAGCTCGGTGTCGTCGGCGTCGAGGCCGTCGACCTCGGCCTTCAGTGCCTCGTACTCCTCCTGGGCGGCGACGGCGCGGTCCTGTGCCTCGTCGCGGGCGGCGGCGAGCCGGTCGATCTCGGCGCGGGCGGAGGCGGCGCGGGAGCGGGCGGCGTTGACCTGGCCGCCGAGGCGGGCGAGGCTCTCGCGGCGGTCGGCGATGGAGCGGGCGACGTCCTTCAGGCGCCGTTCCTCCAGGGCCAGCTCCCGCTCCAGGTCGGCCCGGTGGGCGACCGTGTCTTCCAGGGCCCGCTCGGCGGCTTCGAGGGCTGCTTCGAGTTCGGCCTCCTGCTCCCGGATCCGGGCGGCCTCGCGCTCCATATCCTCGGGATCGCGGCCGCGCCGCTCCTCGGGCGGGGCGGAGGTGGCACTCTTGACGCGGGCGTCGGCGAGGGAGATCGTGCCGCGCACCCGCTCGGCGAGCTGCGACAGCTCGTACCAGGTCTCCTGGGCCCGCTGGAGGCGCGGGGTGAGCCGGCGCACCTCGTCCTCCAGGACCGCCTCGCGCTGGAGCGCCTTCTTCAGCTCCGTCTCGGCGGCCTCCTTGCGCTGCTTGAGCGCGGCCTCGTCGGCGATCTCGTTGCTGAGCGCCTGGCGCAGCCGGACGAGGTCGTCGGCGAGGAGTCGGAGACGGGCGTCGCGGAGGTCGGCCTGGATGACGGCGGCTCGGCGGGCGACGGCGGCCTGACGGCCGAGGGGCTTGAGCTGGCGGCGGAGTTCGTCGGTGAGGTCCTGGACGCGGGCCAGGTTGGCCTGCATGGCGTCCAGCTTCCGCAGCGCCTTCTCCTTGCGCTTGCGGTGCTTGAGGACGCCGGCGGCCTCCTCGATGAAGGCGCGGCGGCCCATGGGGTCGGCGTGCAGCACCGAGTCGAGCTGACCCTGGCCGACGATGACGTGCATCTCGCGGCCGATGCCGGAGTCGGACAGCAGTTCCTGGATGTCGAGGAGCCGGCAGGTGTCGCCGTTGATCTGGTACTCGCTGCCGCCGTTGCGGAACATGATCCGCGTGATGGTGACCTCGGAGTACTCGATGGGCAGGGCCCCGTCGGAGTTGTCGATGGTCAGGGACACCTCGGCGCGGCCGAGCGGGGGCCGCCCGGTGGTGCCGGCGAAGATGACGTCCTCCATCTTGCCGCCGCGCAGCGACTTCGCGCCCTGCTCGCCCATGACCCAGCTGAGCGCGTCCACGACGTTGGACTTGCCCGAACCGTTCGGCCCGACGACGCACGTGATGCCCGGCTCGAACCGGAGCGTGGTGGCCGAGGCGAACGACTTGAACCCGCGGAGGGTCAGGGCCTTGAGGTGCACGGCGCTGGACTTTACCTCTCGGCCTTGTCTCACTCCATGAGCGCGCGGTTTCGCCCATGAACACGCAGGGCACATCAGACGTTAAGAGGGTGGGACAACTTTGAAGCGTAGGGGAAGCGCGGGGGAAGAAAGAAGGGACGCCTCAGGAAGGCGTCCCTTGCAGATCTGACAACTTAGCGGTTGATACGGGCAGCCCAACCACTGCTGTCGTAGTCGTGCGATGCGATGCAGTGATCAGGTGAGCGCAGGCTCCGCCTGGTGTGCGTCGATGCTCTCCATAAGCGAGTCGTGAGAAGCGGCAGCCGTCAGCGCGTCGTTCTCGGCCTGGATCCGTACGAGCTCGGATTCCAGGTCCTGGACACGCTGCTGGAGCCGTCGCATCTCGGCGAGGAGTCGCGGGTCGGAGCCGCCGACGTAACCGAGAAGCGCCTTTGCCATGATGGATGGTCCTCCACACTGAGTGACCGACCGAAGCGGTGTGGGTCGTGAGGGAATCGCACCCGTGGTGCTTGGCACTGTTGAGTTTTTGCTGCCGTTCTCCATGCCAAACAGCTAAGGTGCGCGGGGCTTTCAGCGTCTCACCAAAAAGTTTGACGGTCAACACGATCACGCCCCGTATTGGCGGGCATCCCGGTGGCGCGCGGCCCTGAACGGGCGGCGCTGCGGCGGTTCCGGGGCCTCTCCTGGCCGTGGGGGCGAGGGGATCATCCTTGTCGCGGAGCTTGCCATGACGGCACCTTCTTGGCAACCACCTGCACATTTCTGTTCTGTACATGCACCTGGCATATGCCCGTGGCGCACCCTGCCCCTCGCGTTCACCGCGCTTCGCAGTCGGCGTCAGCGGATGGCGAAGCCGTCATAGCCACCGCGGGGTGTGTCCCAGATCTCGGTGACGCCGTCCACGCGCCCGGGCGTGTCGTCACTCTGGAGCCACTCCAGCAGCCCTTGACACGCTCCGCGAGAGCCCTCGGCGACCACCTGCACCCGCCCGTCGGCCAAATTGAGAGCAAAACCACTCAGGCCCCCGATCTCCAGGGCCCTGGCCCGGGTGAACCAGCGGAAACCCACACCTTGTACCCGTCCGCGCACCCACGCGACCAGTCGCACATCCTCGCTCATGAGTGCACGCTAACGGGCCAATGTCTCCTGGGTCTCACCCTCCCCTGGCGCCATGCTGTACCGTCCCCACCCAATGAATCTCATATGAAACTCACTCCTTCGTGTGAGATTCGTGAAGACGACGATCACAACGTTGACAGCACCCCCCAACGTTGACGCAGGGACACCGCAAGGACGAGGAAGGCCAGGACATGGGACGCCACCGACGCTCCGCCGCCGGCCGCGCCGCCAGGGGCCGCGCCACCGGGGTCACGAACACGGGCTTCGCCGCCGAGGAGCCGCACTACGGGCCCGAGAACCTGTACGGGTTCGCCGAGTTCCTGGAGGCCGACGCCCAGGCCGCGTCGCGCGGGGGCGGTTCGCGTCGTCGTAAGAAGAGGACCGTCACGCCTGTGAAGACGGGCTTGCTGGGCGTCTCCGCGGCCGTCGCGATCGGCACCGCCGCGGTGGCCACCGGGGTCCTGCCGGGCGGCGACAAGTACACCGTCAGCGGTGGCAGCAGCCCCGACGCCGTGGTGCCCGCCGGGTCACCCACGGGTGCGCCCGCCCAGCAGGGCGGCGCGGACGGCGCCGCGCAGCAGCGCGAGGACCAGTCCACGAGCCGCGACGCCGAGCGCGAGGCCTCTCCGTCGGCGACCCCGGCCCCGTCCAAGAAGCCGTCCGAGAAGCCCGAGAAGAAGCCGGAGAAGGAGTCGGGCTCCGAGAAGACCAAGGAGCCGTCCGCCAAGCCTCCCAAGCAGAAGGAGGAGAAGGGCACTCCTCCGGGGCAGATCTCCGCGGCGACCCAGGCCGAGGCGGCCGTCCTCCAGCTGGTGAACGAGGAGCGCGCGAAGGCGGGCTGCAACCCGGTCGCGGCGGACAGCTCGCTGGCGAAGCTGGCCGAGGTGTTCAGCGAGGACATGGCCCTGCGCAGCTTCTTCGACCACACCGACCCCGACGGCAAGGACCCCTGGGACCGTGCCGCGGCCCTCGGGATCACCGGCCTCGGCGGCGAGAACATAGCCCGCGGCCAGGCCACCGCCGAGGCGGTCATGGAGGCCTGGATGAACAGCCCCGGCCACCGCGCGAACATCCTGAACTGCGACTTCAAGACGCTGGGCGTGGGAGTGCACCTGGGCGACGGCGGCCCGTGGTGGACCCAGGACTTCGGCTACTGAACCGACCCTGGGAAAGGGCTTCCGGGCCCCGCTCTCCCGCCTCCACGGGCCCAGCAGGCGCTAACCATGAGTTAGTGCAACCTTATGGTTAGCGCTGCTTCGGAGTATTCTCGGGGCATGGAATCAGCCGCGCAGACCGCCGTGACGCCCGCGCAGGCCTCCGCGGATGCGGACGACCGGGACTTCGACGACCTGGCTTTCGACGTCTTCGCCAGGAACTGTCCCTCCCGGGGCACCCTGGAGCACGTCACCGGCCGCTGGGGCGCGCTGACGCTGGGCGCGCTGCACGAGGGGTCGCTGCGTTTCAACGAGCTGCGGCGGCGTGTCGACGGCGTCAGCGAGAAGATGCTCTCCCAGACCCTGCACGCGCTGGAGCGCGACGGGCTGGTCCACCGTGAGGCGCAGCCCACGAACCCGCCGCGCGTCGACTACACCCTCACTCCGCTCGGCCACGAGGTCTCCGAGCGGCTGCTCTCCCTCATCGTCTGCGTGGAGGAGCGTATGGAGGACGTGCTGCGGGCCCGGGCGCGCTACGACGAGGCCCGCGGGGCCCGCTGACACGTCGGGCAGAAGTAGCTGGAGCGGTTCATCCAGGGCCGCCGCCGCATCGGTGTGCCACAGCGGCGGCAGGGCAGTCCCTCACGCCCGTACGCGTCCAGGGAGCGGTCGAAGTACCCCGACTCGCCGTTGACGTTGACGTAGAGGCTGTCGAAGCTCGTGCCCCCCACCGAGAGGGCCGCGTTCATCACGTCCCGTACGTGGCCGAGGAGTTCGGTGGTGCGGGGGCGGGTGAAGCCGGCGGTCGGGCGTTCGTAGTGGATCCGGGCGCGCCACAGCGCCTCGTCGGC
This sequence comes from Streptomyces ossamyceticus, assembly GCF_001418475.1. GTDB lineage: Bacteria > Actinomycetota > Actinomycetes > Streptomycetales > Streptomycetaceae > Streptomyces > Streptomyces ossamyceticus. The sequence goes on along the minus strand of NZ_LIQX01000034.1, from coordinate 36,073 downwards.
GTAGATGTTGCCGACGCCGCTGATCAACGACTGGTCGAGCAGGGCCCGTTTGATGGTGGTGCGCTTGCGGCGCAGTGCCTGGTGGAACCCCTCCGCGTCGAACAGCGGGTCCAGGGGGTCGCGGGCGATGTGCGCGATGACGTCCGGCAGACCGTCGGGGGCGGTGTCGTGCAACGACAGGCCGCCGAAGGTGCGTTGGTCGACGAAGCGGAGTTCGGTGCCCAGGTCGTCCGCGAAGCGGACCCGGATCCTGAGGTGCTTCTCGTCGGCCGCGTCGTGCGGTTGCACGAGCAGTTGGCCGCTCATGCCGAGGTGCGCGAGAACGGCGGTCCCGGTGTCCGCCACGGGCAGCCACAGGTACTTGCCGCGCCGGCTCGGCTCACCGATGCGGTGCCCCTTGAGCCGGTGCGCGAAGTCCTCGGGCCCGGCCAGATGCCTCCGGATCGCCCGCGGGTGCAGCACCTCGACGTCGGCGACGGTGCGCTGGGCGACCCACCGCTGCAGTCCCCGCCGGACGACCTCGACCTCGGGCAGTTCTGGCACGGGGTCCTCCGGAGGATGAGCCGAGAGAGGGTGGGTTGTTGTCGTGGGGCGGCTGCGGGTGCTCTGTGGTTGCTCGCGCAGTTCCCCGCGCCCCTGAAACACGGGGTGACCCCTGGCTCTTTAGGGGCGCGGGGAACTGCGCGACCAGCCCAGAGACAGGTCGCACGAGACGACGTACGGAAGCCGCCCCCTCACCCCCAGCGGGGGTACGGGGGCGGCAGCCCCCGAAGAGGGGGCACCGAACTGTCAGGCCGACGCGGCGTCCGAGGGCGCGCCCTCGGTCTCGGCGGCCCGCGCGGCGGCCTCCGCGGCCTCTGTGGCCTCGGCCGCCGCCTTGGCCCGCTCGTCCGCCGCGGCGCGGATCGCACGCCAGGCGGACTCGGCCGCCTGCTGCTCCGCTTCCTTCTTGCTGCGGCCGGTGCCGGTGCCGTACGAGACGCCTCCGACGCGGGCGGCAGCTGTGAAGGTCTTCTCGTGGTCGGGGCCGGTCTCCGTGACCAGGTACTCGGGTACGCCGAGCCCTTCGGTCGCGGTGAGCTCCTGGAGACTGGTCTTCCAGTCCAGGCCGGCACCGAGGTTCGAGGACTTCTCGATCAGCGGGTCGAACAGGCGGTGCACCAGCTCCGCCGCCGAGTCCAGTCCCTGATCGAGATAGACCGCACCGATCACCGCTTCGAGGGTGTCGGCGAGGATGGACGCCTTGTCCCGGCCGCCTGTGCCCTCTTCACCGCGGCCGAGCCGGATGAAGGAGCCGAGGTCGAGCCCACGGCCCACCTCCGCCAGCGCACGAGAGTTGACCACCGCGGCCCGCAACTTGGCCAGCTGGCCTTCGGGCAGGTCGGGGTGGGTGCGGTACAGCGTGTCCGTGACCACGAGGCCGAGGACGGAGTCACCGAGGAACTCCAGCCGCTCGTTGGTGGGCAGACCGCCGTTCTCGTACGCGTAGGAACGGTGGGTGAGTGCGCGCACCAGAAGGGCGGACTCGAGCTTGTAGCCGAGCCGCCCTTCCAGAAGCGTGTGGGACGAGGCTGTGGTGTCCGCCTTTTTCTTGGCGGTGGTCTCCGCCTTGGCGTCAGACATGGAGCCTCTCACCAGCCGCTCAGACCTCGAGGACCTGGCGCTTGTTGTAGGTGCCGCAAGACGGGCACGCGATGTGCTGCTGCTTGGGCTCGTGGCAGCGCTCGCACGCAACCAGGGTGGGGACCGCAGCCTTCCACTGCGACCGGCGGTGGCGCGTGTTGCTGCGCGACATCTTCCGCTTCGGAACAGCCACGGCTACTTCTCCTGCTTCTCGTCGGCGCGTGCTGACTGAGTCGCGCCGCCGCTCATCTCGTCCTTCTCGCCATCTTCGAGTGAACCGGCGAGTCCCTGCAGTGCCGCCCAACGGATGTCGACGGCGTCATGGTGGTGGTCCGGGTCGTCCGCGAGCCGCGCTCCGCATTCGGAGCACAGGCCGGGGCAGTCGTCCTGGCACACCGGCTGCATCGGCAGTGCGAGCACCACCGCGTCCCGCAGCACGGGCTCGAGGTCGAACAGGCCGTCCTCGAGGAAGAGCCTGTCCTCGTCGTCCTCGGCGTCGGTGTCGGGCTCCGCGATCACGCGGCCCCGCTCGTCGGCGTCGGGGTACGAGAACATCTCCTGGAAGTCCGCTTCGAGCTCCAGCTCCAGCGGCTCCAGACACCTTACGCACTCCCCCCGGGCCTTGGCACGGGCGGTGCCTGTGACGAGCACCCCTTCCAAGACCGACTCCAGGCGGAGTTCGAGTTCCACCGGGGCGCCTTCCGGCACTCCGATGACGCTCTTGATCCCCAGATCCTTGGGAGCGTCGACCGAACGCGTCAGGCGCTGCATCGCACCCGGCCGCCGGCCCAGCTCGTGCGTGTCGAACACGAGGGGGTTGCGGTGGTCGAGACGGGCGTTCAGAGCCATGTCAACTTTCGATCTTCGAATCCGGGGGAGGGCGCCGCCCCGGTGTTCCGGGCAGCGCACGATCGCGGGCGTCTTCTGCGGACAGCATGAACGCACGCGCGACCGAAGAGCCAGGATACTGGACCTTTCGCTATCGGCCCAATCCGCTGTCAGCGGCCCTGCTCGTAGCGCCGCAACTGCTCCGCGGTGATCATCGTGGTGTCGAAGAGACTCGTCTCGTCGAGCGCGTTCCCCGGGGGCTGCGCGTACCCCTGGTGACCCTGCTGGTCCTGGTGCTGCTGATCCAACTGCTGCTGGTCCAGGTGCTGCTGGTTCGGGTCGTACGACGGCTGCTGCGGGTAGCCCACGGCGTACGGGTCGGCCTGCTGGTAGCCGTAGGGGTCCGCTGCCTGCTGGGGCTGCGCGTACTGCTGCTGGTAGCTGCCGTACTGGCCCTGCTGGTAGGCCGTCGCCCCGTACGCGTCCTGCTGCGGGGCGTACGACGACTGCTCCGGAACCGCGCGGGACGGGTCGGCGGGGCTCGGGGAGAGGGCGGCCAGTTCGGCCAGGTAGTCGGCGTCGCTGGTGGGCCTCGGGGAGGTGCCGTCGTCGTTCAGGGCGAGGGCGCCGAGGTCGTCGGTGGCGATCCGGCCGTGGAGCTTCTGCCGGCCGCGGCCGACGGCCTCCAGGGTCTTGGCGAGGACGGCCTCGAAGGCGCCGAGCTTGGCGTCGACGTAGGCGTCGGCGTCGCGGCGCAGGGTCTCGGGGTCGTGGCTGCGCTCGGGGGCGTCCTCGTCCTCGTAGCCCTGCTCGTCCAGGCCGGGGCCGGTGCCGAGGAGCTTCTCGCGGCCGCGGCCGACCGAGCCGAGGGTCTTGGTGAGGACGACCTCGAAGTTGGCGAGCTTGGAGTCGACGTAGTCGTCGGCCTCGGCGCGGACGTCCTCGGCCTCCTGGCGGGCCTCGGTGAGGATGCGGTCGGCCTCGTTCTGGGAGCGGCGGGCGACCTCGGTGTCGGAGATCAGGGAGCCGCGCTCGGCGTGGGCCGACTCGATGATCCGCTCGGCCTCCTGGCGGGCCCGCTCGACCATGTGGTCGCGGTCCCCGATCAACTCCTGCGCCTGGGCGAGGGAGTCGGGCAGGGCCGCGCGCAGCTCCTCCAGCAGTGAGAGCAGTTCGGCGCGGTTGACCACGCACGAGGCCGACATGGGCATGGATCGGGCGCCGGAGACCACCGAGACGATCTCGTCGAGCTTCTTCTGCACGTCCACCGTGTGCTCGCCACTCTCTACAGCTGTGTTGGAGACGGTCGGATCGACTGTACGGCCAGTGGAGGACCACCGGACACCGGGTGGCGCGAGCGAGTCCGCGCGGGCCCCGCGAACGGGCCCCGCGACGGGGTGCTCTAGTCGCGACGCAGGCGTTCGGTCAGGGCTTCGAGGACGACGGGGGGCACCAGGTGGGAGACGTCGCCGCCCCAGGTGGCGACCTCCTTGACCAGCGAGGACGACAGGAAGCTGTAGGTGGGGTTGGTGGGGACGAAAAGGGTCTCGATGCCCGAGAGGCCGATGTTCATCTGGGCCATCTGCAGCTCGTAGTCGAAGTCGCTGACCGCGCGCAGGCCCTTGACGATGGCGGGGATGTCGCGCTGCTTGCAGAAGTCGACGAGAAGGCCGTGGAAGGCCTCGACCCGTACGTTCGCGTACTCGGCGGTGACCTCGCGGATGAGGTCGATCCGCTCCTCCACCTCGAACAGGCCCTTCTTGGACTTGTTGATCATCACCGCGACATAGACCTCGTCGTACAGCTTGGAGGCGCGGCCAATGATGTCGAGGTGTCCATTGGTGATGGGGTCGAACGACCCGGGACAGACGGCGCGGCGCACTTGGGATCCCTCGCTCTCCGGTCCGGTCATCGTGCGTCTTCGCACGTAGAGGCGGCGCGACCGTACCAAAACGTTCCCTCGCCGTAACGACGGGCCCGGAGCGCTTCGAAACCGGTCGGCCAGGCGAATTCACCGCCTCTGGTGCTGCGCTCCACGGTGACGAGCGCTTCCTCGGCGAGCCAGCCTCCCGTACGGAGTGTGAGCAGGATCTCCCGAAGATCGTCGTCCGGGACGGCGTACGGAGGGTCGAGGAAGACGATGTCGTACGGCTCCTGGGGCGCGGGGCCCTGGATGATCTGTTCCGCTTTGCCCGACCTCACCTCGGCGCCGGGGAGGCCGAGCGTCCGGACGTTGTCGCGGACCGTCCGGGCGGCGCGGGCGTCGGCCTCGACGAGGAGGGTGTGGGCGGCGCCGCGGGAGAGGGCCTCCAGGCCCACGGCTCCGGAGCCGGCGTAGAGGTCCAGGACGCGTTCGCCGTCGAGGGGGCCGCCGAGGAGGGCCTGCCACGTGGAGAAGAGGCCCTCGCGTGCGCGATCGGAGGTGGGGCGGGTGCCGTTCCCTGGCGGGACGGCCAGGCGGCGTCCGCCGGCTGCGCCGGCGATCACGCGGGTCATCTTGGGTCCTTGGAGGAGGGGACGGCTACGACTCCAGTCTGTCAGGCGGGGAGGCACGGGCGCGTGCCACCGGTACGGGGAGGGGGCGAGGTCACACGCGGCACCGGCCCTGCGCGTGCGGCCCTCTCCTCAGCCCTTCTCCAGGTACTGCTCCCTCTCCTCGTCCAGGAGGGCGTCCAAGGCCGTCCTCAGGCCCGGGAAGGACTCCAGCTCCGGGTCGGCGGCCACCACCGACGCCGCCTCCTCCCTCGCCTCCGTGATGATCTCCTCGTCGTCGATGACGGTGAGCATCCGCAGGCTGGTGCGGGCGCCGGACTGGGCCTGGCCGAGGACGTCGCCCTCGCGGCGCTGTTCGAGGTCGATGCGGGAGAGTTCGAAACCGTCGAGGGTGGAGGCGACGGCGCCCAGGCGCTGGCGGGCTGCGCTGGCCTCGGGCATCTCCGTGACCAGGAGGCAGAGACCAGGGGCGGACCCCCGGCCGACGCGGCCGCGGAGCTGGTGGAGCTGGGAGACGCCGAAGCGGTCGGCGTCCATGATGACCATCGCCGTGGCGTTCGGGACGTTGACGCCGACCTCGATGACCGTGGTCGCCACCAGGACCTTGGTCTCGCCGGCGGCGAAGCGGCGCATGACCGCGTCCTTGTCGTCCGGGTGCATACGGCCGTGCAGGACCTCCACCTGGAGGCCGCGCAGGGGGCCCTGGGCGAGCTGGTCGGCGATGTCGAGGACGGCGAGCGGCGGCCGCTTCTCCGCCTCGTCCTCCGGGGACTTCTTGCTCTTCCCGGGGCCGGTCTGTTCGTCGATGTCGTCGCCGATGCGGGGGCAGACGATGTACGCCTGGTGGCCGTTCTCCACCTCCTCGCGGACCCGCTCCCAGGCGCGGGCGAGGAAGTGCGGTTTGTCGGCGGCGGGGACGACATGGCTGGCGATCGGCGAGCGGCCCGCGGGGAGTTGGTCGAGGACCGAGGTCTCCAGGTCGCCGAAGACGGTCATCGCGACGGTGCGCGGGATGGGCGTGGCCGTCATGACGAGGAGGTGCGGCGGCTGCTTGCCCTTGCCGCGCAGAGCGTCGCGCTGCTCCACGCCGAAGCGGTGCTGTTCGTCGACGACGACCAGGCCCAGGTCGTGGAACTGCACCTTGTCCTCGATCAGCGCATGGGTGCCGATGACGATGCCGGCCTCGCCGGTGACCAGGTCGAGGAGCGCCTGACGGCGGGCCGCCGCGCCCATGGAACCGGTGAGCAGCACGACCTTGGTGGCGTGTTCGGCGCCGCCCAGCATGCCGCCCTCGGCCAGTTCGCCCATCATCTCCGTCACCGACCGGTGGTGCTGCTGGGCGAGCACCTCGGTCGGCGCGAGCATGGCCGCCTGCCCACCGGCGTCCACCACGGCGAGCATGGCGCGCAGGGCCACCATCGTGTTGTGGGTGACAGTGAAGTGGTCCGTGATGTACGCGTGGCTGGGATGGGCGACGCTGATGCACTGGACGGGCTTTCGTCCCACGTATTCGACATCGCGGATGCCTCGCCGGAATGTGTTGTACTTCGGCCGAGGACGAGTTCGTTCGGCTTTTCGGGTCAGCCGGAACGGAGGAAACACGTCGGGAAGGGCCACCGAGACATTGAAGGCGGCTTTCTGCGGCAGCACTCGGGCGCGGCCGCCGAGCGACCGTACGAGCCACGCGACGTCCTCCGCGAGTCTGCGAGAGGTAGAACAGAGCGAGACGCTCAGCCCGTTCCCATCCACGGTGCCGTCGGTGTCCAGGAGCCCCTGCAGCAATGCGAGGCGGTTCTTGATCGACGAGTTCTTGAACACTTCGGGGACGAATTTGCCGTGAGCCGTCACGCCCCACAGGCCAAGGTCCCGCAGCGTCTGGATCACGGGGTTGCGGGCGCCACCCAGGCGCCGCGTCGGCTGAATCGTGTAGTCGCAGCGGGAACCCGCGACGGGCACGAGTCGGCATTCCGGTGCCACGGACGTCGCCACGGCATCGTGGATCTCGGGGTCGACGGTGGACACGCGCAGATTGTGGCGGAAGGAACCGTCTCCCAGAAGCAGGCCGAACAGGTAGGGATCGAGAGGCAGCGCAGAGTCGTCTCCGAGGTCGACCGGGGTCGCTGAAGGGATGTACCACTTCGATGAACCATTGGCCTTGTGAAGGTCCTGGCGGATCTCCCGTGTGGTCATCACCTTGGGTGCTTGCCTGCGGTGCCATCCGCAACTGGTGCCGACGATCCAGAGGTGCTCGTCATCGCATTCCACGGAGCTTCCGTCGGAGAGTACGACGCGCCACACATCACGCTCTCCCTGGGGAAAGACACCGTCCACGAGGGCGATCTCGCCGGTGGGCACGATCACCTCGTCCCGCGGCGAGAGGTCGCCCATGCGCCGGAATCCCGAAGGCGTCAGGACCAATGAATCGAGGGGCTGGGCTTTCCCGGAGCCCACCTCTCCCTGGAGCAGCCGGTGCATCGGGTGTTCGGTGGCGAGGTCGTCGAAGATCTCGCGGGAGACCTTCTGCTGGCCCTCGGTCAGGGTGAACGGGAGGCGGGCGTCGAAGGCGGTGAGGAGGCCGTCCGGGGTGGGGCGGCGGGCCACGGCGGGCAGTTGGGCGTCGGCGTGCCGGCGGCGGGCGAGGGCGACCTGGAGGACGAAGGCCTCGTCCCACTTGAGGCGGTCCCGGGCGGACTCGATGTCCGCCTTGGTGTGGGGACGGTGGATCTTCAGCAGGGCTTCGGGGAGGGGGACCAGGCCCCGGCCCGCGCGCAGGGACTCGGGGAGGGGGTCCACGGCCTCCTGGGCGCTCGGCAGGACCGTCTGCACCGCCTTGGCGATCTTCCAGGACTCCAGCTTGGCGGTGGCCGGGTAGATCGGGATGAGGGCGCCCGCCCAGCTGTCGACCGTCTCCGACACGTCTTCGCCGCGCAGCAGTTCGTACGCCGGGTGGGCCAGCTGGAGGCGGCGGTTGAAGACGGAGACCTTGCCGGCGAAGAGGGCGCGGGTGCCGGGGAGGAGCTCCTTGTGGGGCTTGTGCACGCCGTTGCCGAAGAAGACCAGCTGGAGGCGGCCGCTGCCGTCGGTGATCGTGACCTCGAGGCGCTGGCCCTTGCCGCGGGGGGCCTTGGCGGAGGCGAAGGTGTGCAGGCGGGCGTCGGCGACCTGGGCGACCACCGTGACGTGCTCGTCCATGGGCAGGTCGGCGAGGTGGGTGAGCTGCCCACGCTCCTCGTACCTGCGGGGATAGTGGTGCAGCAGGTCTCCGACGGTGTGCAGGCCGAGGTGCTCGGCCATCACCTTCGCGGTGGCGGCGCCGAGCGTGTTCTTGAGCGGTTCTTCGAGCGCGGGCACGAGATCCATTGCACACCACTGCACTGACAATCCCGTATACGTCCTTGAAATCCGCTGGTCAGGCGGGTCGTTCGCGCCTAGGATGGCGCACTCCCGGGCCTGTAGCGAAGGCCCGTGCCGCCTCCCGTCCGCGGTCACCGTCTCGTGGGACCGCCCTACCCCGCGCCGTCGCCCGACCCCCACCCCACCGGCGCTGCGACGATGGACTCAATGACCTCACAGTCATCCCAGGCATCCCGGACTCCACAGTCACCTCACACGTTCCAGGTCGATCTGCGTGGCCTGGTGGATCTGCTCTCGCACCACCTCTATTCCAGTCCGAAGGTCTACCTGCGCGAGCTGCTGCAGAACGCGGTGGACGCGATCACCGCGCGGCGGGCCGAGGAACCCGACGCGCCCGCCCGGGTGCGGCTGTTCGCCGAGGGCGGCGCGCTGCGGGTGGAGGACTCCGGCGTGGGGCTCACCGAGTCCGACGTGCACAGTCTCCTCGCGACGATCGGCCGCAGCTCCAAGCGGGCCGACGGGCTGCAGGAGGTCCGCTCGGACTTCCTCGGGCAGTTCGGCATCGGATTGCTGGCGTGCTTCGTGGTCGCCGAGCGCATCCGGGTCGTCAGCCGCAGCGCCCGTACACCGGACGCGGCGCCCGTGGAGTGGACGGCGACCGACGACGGCTCGTACACGGTGCGGACGCTGCCGGACGAGGCGCGCCCCGAGCCGGGGACGACCGTGCATCTGGTCGCGCGGCCGGGAGCGGCGGAGTGGCTCTCGCACACGCGCGTGCTGTCGCTGGCGCGGGACTTCGGCTCGCTGCTGCCGTACGACGTGCGGGTCGGCGAGGAGGCCGTCACGGATCTGCCGGCGCCCTGGGACCGCCCGTACCCCTCCCCCGCCACCCGGCGGGTGGCTCTCGCGCGGCACTGCCACGACCTGTTCGGGTTCACCCCGTTGGACGCGATCGAGCTGGACGTGCCGCTGGCCGGGGTGCGGGGCGTGGCCTACGTGCTGCCGTCCGCGGTCAGCCCGGCGCAGCGGGTGGGCCACCGGGTGCACCTGAAGGGCATGCTGCTCACGGAGCGGGCCGAACAGCTGCTGCCGGAGTGGGCGTTCTTCGTGCGCTGTGTGCTCGACACGGACAGTCTGCGGCCCACGGCGTCCCGTGAGTCGCTGTACGAGGACGAGACCCTCGCTGCCGTCCGGGAGGCGCTGGGCGAGCGGATCCGCGGGTGGCTGACCGGTCTCGCCGCGGGTGATCCGGAGCGGCTGGCGGCCTTCCTCTCGGTGCACTACCTGGGAGTGAAGTCCCTGGCGCGGCACGACAAGGAGATGCTGCGCACGATGCTGCCGTGGCTGCCCTTCGAGACGACCGACGGGCGGCTGTCCCTGGAGGAGTTCGCGCAGCGGCACCCGGTGGTGCACTTCACGCGGACGGTGGAGGAGTACCGCCAGGTCGCGCCGATCGCCTCCGCGCAGGGCGTCGGGGTGATCAACGGCGGTTACACGTACGACAGCGAGCTGGTCGAGGCACTGCCGTCGGTGCGGCCGGGCACGATGGTCGCCGAGTTGGACGCCGACACGGTGACCGCGCATCTGGACGCGCCCGACCCGGACGAGGAGCTGGCGCTGGCGGGCTTCCTGTCGGCCGCGCGGGCGAAGCTCGACCCCCTGGGTTGCGATGTCGTGCTGCGGGCGTTCCATCCGCTGTCGGTGCCCGCGCTGCACCTGGACGACCGTTCCTCCCGGCACGAGCAGGCCCGCGCGGAGGCCGAGGAGCAGGCCGACGATCTGTGGGCGGGCATCCTCGGCTCGCTGCGCGGCAGCGCCCCGCGCGCGCGGCTGGTGCTGAACCACCTCAACCCGCTCGTCCGGCGGATCGGTGCCCTGCGCGATCCCGAGCTGATCGGGACCGCCACCGAGTCCCTGTACGGGCAGGCCCTGCTGATGGCGCAGCGACCGCTCAGGCCGGCGGACTCGGCGCTCCTGAACCGCGCGTTCATAGGCCTCCTGGAGTGGGCCACGCACAGCGAGAGCGGGCCCGGGGAGGGCGGCCGACCGTGAGGGACGTCATGGACTTCGACGAACTGCGCCGGGCCATGGCGGAGAACTACGAGCAGCCGGAGGGCCCCGCCCGCAACGCGCGCGCGGAGCGGCTGCTCGCCGAGGCCGAGAAGCTGAACATCCCGCTCGCCGTGATCGAGGCGCTCGGGCACCAGCTGAAGGTCTACAACTACAGCTCCGAGAAGGACAAGATGTTCGTCCCCTTCGCGCGCCTGCTGCGCATGTGGGACGAGCGCCCCGAGGACTTCGACGAGTACGAGGTCCACTCGCTGCACTGGGTGTTCAAGTGGATGTCGGCCGGCATGCTCAACCAGCCGCATGTGCCGCTCGCCTCGATCGAGAAGTGGCTCGGCGAGATGGAGCACCGCTACCGGCTCGCCGGGCACTCGGAACGGGCTGTGCGCAGCGCCGAGTTCAGTGTGGCCGCGCACGTCGGTGACCTGGCGCGGGCCGAGCGGGCGTACGAGGCGTGGCTGGCGGCCGACCGGGACAGCATGGCCGACTGCCACGCGTGCGAGCTGCACGGCCAGGGCTGGTGGCAGGCGCGGCAGCGGCGCGACGCCGAGGCGCTGCGGCTGTGGGCGCCGGTCCTGGAGGGCGAGTACACCTGCGCCCACGAACCGCACACCGCTCTGGCGTCCTCCCTGCTGCCGCTGCTGCGGCTGGGCCGCCCGGACGAGGCGCGCGCCCACCATCTGCGCGGTTTCCGGCTGGTGCGGGCCATGGAGAGCATGCGCGGCGCGTACGCGGACCACGTGGAGTTCTGCGCCCTGACCGGCAACGAGGCCCGCGGTCTTGAGCTGCTCGCCGAGCGGCCGGCGTACTTCACGGACTCCGGGGACCCGCGCAGCAAAGCGGACTTCGCGGCCGTGGTGGCGCTCCTCATGGACCGCCTGGTCAGCCGTGGCTTCGCCGATCAGACGGTCCCGGGTCCCGCCGGCCGTACCTGGACGGCCGCCGAACTGGCCGCACACGCGCGCGCGGAGGCACTGTCCCTGGCCGCCCGGTTCGACGAGCGCAACGGCACGGCGTACGTCAGCACCCACGTCCGGGAGCGCATGGACCAGCCACCGCTCGTGGACCGGCTGCCGCTGGGCGTGCGGGCGACGCGCACGGTCCCGGCGCCCCGGCAGCCCCTGGCCGTGGAGCGCGCCGAGGCGGCACCGGCGCGGGACGACCTGCCCGCGCTCCTCGCCGAGGCGCGGCGGCTCTCCGAGTCCCTGCATCCGGACTCCGTGGGCGCGTGGGCCGCGGTGGCGCGGGCCGCCGAGGCGGACGGCGCGGAATTGGACGCCCATGACAGGGCGGAGATCGTCGACCACCGGGCGATCGGCCTCGGGCCCGAGGGACGCACCCTGTTCGAGCACGCGGCCGAGCTGTACGAGGAGGCCGGTGACCTGGGCGAGGCGCTCGCGGCACGCGCGCGCGGAGCGACGGTCCACGCCTTGAACGGGCACACCGAGGAAGCGCTGGAGCTGCTGTCCGAGCCGTACGAGAAGGTCCTCGCGCTCCACGCGGGCGGCGCCACGGGGCTTCGGCAGACGGCGTCCGTGCTGGTGGGGCGGGCCCGGATACTCATGCAGCGGCTGGAGGAGGCGGACCCGGACGAGAGCGCGGTGCCCGCCGCCGAGGCCGCCGTGCGGGAGCTGGCGGAGTTCGTCGAACCGCGCCGTGAGCAGGACGTGCGGCTGGCCTCGCGGGCCGCGGAGGCGCGGGCCATGCTCGGGGAGCTGGCCGAGCGCGGCGGGGACGCGGAGACCGCCGCCGCGCTGTTCGAGGAGGCCGCGGAACGCTATGTGACGGCCGGGGCGCCCTGGTTCGCGGTGCAGTACGAGGCCCGGCTGGCCGGGCTCGCGCAGCAGCTCGGGGATCTGGAGCGGGCCGAGCGGGCGGCCGGCGCGGCGCTGGAGCACGGCGGTACGGATCTGGAGCCGATGGGCCACGCTCAGCTCCATGTCCAGCTGGCCGAGCTCCTCGGGGCCGCCGACCGGGTCGAGCCGGGCGCCGCGCACGCGCTGGAGGCGGCACACTGGGCCGACGAGGCCGGTGAGAGCCGGACGCTCGGCTCCTGGGCCCGGCATCTGCTCGGCGGGTTCCTGCTGCGGCAGGGGCGGTGGGCGGAGGCCGCGGAGGTGCTGGAGTCGGCCCTGCTGGACCTGACCGCCGAGATCCACGGGGACGGGGCCGTAGCCCAGACCCTGTGGTGGCTCGGCGACTGCCACACCGAGATGGGCGAGCACCGTGAGGCGGCCGACCGGTGGCTGCGGGCCGCCGACATCACCCGGCACTGGCCCGAGCAGCGCGACCACGCCGTGCTCGCGCACCTCGCCGCGGAGGCCCTCGCCCGCGCGGGGCTGCCCGCCGAGGCGGACCGGGCGTACGAGCGCGCGGGCACCCTGTGGGGAGAGCTGGGCAACGTCCACGGGTATGTGCGGGCGCTGCGGGCGCGGGCCTGGTACGCGGCGCAGGAGGGTACGGGGCTCGACGCCGCCAGGGAGTTGATGGGTGACGCGGTGGCCGGGTGCGAGGCGGCCCTGTCGGATGTGACCGGCGAGGAGAACCGGCTGCGGATCCACGCGGAACTCGGCGAGACGTACCGGCAGTTCGGCGACCTGCTCGCCCGCTCCGTCGCCGAGGACGCCGAACTCGACGCGTACCGGGCGGTGTTCGAGGAGGCGCTGACGCTCGTCGAGCGGGCGGTGGCGGTGTACGGCTCCCTGGGGGCCGACTTCCTCGACGCGCGGACCGGCGCGGAACTCGCGGCCGGGTGGCTGGAGGCGGACCTTCGGAGGGCGGCCGACGCGGCGGGGCGGGCGCGGAGTGTGTTGGCCGCGTACGGCGGTGGCGACGGAGTCGGCGGCGCCGACGGCGACGGTGGCGGCGCCGGCAGCCAGGAGGACGAGACGGCGGTCGCGCGTCGTGCCGAGGCGGAGCGGATGCTGGGGCTGGTGGAAGGCCCGGGCGACAGGTAGGGCTCAGCGGGTTGGGGGCGGGCCTCACGGGTCTCGCCCCCGCCGCCCCTACCCATCCCCGTCCTCCAGGGGCTGCCGCCCCTTCGACCCCGCGTCGGCGCCTGATGGCTCGGGGGCGCCTGGGGTGTGGCGAGTGCGGGTGCGTCGTGGTTCCTCGCGCAGTTCCCCGCGCCCCTGAAGGACGGGCGGTTCCCGCCGCCCTTCAGACTCTGGCCCCCCGGAGCTATTCGACGCCGATCAGCAGGAGCGTGCCCTGGTGGCCGCCTCGGTAGACCACCGTGTCCACGCCCAGGTGGGACTCGCGGAGTCGGGTTTCCACGTGGTCGGCGATGTCGGTGGGGGCCTCGTCGCCGAGGACCAGGGTGACCATTTCGCCGCCGGCTGCGAGCATGCGGTCGACGACCCTGGTGGCGGTCGCGGTGACGTCGTCGCCGATGACGGCCACGTCCCCGTCGATGAGACCGAGGACGTCGCCGGCCTGGCAGATGCCGGCCATGGTCCAGGACTGGCGCTCGGCGATGACGACCTCGGCGTAGCGCGTGGCGCCCGCCGCGGAGGTCATGGAGACCACGTCCTCGTCGAAGCGGCGGCCGGGCTCGTGCACGGCGAGGGCGGCGATGCCCTGGACGGCCGACCGCGTCGGGATCAACGCCACCCGTACGCCCTCGGCGCGGGCCTGTTCCGCCGCCGCGGCCGCCGTGTGGCGCAGATCCGCGTCGTTGGGCAGGAGCACCACCTCGCGCGCGTGGGCCCGCCGTACCGCCTCCACCAGCTCCCCGCTCGCGGGCGGCTCCCCGGGGCGGGCCAGCACCGTGGTCGCGCCCGCCTCCGAGTACAGCCCCGCCAGACCCTCCCCCGGTACGACGGCCACCACGGCGCGCTGGGCCCGCTCACGGGGCTGCCGTCCGGCCCCGCCGGCCACATGCGCGTCCTCGGCCCCGAAGTGCGTGATCCGGATCCGGTACGGCCGCCCGGCCTCGACCCCCGCCTCCACGGCGGCGCCCGCGTCGTCGACGTGCACATGGACGTTCCACAGGCCGTCCCCGCCGACCACGACGAGCGAGTCGCCCAGCCCGTCCAGCCTGCCGCGCAACCGGGCCACGGCCTCGTCGTCCGCCTCCAGGAGGTAGATCACCTCGAAGGCCGGCCCACCGGTGCCCGGCCGGTCGTCGGCGCACACCTCCGGCCCGACACCTTCCGCGTCGCGCATCGCATCGGCCCCGCCGGTGCCGTCGTCGCGGGGGCCGGCCCCCGCCACGCGCGCGTGCGTGGGCGGGAGGTCGGGTGAAGCGACGAGGGCGGCGTAGGCGTGCGCCCTCGGGGTCTCCCCCGTGAACGTCTCCACCAGCGCGGCCAGCACCGCCACCAGTCCGCGCCCGCCCGCGTCCACGACGCCCGCGCGGGCCAGCGCCGCCAGTTGCCCGGGGGTCGCCAGCAGGGCCGTACCGGCGCCCTCGTACGCGGCGCGGGCCACCGTGCCGCAGTCGCCCTCGGCGGCCACCACCGCTTCGGCGGCCGCGGAGGCCACTGTGAGGACGGTGCCCTCCACCGGGTGCGCGACGGCCTCCCGTGCGGAGTCGGCGGCGTGGCGGAGAGCGAGACGGAGCCCCTGGCCGTCGGTGTGAGCGGCCTCACTGTCGTGCGCGAGCACCTGGGCCATCCCGCGCAGGAGTTGCGCGAGGATCGTCCCGGAGTTGCCCCGGGCGCCTATGAGCGCGCCGTGCGCCATGGCCCGCGCGGCCTCGGCGAGCGTGGGCTGCCCGGCGGCGGGCGAGCCGGGCGCCGCGCCCGTCTCGTGGCCCGCGAACACCGCCTCCACGGCGGCCGCCGCCGACTCCATCGTCAGGTAGAGGTTCGTCCCGGTGTCGCCGTCGGCCACCGGGTAGACGTTGATCGCGTCGATCTCCTCACGGGCCCGCCCCAGGGCGGCCAGCGCGAGGCCGCACCAGGTGCGCACCGCGAGAGCATCGAAGAATGTCTGCGGCACCTGCGGCACCTGCGCCTCCTTGAGCTGCTTGGCTGCTGGACGGGCGCCGGGGGGTACGCCGCACGCCGCACGCAGCGTAGACCCGCAGCCGTGACCGCCGGTAAGAGGGCCGGGGCGAGGCCCCGACCAGCCATGGTAGTTTCGTTGTACGGACGCAGTCGTTGTATGCTGCTCCGGTTGCCCGATCCAGATCACCGATCCAGACCGGGCCTTCCCCCTGGCAACGCCACTCGGATCCCGGTCTCGGGATTGTGATCCCGGCATGCCGGGATCAACCGTAAGTGCATCTGAAGTCTTTGGAGTGACCCGTGGCTGCCAACTGCGACGTCTGCGGCAAGGGGCCGGGCTTCGGCAACAACATCTCGCACTCGCACCGCCGTACGTCCCGCCGCTGGAACCCGAACATCCAGCGTGTGCGTACCGTGGTGGGCGGGACGCCGAAGCGCGTGAACGCTTGCACCTCGTGCATCAAGGCCGGCAAGGTCTCGCGCTGACGCTCAGCTAGCGCGCGGCCACCTGCTGGTTCGCTGCACAGAGCCGGTCCACCTTTGGTGGGCCGGCTTTTTGCCGTGCCCGCTCGCGAGACCAGCGCGTCTTCCGGGCGGCGGCCCGCCCTTCGCGTGACCCGCCTTTCGCGTGAGTCCAGCCCGCCTCGCGAGACCAGCCCGTCCGTCGTGCCCGGCCCTTGCGGACGCGACAGCGGGCCGCGCCCACGAGGGGCCGGGCCGCAGGCATGCCGACGCGCGCGACCCGACCGATGCGACCGATGCCGGCCTTCCGGCCTTCTCTCCCCGGGGCTCGCCGAAGGCCCCACCGAAGGGTCGGCCCCCGTCAGACGGCCGGACCACCCCGTGTGAGCGCCCACCCGTGATCCACAGGCCCGATGCCGCCGCCGAGGGCGAACCCGGCGGCGATCGCCCCGGTGACGTACTCCTTGGCCGCCGCCACGGCCTCCGGCACGGTCAGCCCCTGCGCGAGACGCGCGGCGATCGCGGAGGCCAGCGTGCAGCCCGTGCCGTGCGTGTGCCGGTTGTCGTACCTCGGTGCCCGCAGCCAGTGCTCCTCGGAGCCGTCGCTGAGCAGGTCGACGGCGTCCCCCGAGAGATGCCCGCCCTTGATCACCACCCACCGTGGCCCGTACGCCAGCACGGCCTGAGCGGCCTCGCGCATCCCGGCCTCCGACTCGACGCGCACCCCGGTGAGTTGGGCGACCTCGTCGAGGTTGGGGGTGGCGACGGTCGCCGTGGGCAGCAGCCGCTCACGGACGGAGTCCAGGGCCGTCGCGGCGAGCAGCGGATCACCGTGCTTGGACACGCCGACCGGGTCGACGACCACGGGCGCGTCCGTGGCGGCGAGCAACTCGGCGACAGTCTCGACGAGTTCGGCGGAGGCGAGCATGCCGGTCTTGACGGCCTCCACACCGATGTCGTCGACGACACTGCGGTACTGGGCGCGGACGGCCTCCACCGGCAGTTCCCAAGCGCCCTGCACCCCGAGGGAGTTCTGCGCGGTGACCGCCGTGACGACGCTCATGCCGTGCACACCGAGCGCCAGCATGGTCTTGAGGTCGGCCTGGATGCCCGCCCCGCCCCCGGAGTCGGAGCCGGCGACCGTGAGCACCCTGGGCGGCGCGCCCGGTGCCCCGGTCACGACTCTATGTCCGCGAAGTGGTCCCAGCCGCCCTTGCTGGTCCAGGGCGCCCCGTCCACGGTGACCTGCGGCAGCGCCGACGGGTTGAGGACCTCGCCGATCACCTTCCAGCGGGCCGGCAGCTTCACGTCCGGCGGGAACGTCGCCACTATGGCGTGGTCCTCGCCACCGGTGAGCACCCACTGGATGGGGTCGACACCGACGGCCTGCCCGATGTCGTTCATCTGGGACGGGATGTCGATGGCGCCGGAACGGATGTCGATCCGGCAGTTACTGGCCTCGGCGATGTGCCCGAGGTCCGCGATCAGCCCGTCGCTCACATCGCACATCGCGGTCGCGCCCAGGTCGGCCGCGGCGGGACCCGCGTGGTACGGCGGCTCGGGGCGCCGGTGGGCCTCCACGAAGGCGCGCGGCGAGCGGAAGCCGCGGGAGAGGACCGCGTGCCCGGCGGCGGACCAGCCGAGCCAGCCGGTGACGGCCACGACATCGCCGGGCTGTGCCCCGCCCCTGGTCACGGGCTCGTGGTTGCGGAGATCACCGAGCGCGGTGATGGAGATCATGATGGTGTCGCCGCGGACGACGTCCCCGCCCACGACGGCCGCCCCCGCGACCTGGCACTCGTCGCGCAGGCCGTCCATCAGCTCGGTCGCCCAGGTCACCGGGAGGTCGACGGGCGCGACCAGGCCGAGGAGCAGCGCGGTGGGCACCGCGCCCATGGCGGCGATGTCCGCGAGGTTCTGGGCGGCCGCCTTGCGCCCGACGTCGTACGCCGTGGACCAGTCGCGGCGGAAGTGCCGCCCCTCCAACAGGAGGTCGGTGCTCGCCACGACCCGGCGGTCCGGCGCGGCCACCACGGCGGCGTCGTCGCCGGGGCCGACCCGGACCGCCGGGGTGGTGGTGAGCCGGGAGGTGAGCTCCCTGATGAGCCCGAACTCCCCCAGCTCTCCCACGGTGCCCTTCATCGTCGTATCGCCCCTTCTTGTGCCGCTTCCAGTGTCACTCGCGCCCGGTCGCGAGCGGTCCTCGCCCTCGGTACGGTCGAGTCGACCGTCAACTTCCGCACTCCCCGCGCCCCGGTGTGCGCGGCGCGGCATGTGCGGGTCTCCCCGCGACGCGCGACTACGCGATACCGTGGCGTTCCTTTTCCCCACATGATCCTCGTGGCCGCCCTGGAGGTTCCGTGGTACAGGCGTACATCCTGATCCAGACGGAGGTCGGCAAAGCGTCGACCGTCGCCGACACGATCAGCAAGATCCCTGGGGTCATCCAGGCCGAGGACGTGACGGGTCCCTATGACGTCATCGTCCGCGCCCAGGCCGACACCGTGGATGATCTCGGCCGGCTGGTGGTCGCCAAAGTCCAGCAAGTGGACGGCATCACCCGCACGCTGACCTGCCCGGTCGTGCACCTGTAAGCCCCCGTCTGCCCTCGGCCGGTGTGCTCCTCGCGGCACCGGCGCTCCGTTGTCTCGGGCTGCCCGTCCTGGTCATGTCGTTGATCGCCGTCGCGGGCTGCTCCTCAGCAGACGACAGCGGATCAGCGGCGGTTCCCGGCCCGGACTCGACCGTCACGAAGCTGTGCCGGAACCTGGACGGGGCGTCGCCGCGGACGGTGGACGGTCTCGGCCGCCGGGCCCCCGGGCCCGCCCCGCCGCTGACGGGCGGTCCGGGGCAGCCCGGCGATCATACTGCGCTGCCGTGTTCCCCGGCCGCCCTGGACGGCGTACCCGCGATCAAGGGGGCGACCCCCTGGGGGATCGCCCCCTCGGGGGTGCCGTGTGCGTCAGCGAAGGCCGGTCGGCCTGCGCAGTGCCGCCTGGATCAGGCGGTCCACCAACTCCGGATACGCGATGCCGCTCGCCTGCCACATCGCCGGGTACATCGAGATCGGCGTGAAACCGGGGAGCGTGTTGATCTCGTTGATGACGAAGTGGCCGTCCTCCGTGAGGAAGAAGTCCGCGCGGACCAGGCCCTCGCAGGAGGCGGCCTCGAAGGCGTCGACGGCGAGGCGCCGGACCTCGGCGGTCTCCTCCTCCGTCAGGGGCGCCGGGACGATACCCGGCGTCGAGTCGATGTACTTGGCCTCGAAGTCGTAGTACGCGTGGGTCTCGGGCGGCGGGATCTCGGCGGGCACGGAGGCGCGGGGTCCGTCCTCGAACTCCAGGACGCCGCACTCGATCTCGCGGCCCCGCAGCGCGGCCTCGACGAGGATCTTCGGGTCGTGGTTCTGGGCCTCCGCGATCGCCTCGTCCAGACCGGCCAGGTCGTCGACCTTGGTGATGCCGATGGAGGAGCCCGCGCGGGCCGGCTTCACGAAGAGCGGCCAGCCGTGCTCACCGGCGAAGTCGATGATCTTCTTGCGTGCGGCGGACTCGTCGAGCTGCCACTCGCGCGGCCGGATCACCACGTACGGGCCGACCCGCAGCCCGAAGGAGGTGAACACCCGCTTCATGTACTCCTTGTCCTGGCCGACGGCCGAGGCGAGGACGCCCGAGCCGACGTACGGGACGCCGGACAGCTCCAGCAGACCCTGGAGGGTGCCGTCCTCGCCGTACGGGCCGTGCAGGACGGGGAAGACGACGTCGACCTCGCCGAGCGCCTTGGGCACCGAACCGGGCTCGCTGTAGACGACCTCGCGGTTGGCCGGGTCGACGGGGAGCACCACGCCGCCCTCCTGGGACTCGGCGAGCTCCTCGACGGTCGGCGTGCGGCGGTCGGTGATCGCCATGCGCTCCGGCTCGTCGGCGGTGAGCGCCCAACGGCCGTCCCGGGTGATGCCGATCGGCAGGACGTCGTACTTCGTCCGGTCGATGGCACGCAGGACGGCGCCGGCCGTGACCACGGAGATCCCGTGTTCCGAGCTGCGGCCGCCGAAGACGACGGCCACGCGCGGCTTGCGGGGCGGCTGCTCAGGGCTCTGGGGGAGGTTCTCGGTGCTCATATCGCGATGAGAGTACCCGTTGGTAGTGCGGTCGTCAGCGCCCGCACGGCCGGTATCGCTCAGCGTCGCTCCGACTTGGCGGAGCGCGACATCAGCTCCTTGAGGGCGACCACGGGCGGCTTGCCTTCGTGCACGATGTCGACGACCGTCTCCGTGATCGGCATGTCGACGCCGTGCCGACGCGCCAAGTCCGCGACGGACTCACAGGACTTGACGCCCTCGGCGGTCTGCTTGGTGACCGCGATGGTCTCCTGGAGGGTCATGCCCTTGCCGAGGTTGGTACCGAAGGTGTGGTTGCGGGAGAGCGGCGAGGAGCAGGTCGCCACCAGGTCGCCGAGGCCCGCGAGCCCGGAGAAGGTCAGCGGATCGGCGCCCATGGCCAGGCCCAGTCGGGTGGTCTCGGCGAGGCCGCGGGTGATGAGCGACCCCTTGGCGTTGTCGCCGAGGCCCATGCCGTCCGCGATGCCGACGGCGAGACCGATGACGTTCTTGACGGCGCCGCCCAGTTCACAGCCGACGACATCGGTGTTGGTGTACGGGCGGAAGTACGAGGTGTGGCAGGCGGCCTGGAGTCGCTGGGCGACGGCCTCGTCGGTGCAGGCGACCACGGAGGCGGCCGGCATGCGGGAAGCGATCTCCCGTGCCAGATTGGGGCCGGTGACGACGGCGATCCGCTCCTGCCCGACCTTGGCGACATCCTCGATGACCTCGCTCATCCGCATGGCGGAACCGAGTTCGACGCCCTTCATGAGCGAGACGAGGACGGTGTCCGGGGCCAGCAGCGGCACCCATTCGGCGAGGTTGGCGCGCAGCGTCTGGGAGGGGACGGACAGCACGGTGAAGTCGGCGCCGGCAGCGGCCTCGGCCGGGTCCGTGGTGGCGCGCACGTTCCGCGGGAGCTCCAGGCCCGGCAGATAGTCCACGTTGGTCCGGGTGGAGTTGATGGCGTCCGCGACCTCCGGACGGCGTGCCCACAGCGTGACCTCGCACCCCGCGTCGGCGAGCACCATGCCGAAGGCCGTGCCCCATGAACCGGCGCTGAACACGGCCGCCTTGACCGGCTTGCTCACTTGCCCTGCCCCTCTTCCTGTGGTTCCTGTTCCCGCAGGGCTCCATTGTGCTGACCGGGCCGCTGGTGCTCGACCGCCGCCGCGGTCCGGCGCCGCTGCTCGATGCGCTCCCGCTTCGGGTCGTAGGGAGTCTCGGGCGCCTTCTCGCCGCGGATCTCCTCCAGCTGGCGGGTGATGGCGGCCATGATGACCTCCGTGGCGTCCTTCAGCAGGTCGGGGGTCATCTCCCTGTCGTAGAAGCTGGAGAGGTCGACGGGCGGGCCCGCGAGCACGTGGTGCGTCTTGCGCGGCAGGAAGTGGGGCTTCTTGGCGTACGGCGGCAACAGCTCGTTGGCGCCCCACTGCGCCACGGGGATCACCGGGCACTTGGTCTGGAGGGCGACCCGCGCGGCGCCGGTCTTGCCGGTCATGGGCCACTGGTCGGGGTCCCGGGTGATGGTGCCCTCCGGGTAGAAGGCGACGCACTCGCCGCGCTCCACGGCGTCGATCGCGGCACGGAAGGCGCTCAGGGCGTCCGTGGTCTCGCGGTAGACGGGGATCTGTCCGGTGCCGCGCATCGCGGCGCCCACGAATCCCTTCTTGAAAAGGCCGCTCTTCGCGAGGAATCGCGGAACGCGGCCGCTGTTGTACTGAAAGTGCGCGTACGCGAAGGGGTCCACATGCGAATTGTGGTTCACCGCGGTGATAAATCCGCCTTCAGCAGGAATGTTCTCCATTCCGCGCCAGTCCCGCTTGATCAGAATCACCAGCGGCGGTTTGCACAGGACCGCGGCGAAGCGGTACCAGAAGCCGATTCTGCGGCGGGACACTCGGACACCTTCCTCTAGGGGGCCAGGGGGGCCAGGGGGCTCCTCGCCCGGGGAGCCGCACAAGTGTCGCCCCGGACCGCCGGTCTGTCGAGAACACCGTACGCCCCGCCCTGCGGACTTCCGTGGCCCCCAGGTGACAATGGCGGCGACGAGAGAGGGACGGAACACCCGTGCAGTGGACCCTGGCCGTACCCCTGAAACCCTTGGCGCGGGCCAAGAGCAGGCTCGCGGACACCGCCGACGACGGCGTGCGCCCCGGCCTGGCCCTCGCCTTCGCGCTGGACACGGTGGCCGCGGCGCTGGCCTGTGCGGCGGTGCACGATGTGGTGGTCGTCACGGACGATCCGCTGGCCGGGCGTGAGCTGGCGGCGCTCGGCGCCCGGATCGTCCCCGACGATCCCGCGGCCGATCCGGCGACCGATCCGGCGGACGGTCTGAACGCGGCGCTGCGGCACGCGGCGGCCCTCGCGCGCACCGCCAGGCCGTACGCCCCGGTGGCCACGCTGAACGCCGATCTGCCGGCGCTGCGCCCCGACGAACTCGCCCGCGTCCTGGGCGCCACAGCCGCGTTCCCGCGGGCGTTCCTCGCGGACGCCGCCGGCACCGGGACCACGCTGCTCGCCGCCGCTCCCGGCCGGGCGCTGCGCCCGGCGTTCGGCCCCGGCTCCCGGCACAGCCACCGCCGCTCCGGCGCCGTGGAGCTCGTGCTCGACGACGTCGACTCGGTACGCCAGGACGTCGACACCGGGGACGACCTGCGCGCCGCCCTCTGTCTCGGCGTGGGCCCCCGTACGGCCGCCGCGGCCGCGCGCCTGCTGATACCCGGCCAGTAGGCTGCGTCCATGCAGGCCACCGCGTACACCTACGACGCCGCCACCCGCTCGGGCCAGGTCCTCCTGGACGACGGCACCCCCGTGCCCTTCGACGCCCCGGCCTTCGACGCGGGGGGCCTGCGCCTCCTCCGCCCCGGGCAGCGCGTCCGCATCGAGACGGAGGGCACGGGCGACGCCCTCCGCGTCACGTTGATCACGTTGCAGACTTTCTGAGGCGGGCCGGCCAGAGGCTCCGCCGAAAGGGAGCGGGGAACCGGGAATTCTCAACGAACCCTTACCCCGAGAACGCCGCGGGCCGGGCTCCGACTAGGAGCCCGGCCCGGCGCGTGTGAGTATCCAGCGCCCCCCCTGCTAACGGGCGGCAGTCTTCTTCGCCGTGGTCTTTCGAGCCGACGACTTCTTGGCCGGAGCCTTCTTCGCGGTGGCCTTCTTGGCCGGGGCCTTGGCCGCGGTGGTCTTCTTCGCCGCGGTCGACTTCGCGGCCGTGGTCTTCTTCGCCGCGGTCGACTTCGTCGCCGTCGTCTTCTTCGCGGTGGTCTTCTTCGCCGTCGTCTTCTTCGCCGCCGCCGTGGTCTTCTTGGCGGGCGTCGTCTTACGGGCCGTGGTGGCCTTCTTCGCGGTCGTCGTCTTCTTCGCGGCCGCCTTCTTGACCGTCGCCGAGGCGCCGCCGCTCAGGCTGCCCTTGGGCGCCTTCTTGACGGCGACCTCGCCGCCGCGGGGCAGCTTCTTGGAGCCGCTCACCAGGTCCTTGAAGCCCTGACCTGCGCGGAAGCGGGGCACGGAGGTCTTCTTCACCCGAACCCGCTCACCCGTCTGCGGGTTGCGGGCGTAACGGGCGGGACGCTCGACCTTCTCGAACGAACCGAAGCCGGTGACCGAGACCCTCTCACCCGCGACCGTCGCCCGGACGATGGCGTCCAGGACGGCGTCCACCGCGTCGGCGGCCTGCTGACGGCCACCGAGCTTGTCCGCAATCGCTTCTACGAGCTGCGCCTTGTTCACGTCTTCCCCTTCGGAGACATCGCCAGAACGAAAGTGTTCAAGCTTTTCGCACGTTAGGCAGATATATACCGCAAATCAAACACGAAACGGGCTTATCACCCTTGTGCCGCAACGAACTCGGCTGTCACAGAGTTGCTTCAGCGTTCCCCGGTGGGCATTCGCCCCTCGTCGAGGTCCACCGTGAAGCTCTCCAGACGCCTTGCCGCGTCGGCGAGATCGTGCTTGGCCACGGCCGTAATGACCAGCAGCTTCCGGGTCAGCGCCATCCGTACGCCCTCCGGGACTTGCAGTGCGCGCACTCTTGCGTGCGCTTCCTTGAGTTGGCCCGCGACCGCCGCATAGAGCTCGAGTTGGCCGTCGTGTTCCATGCACAGATTGTGCCATCTGGGGCGAGTTGTCGCCTGCCCAGGGGGCAACTGCCGTCTCCGGGGGGCCTGTCGAGCACCCCCATCCAATGCCGCACGATGATGCGCGTACCCCGGTAATCGCCTTTGTAACTAGGGGAGTTGAAACCTTTCTGCACCCCACTTCCAAGGTGCGTTACGCCAAACATGGCTGTACCCCCAACCGTGCACGATTGGGGGTACAGAGGGGTGTGGCGGTGGCTGGAATCCGTCGTGCGCGGGCCTCCCCGGGGGGGTGGTCCGCGCGGCGGATCAGACCGGCAGCGTCCGCGGCTTGTACGACGGCCGCTTGGCCTCGTACGCGGCGATGTCGGCCTCGTTCTGGAGGGTGATGGAGATGTCGTCCAGCCCGTTCAGCAGCCGCCAGCGGGAGTTCTCGTCCAGCTCGAAGGAGGCGGTGATGCCCTCGGCACGCACCTGCCGGGTCTCCAGGTCGACCGTCACCTCGGCCTGGGGGTCCTTGTCGGTGAGCTCCCACAGCGAATCCACGATCTTCTGCTCCAGCACGACCGTGAGCAGGCCGTTCTTGAGCGAGTTGCCGCGGAAGATGTCGGCGAACCGGGAGGAGATCACGGCCTTGAAGCCGTAGTTCTGCAGCGCCCAGACCGCGTGCTCACGGGAGGAGCCGGTGCCGAAGTCGGGGCCGGCGACCAGGACCGTGGCACCCGCGCGCTCGGGCTGGTTGAGGATGAAGGTCTCGTCCTTGCGCCAGGCCTCGAACAGCCCGTCCTCGAAGCCGTCCCTGGTCACCTTCTTGAGCCAGTGGGCGGGGATGATCTGGTCGGTGTCGACGTTGCTGCGGCGCAGCGGGACGGCCCGGCCGGTGTGCGTGGTGAATGCTTCCATGACTCTCAGACTCCAGCGGGCGCGGGGGCGTCGGACAGGTCGGCGGGCGAGGCCAGGTGGCCCAGCACGGCGGTCGCGGCGGCGACCTGCGGCGAGACCAGGTGCGTACGGCCGCCCTTGCCCTGCCGGCCCTCGAAGTTGCGGTTGGAGGTGGACGCGGAACGCTCACCGGGGGCCAGCTGGTCCGGGTTCATGCCCAGGCACATGGAGCAGCCCGCGTGCCGCCACTCGGCGCCGGCCTCCTTGAAGACGACGTCCAGGCCCTCGGAGACGGCCTGGAGACCGACCCGCGCGGAGCCGGGGACGACCAGCATCCGTACGCCGTCGGCGACTTTGCGGCCCTTGAGCAGGTCCGCGGCGGCGCGCAGGTCCTCGATGCGGCCGTTGGTGCAGGAACCTACGAAGACGGTGTCCACCTTGATGGAGCGCAGCGGCTGTCCGGCCTCCAACCCCATGTACTCCAGGGCCTTTTCGGCGGCCAGGCGCTCCGAAGCGTCTTCGTACGAAGCCGGATCGGGGACGTCCGCCGAAAGCGGCGCACCCTGGCCGGGGTTGGTGCCCCAGGTGACGAACGGCGACAGCTCGGCGGCCTCGATCACGACCTCGGCGTCGAACTCGGCGTCGTCGTCCGTCCTGAGGGTCTTCCAGTACGCGACGGCCGCGTCCCAGTCCTCGCCCTTGGGGGCGTGCGGACGGCCCTCCAGGTAGTCGAACGTGGTCTGGTCGGGGGCGATCATGCCCGCGCGGGCACCGGCCTCGATCGACATGTTGCAGATGGTCATGCGGGCCTCCATCGAGAGATTCTCGATGGCGGAGCCGCGGTACTCCAGGACGTAGCCCTGACCGCCGCCCGTGCCGATCCTGGCGATGATCGCGAGGATCAGGTCCTTGGCGGTGACACCGTCGGGCAGCTCGCCGTCGACCGTGATGGCCATGGTCTTCGGGCGGGCCATGGGCAGCGTCTGGGTGGCCAGCACATGCTCCACCTGGGAGGTGCCGATGCCGAACGCCAGACCGCCGAAGGCGCCGTGCGTGGAGGTGTGGGAGTCGCCGCAGACGACCGTCATACCGGGCTGGGTCAGACCCAGCTGCGGGCCCACGACGTGGACGACACCCTGCTCGACGTCACCCAGCGGGTGCAGCCGCACGCCGAACTCGGCGGCGTTGTTCCGCAGCGTCTCCAGCTGGACGCGGGAGACGGGGTCCGCGATGGGCTTGTCGATGTCGAGGGTGGGGGTGTTGTGGTCCTCGGTCGCGATGGTCAGGTCGAGCCGGCGGACCTTCCGCCCGCTCTTGCGGAGACCGTCGAAGGCCTGGGGGCTGGTCACCTCGTGCAGCAGGTGCAAGTCGATGAAGAGGAGGTCGGGCTCGCCCTCGGCGCGCCGGACGACGTGGTCGTCCCAGACCTTCTCCGCGAGTGTCCTACCCATCGCTTTCCCTCCGGTCGACGCCTCAGCGCGTCGACCCAACTAGATCTCGGAGGTGGCGAGCGTGTGCGCATCCCCTCGTCGCACGCGCCTGCCGCCGGGCTCGTCGGTCCGCGAGCCGCTGTTGTTCTGCTTCCAGAGTGGCAAGGTCCACGTGAAATTGAACTTGCGTTTCACAGAGTGAGACGCGAGTATCGTTGCATGGACAACAGTAGCGGCGTCGGCGTTCTGGACAAGGCGGCCCTGGTCCTGAGCGCTCTGGAGTCCGGTCCGGCCACCCTCGCGGGTCTGGTCGGCGCCACCGGACTCGCACGACCCACGGCCCACCGCCTGGCCGTGGCTCTGGAACACCACCGCATGGTGGCACGGGACATGCAGGGCCGTTTCATCCTCGGCCCGAGGCTGGCCGAGCTGGCCGCGGCCGCCGGTGAGGACCGCCTCCTCGCCACGGCCGGCCCGGTGCTCACGCACCTCAGGGATGTGACGGGCGAGAGCGCCCAGCTCTACCGCCGCCAGGGCGACATGCGCATCTGCGTCGCCGCGGCGGAGCGGCTGTCCGGCCTGCGGGACACGGTGCCGGTCGGCTCGACGCTCACGATGAAGGCCGGCTCCTCGGCGCAGATCCTCATGGCCTGGGAGGAGCCCGAGCGCCTCCACCGCGGCCTCCAGGGCGCCCGCTTCACCGCGACCGCCCTGTCCGGGGTGCGCCGCCGCGGCTGGGCCCAGTCGATCGGCGAGCGCGAGCCGGGCGTGGCCTCGGTCTCGGCCCCGGTCCGCGGCCCCTCCAACCGCGTGGTCGCCGCGGTCTCGGTCTCCGGGCCGATCGAGCGCCTGACCCGCCACCCGGGCCGTATGCACGCCCAAGCGGTGATCGACGCCGCGGCCCGCCTCTCCGAGGCCCTGCGCCGCTCGGGCTGACCCTCCCCCTGCCGTACGACCACGAAAAAGGCCTGCCTCAACGCCGCGGCAGGCCTTTTCTCGTGCGGTCGACCGCACCTTACGGACGGTCGGCCTCGGTGCGTCCCCGATCAGGCGTCCACCCTCCGGTGGGCGAACCGCTCCTTCGCGGACCGGCCCCGCTTCTCGATCGGCAGCACCCCGGTGGCCGCCGCGAGACCGAAGGCCGGCATGTCCGCGTAGATCGACTCGTACGACCCTTCCGGCACCACGTACGTCTCGTGCCAGAGCCCCACGTGTCCGCGGCCTTTCCCCTTGCGCTCCTTGCGGTTCATCGCGGCCCACGCCACACGGTGGAACGCGTCGGGCGCGTGCGCGTAGCCGTAGAGCTTCTCCTTGGACTCCCAGTACTGGACGACGTAGTACGTCCGCGGCGAGGCCGTGAGCAGGACCGCGTTCAGCAGCCCCCGGCCCGGGTCCTTGCGCAGTTCGCGCAGCATCCGGGGCATCGCGGTCAGCACCGGCATCCAGTGGTGGACGGCCCAGAAGTGGTTGATGCGCACGCCGATGAGCAGGACCACCACATCGCCCTCGGCGGCAGCGGTGGTCCGTCCGGCGACGACCGTCTTTCCCGACATGACTCCCCCTTGTTGGTGAGCAGCACTATCCGACCACTCATGCTTGGATAGTGACACTTCCCAAGGAGGGGCGCAAGAGAGATGCGGTTGGCGGAGTTGAGCGCACGCAGCGGGGTGTCCACCGCGACGATCAAGTACTACCTGCGCGAGGGGCTGTTGGCGCCGGGCCGCCAGCTGAACGCGACGACGGCCGAGTACGACGAGACGCATCTGCGCCGGCTGCGGCTGGTGCGGGCGTTGATCCAGGTGGGGCGGGTGCCGGTGGCGAGCGCCAGGGAGGTGCTCAAGCACGTCGACGACGAGTCGCTGGGCCGCACCATCCGCCTCGGCGCGGCGCTGTGGGCACTCCCCCAGGCCCCCGACCCGGACGAGGAGGACCCGGCCACGGCCGCCGCGACGGCGGAGGTGGACCGGTTGCTGCGGACGCTGGGCTGGGACGCGGCGCGGGAGATCGGGGCCCTGTCCCCCGTGCACCGTTCCCTGGTGGCCCTGGTGGCCACGCAGATCCGGCTGGGGTATCCGTGCGACGCCGAAACCATGGCCCCGTACGCCGAGTTGATGCGTCAGGCGGCGGCACGGGACCTGGACCGCATGGAGACGTACGAGTCCGACACGGAGATGGTCGAGTCGGCGGTGTCCTCGGCGGTGCTGTTCGAGCCGGTGCTGCGGGCACTGCACCGGCTGGCCCAGGAGGAGGAGTCGGCCCGGCGGTACGGCCTCGAGTGAGTGGGCCACCGGCGGGCGAAGGGGCACGCCCCCTTGTTTCACCGCTCCGGTGGCTTCACCGCTCCGGACGTGCGCACGACGAAGGCCCTCCGCCGAAGCGAAGGGCCTTCTGTGAGGTACCCCCGACCGGATTCGAACCGGCGCTACCGCCTTGAGAGGGCGGCGTGCTAGGCCGCTACACAACGGGGGCGTGGAGCCTGCGGGCGTTCAGTACTGCATCGCCGCAGGTCCAAGCTGGTCTACCTGGACTCGAACCAAGACTAACTGAACCAGAATCAGTCGTGCTGCCAATTACACCATAGACCAATGTGGTTTAGACCAGTCAGTACCCCCGACCGGATTCGAACCGGCGCTACCGCCTTGAGAGGGCGGCGTGCTAGGCCGCTACACAACGGGGGCCCTAGCGATCCTGCATCGAGGTGAGAGGGTGCGACCCGAACTCTCCTCGCGGGAAGGATCTGTACCCCCGACCGGATTCGAACCGGCGCTACTGCCTTGAGAGGGCAGCGTGCTAGGCCGCTACACAACGGGGGCTTGCGGATGAGATCCGCTGGCGCAGATAAGCTCTGCGAGCTGGCCTACCTGGACTCGAACCAAGACTAACTGAACCAGAATCAGTCGTGCTGCCAATTACACCATAGGCCACTGGAACGCAAGCCCCTGAGGGGATCTTGTTCTAGTTTGCGCTTCCGGTTCCGGCCTTTCGGCCCGCTCCCCGGCGGCGCAGAAAGAACATTACCCGAAGGTGGACGGCGCTCCAAAACGAGTATCCGAGCCGAGGATCGCGGGGAGTTCGGCGAGGGTGGCGATGCGGTGCGGTCCGACCGGCGGGTCGACGGTCGCGTAGAGGCCGCCGCGATCGATCCAGACCGACAGCAGGCCCGCCTCGGCGGCACCCTGTCCGTCGATCTCCGGGTGGTCGCCGACGTACGCGACCTCGCCCGGCGGCAGGTCCAGGGACTCGCACGCGGCGTGGAAGGCCTCGGCGGCCGGCTTGTGGACGCCCAGCTGTTCGGCGCACAGGACCGTCTCGAAGCGGTCCCACACCCCGAGGGCGCGCAGCTTGCGCTCCTGCACGGGGAGACTGGAATTGGAGAGCACCGCGTGCCGGTGGGTCGCGGCGAGGGCGTCCAGGACGGGCAGGACGTCCGGGAAGAGCGCCCAGGCCCGCTCGTAGTGGACGATGTAGCGCTCGAACCAGGCGTCGGCCTCGGCGTCGGTCAGCGGTCGGCCGTGGAAGTCGCGCACCCGGTCGCGCCGGGTGGCCTCCCAGTCGCCCTCACCGGCCGCGTACCGCCGCCAGTGCAGGCTCGTGAGTTCGCGCCAGCGGTCGAGGGCCTCCTCGACGGAGCCGTAGCGGCGCAGCCCCTCCGCCGTCAGATGCGCCCGCATCCCGGTGCGGTCGGCCGTGGTGTAGTCGAAGAGGGTGTCGTCGACGTCCCAGACCACGGCCTTGATGTTCATGGTCCGACGGTAGCCCGAGGCCGGCCGTCCTGTCCGGCGGATGACGAAGGGGCGGCACCCGGAACTCCGGGTGCCGCCCCTTGCGCACGGGCGTTACGCGGCCAGCTTGGCCAGGGCCGCGTCGATGCGGGCCAGGGTCTTCTCCTTGCCCAGGATCTCCAGGGACTCGAAGAGGGGCAGGCCGACCGTGCGGCCGGTGACGGCCACGCGGACGGGAGCCTGCGCCTTGCCGAGCTTGAGGCCGTGGGCCTCGCCGGCAGCCAGGACGGCCTCCTTGAGGGACTCGGCCGAGGTCCATTCGGCGGACTCCAGCTTCTCCTTCGCGGTGCGCAGCAGGGCGTCGGAGCCCTCCTTCATCGCCTTCGACCAGGACGCCTCGTCCTCGACCGGCTCCGGCAGGAACAGGAAGTCGACGTTGTCGGTGATCTCCGAGAGGACCTTCAGCCGGGTCTGCGCGTGCGGGGCGACGGCCTGCCACTTGGCCTCGTCGAAGTCCTCCGGGGCCCAGGGGGCGAAGGGGGCCTTCAGCCAGGGGGCGCAGCGCTCGGTGAAGTCCGTCACGCTCAGCATGCGGATGTGGTCCGCGTTGATCGCCTCGGCCTTCTTCAGGTCGAAGCGGGCCGGGTTGGGGTTCACGTCGGCGACGTCGAAGGCGGCGACCATCTCCTCGATCGTGAAGATGTCCTTGTCCGCGGAGAGCGACCAGCCGAGGAGGGAGAGGTAGTTCAGCAGGCCCTCGGGGAGGAAGCCGCGCTCCCGGTAGAGGTTCAGGCTGGACTGCGGGTCGCGCTTGGAGAGCTTCTTGTTGCCCTCGCCCATCACGTACGGCAGGTGGCCGAAGGACGGGATCTCCTTGGCGACGCCCAGGTCGATCAGCGCCTTGTAGAGCGCGATCTGACGCGGCGTCGAGGAGAGCAGGTCCTCGCCCCGCAGGACGTGGGTGATCTCCATCAGGGCGTCGTCGACCGGGTTGACCAGCGTGTACAGCGGGGCGCCGTTCGCGCGGACGATGCCGTAGTCCGGGACGTTCTCCGGGGTGAAGGTCAGCTCGCCGCGGACCAGGTCGGTGAAGGTGATCGTCTCGTCGGGCATCCGGAAGCGGACGATCGGCTCACGGCCCTCGGCCTCGTACTGGGCCTTCTGCTCCGGCGTGACCTCGCGGCACTTGCCGTCGTAGCCGGAGGGGCGGCCCGCGGCGCGGGCGGCGTCACGGCGCTCCTCCAGCTCGGAGGCGGTGCAGTAGCAGGAGTACGCGTGGCCGGCGTCCTGGAGCTTCCGGGCGATCTCCGTGTACGTCTCCATGCGCTGCGACTGGCGGTACGGCGCGTGCGGGCCGCCGACCTCGGGGCCCTCGTCCCAGGTGAAGCCCAGCCAGCGCAGCGAGTCCAGGAGCTGCTCGTAGGACTCCTCGGAGTCGCGGGCCGCGTCGGTGTCCTCGATGCGGAAGACGAACGTGCCGCCGGTGTGGCGGGCGAACGCCCAGTTGAAGAGGGCCGTGCGGACCAGTCCCACATGGGGGTTGCCGGTCGGGGACGGACAGAAACGTACGCGGACGGAGCCGTTAGCCACGCTTGATCACCTTGTTGGTGAGAGTGCCGATGCCTTCGATGGTGACGGCGACCTCGTCGCCGACGTTGAGGGGGCCGACCCCTGCCGGGGTGCCCGTGAGGATGACGTCGCCCGGGAGCAGCGTCATGGCCTCGGTGATGTTGACGATCAGGTCCTCGATGGAGTGGATCATCTCGCTCGTGCGGCCGAGCTGGCGCTGACCGCCGTTGACCGTGAGCTGGATGGTCAGGTCCGAGGGGTCCAGTTCGGTCTCGACCCAGGGGCCGAGCGGGCAGGACGTGTCGAAGCCCTTGGCCCGGGCCCACTGCTTCTCGCGCCGCTGGACGTCACGGGCGGTGATGTCGTTGGCGCAGGTGTAGCCGAAGATCACGTCCTTGACGCGTTCGCGCGGGACCTCGCGGCACATCCGGCCGATGACCACGGCGAGCTCGGCCTCGTGGTGGAGTTCCTGCGAGAAGGACGGGTACTGGATCTCGTCGCCGGGGCCGATCACCGAGGTGGCCGGCTTGAAGAAGGCGAACGGGGCGTCGGGGACCTCGTTGCCGAGTTCCCGGGCGTGTTCGGCGTAGTTGCGGCCGAAGGCCACGACCTTGTTGGGGAGCACCGGCGGCAGCAGCCTGACCCGTGTCCTCGCGTCACGGGAGGCCACCGGGACCTTCGTGCCGGAGAGCTCGAAGTCCGCGAACGGGATGCCCTTGATGATGTCCAGGACGAGCTCGTCCGGCTTGTCGCCCTCGACCGCTCCGAAGGCTACGTTCCCGTCGATGGAGAACCTGGCGATGCGCACGGGATCCTCGTGCCCCTTACCTGAGCTGGCTGGAGTCTGACGCTCCAGGCTAACGCGGCAAGGGGGGCCCGCCTCGCGCATTAAGGGGGCGCGGTCGGCCGCACCCATGGGAAAGGGCGCCCTGGTCGTGGTGCCGGGCGCCCTTGGTCCGCGTACCTGACGGAGCGGTCCTCCGCTTTCACGGGGTTCACGGGATCCGCCTTGAGCACAGGGCGGATTCCGTGCGTACTTGAGCCTGCAACTACTCAGCGGACTGGGCGGGTACGTTCATCAGGACCGTACGACGGGGGTTCGCGGTCTGGGAGGGGAGGTCGACGGAGTGCTCCTGCTCCGGCGTGCGCAGGTCCTCGGCGTCGGCGAGGTGGGCCAGCGTGGTGCGCCGGGGGTTGGCTATCGTGCGGAACATCATCGTCGTCTTCACTGTTGTCCAGGACCTCGTCGTGAGCGGGCGCCGGGCCGGACCGCAAGGGCCGCCCCACAAGCGCGGGTTGTCGGATTCGCCATCCCTGTAAAGCGTCAGGCTAAACATCCGATTCCCGGGCCAGGGCAGGAAGAAGGCATGATCACCGTGTGAGTTTGCTCACCTACTCATGGGCAAATCAGACAATCCGGACCCTCCCTTCACTCGGACAAACCGGACATCAGTTAACTGAATCAGGCATTCCGCTCCTGATCATGGCGACTGGGACACCCCCCGTGCGCCCCCATATCGCGGGAGTTTGCCCGCTTTGCTGCGAATCTGCCTCCACATCCAGTGACTCACCCCTCACGCACTGTCACTGTGAACAGACCGTTATCCGTTGGCCTTGTTGCAGATCCGGCACTGTGCTGGAATTCCTCGGACCGCCGCAGGATCGTGCCGGTGCGCAGGGGCGCAAAGCAGCGCCGGGCGGCGGCGGAAGGGGGAGCCAGCGCCGGTCACTCACGACCACACACAGGGGACGTAATTCAGGGCGCCCCCAAGACGCCGACACCGTCCCGCCGTTCATTCGGTGGGGCGCCTGGTCCAGAGGTTGCGAAGCTAGTGCAGGGACGTTTCAAGAGGGATGGCAGCGCTTCGGCGGAGCCGGAGCCACACAACGGAACCGGTAACGGTTCCTCCCCCCAGCACGCCCAGAACCCGGGTCCGGCG
Source organism: Streptomyces ossamyceticus (assembly GCF_001418475.1). Taxonomy (GTDB): domain Bacteria; phylum Actinomycetota; class Actinomycetes; order Streptomycetales; family Streptomycetaceae; genus Streptomyces; species Streptomyces ossamyceticus. Next base: position 2,570 of record NZ_LIQX01000034.1, on the reverse strand, counting down.
GAGATCGGCGACGGCGGTGAGCGCTCCGGGCGCACCGGCGCGTCCGCTCCTCCCGCGCCCGGCAAGCCCAAGGGCGACACGGCCGGTGTGACCGGTCCCGGATCACGAGTAGCCCTGCGCAACTGGCGCATCTCCACTCGTCTCGTCTCGCTGCTCGCCCTCCCCGTGGTGGCGGCGACCTCGCTGGGCGCACTGCGCATCGGCGACAACGTGGACGACATCCAGCAGCTCGACAACATGCGGCTGCTGACCGACATGACCAAGCAGGCGACCGAGCTCGCCGACGCGTTGCAGAACGAGCGCGACCTCTCCGCCGGTCCCCTCGCGCGGGGTCTCGACGCCAGCGACTTCACGGTCAAGGGCGCCCGCCAGAAGACGGACCAGGCCCGCGTCCAGTTCGCCGACGCGACCCAAGAGGCCGACAGCTCCAGCACCGCCCAGAACCTCCCCGGCGTCCGCGACAGCCTCGTGCGCGTCGTGCGTGAGCTCAACAACCTCAACAGCGTCCGCAACAAGGCCTACGCCGACCCGAAGAACTCCACGCAGACGGTCGAGGCCTACCACCGTCTGATCATCCAGCTGCTGGAACTCTCCCAGGACATGGCGGAGGCCACCAGCAACCCGGACATGATCAAGCGCACCCGCGCCCTGGCCGCGTTCTCCTCGGCCAAGGAGTACGCGTCCGTGCAGCGCGCGGTCATCGCCGCGGCCCTGCCGGAGAACAAGGACACGTTCGGCACCCTCTCCGAGAACGACCGCCTCTACGCCAGCTCGGCGCTGGCGAACGAGGAGTCCGACCGCACCGCCTTCGCCGACATCTACGGCGACGGCGCCGAGGAGCTCACCAAGCCGATCGACGACGCCAGCCCCACCATCGAGGCCTCCGACCTCTACGCGGACCGCGTGCTCGCCAGCGCCGGCGGTCTGCGCGGCCAGGACAAGCGCTCGTACAAGGACTGGACCGACGACTCCGGGACCAAGATCGAGCGTATGGAGAAGATCGAGGGCTCGCTCCTCGAGGAGATGGAGCAGACGGCTCGCGCGCTCCGTGCGGACGCCGAGCAAGAGGCGATCATCTCCGGTGCGCTCATCCTGCTCGTCCTCGGTGTCTCCCTGGTCGGCGCGTTCGTCGTGGCCCGCTCCATGATCCGCTCGCTGCGCAGGCTGCAGGACACGGCGACCAAGGTCGCCCAGGACCGTCTGCCCGAGCTGGTCAAGCAGCTCTCGGAGTCGGACCCGCAGGACGTCGACACCTCTGTCGAGTCCGTCGGTGTGCACTCGCGGGACGAGATCGGCCAGGTGGCCGCGGCCTTCGACGACGTGCACCGCGAGGCGGTCCGCCTCGCCGCCGAGCAGGCCCTCCTCCGGGGCAACGTCAACGCGATGTTCACCAACCTCTCGCGCCGCTCGCAGGGCCTCATCCAGCGTCAGCTCTCGCTCATCTCCGAACTGGAGTCCCGCGAGGCCGACCCGGACCAGCTGTCCTCGCTGTTCAAGCTCGACCACCTCGCCACCCGCATGCGCCGTAACGGTGAGAACCTCCTCGTCCTCGCCGGTGAGGAGCCCGGCCGCCGGTGGACCCGCCCGGTCCCGCTGGTCGACGTGCTCCGCGCCGCCGCCTCCGAGGTGGAGCAGTACGAGCGCATCGAGCTGGCCGCCGTGCCGACCACCGAAGTGGCCGGCCGCGTGGTCAACGACCTCGTGCACCTCCTCGCCGAGCTGCTCGAGAACGCGACCTCCTTCTCCTCGCCGCAGACCAAGGTCAAGGTCACCGGTCACGCGCTGCCCGACGGGCGGGTGCTGATCGAGATCCACGACACCGGTATCGGCCTCTCCCCCGAGGACCTCGCGGCGATCAACGAGCGCCTCGCCTCGCCGCCCACCGTGGACGTGTCGGTCTCCCGCCGCATGGGTCTGTTCGTGGTCGGTCGTCTGTCGCAGCGTCACGGCATACGCATCCAGCTCCGTCCGTCCGACTCGGGCGGCACGACCGCGCTGGTCATGCTTCCCGTGGACGTCGCGCAGGGCAACAAGAAGCCGGCCCCCGGCAAGCCCGGCCAGGGTGCCCCCTCCACCGGTGGCCCCGCCGCCGCGCAGGCCGCGGCCGGTGCCGCCGCCGCGCGTCGCCAGGCCGGCCAGTCGGGCCCGCAGCTCGGCGGTGGCCCCTCCGGTGGCGGTCTGCTCGGCGGCGCCCCGCAGCGCGGCCAGGTCGGCGCCGGTCAGGGTCCGCGCGCGGCACTGCCCGGCAACCCCAGCGGTCCGGGCAACCCCGGTGGTCAGCGTGGGCCGCAGGGCGGTCCGCCGATGCCTCCGCAGGGTGGCCGGCCGGCTCCGGCGGGCGCCGGTGCCGGTGCGTTCGGCGGCGGTCAGGCCCCAGGTGCCCCGCAGGGCCTCCAGGCCGCCGGGACCGGTGCTCCCGACACCAGGAACTTCGAGAACTTCAACGACTCCGGTCGCCAGGGCGGCTTCGCCGGCGGCGGCTCGGGTCTGCGTCCGGGCGGCAGCTTCGGTGACGGCGGTGCTCCGCGCCAGGGCGGCGCCGGTGACAACGGTCCCGGTGCCGTGCCCCC
>NZ_LIQX01000339.1 GCF_001418475.1 Streptomyces ossamyceticus | reverse complement strand
GCCCTCCCGCCCATTTCCGTTCCTCGTACAGGTCGCGTGGGACTCGTGCCCCGATCTCGCCGAAGTCCCCGTCGTGCAGGTCGAGATCCTCGTACGCGATCCAGTTGCCCTTTTCCTCCACCACGCAGCGGTACGTCCGACGCGATGGGGGAGGCGTCATGCGGTACTCGGCGAGATGGAAGGCGCTGCACACCTCGAAACCCACACGCAGGAGCAGTATCCGCGCGTCGGCCTCGTACAGCCTGGCCATGGGGGAGCCCTCACCGAAGTGGCAGTGCGGATCGTGGCCGGTGAGCAGCTCCGCCGCGCGTGGGCCGAGGCCGGCGAACGATGTCTGTGGGTGTGCACTGCGGACGGCGCCCGGCGTGCTCCGCACGCATTCGGCGAGAGCGCCCATGGTTGGGCAGGGTGTCGTGTCCTGTTCGAACGGCAGCACCCCTGCCCGGAACTCGGCCTTCTCCTGCTCCGTCATGCCTTCGACCATGCGGCGGTACTCGCGGGAGGTGTCCGAGTTCTCCGGTGTGAACGCCGGCACGACGAGGGTGCCGTCCGGTCCCAGGGCGCGCAGCAGTACGTCACGTACGGCGGTGGCACCGATCCCTGTGCCACCCAGTGAGGAGTGCACCATGAGGGTGCTCCCCGGGCGGACACCCACCTCGGTCAGAGTGTCCTGAAGCTGGTGCAGAAGGTTCTGAGGGCGAGTGGCATCAGCCATGGAGCGCTACCCATTCCTCTTGTAGTTCCTGGACCAAGTACGTCCCATTGTCCGTGAGTTCGTCCGTCGAGAGCGCGGCCAGGCGGTCAATTGCGTACCGGGCGCGCCGCAGATCCTCGTCGGCGTCGAACCGGTCCGGCACCGAGGCCGCCCTGCCGAGGCAGGCGCTCGCCTCGTCGAGAAGGCGCCCGGCGCCTGTGCCGGGTACATGCAGGTCCGCCACCTGGCGCAGAGCGGCGAGACGCGCCCGCCGCGCCAGCAGGGGCAGTTGGCGAACGAACTCCTCGGGCTCGAAGTCGACGGCCAGGCCCAGCGCGTCGGGCGCGGACGTGCTGAGCTCCAGCCCTGAGCCCGCTCGGAGGGGGGTGACGGTGGTCGCGAGGAGAACGCGGGAGCCGTCGCGCAGACCGGGGTGGCGCTCGTCCAGCAGGTCGTGGGCGGTCCGCAGTCGCTTACCGAAGAGCGCGAGATCGCTGGGGCTCAGAGGGTTGGCGACCGGTGTGGGGTAGCGGTCGCGGTACGGGTCGGCGTCGTCGATGAGCAGGGTCGGACCGTCGGCAGGGCGCAGCCTCTTCAACGGCCGCCACCGCGCCGACGACCGGGAGCCGCCGCGCGTGGGGGTACGCCACCGGAAGTCACCTTCGGCGACCTTGAACTCCACGCGGCCCGGTTCCGGCAGCCGCACGGTCCCGAGCGTCGGGAGGTACACCTCGGTGTCCGGCTCGTCCCAGTCGAGGGTGGTCGCCACGCCCGCTCGTACCGAGGCGGCGACGGCCGTGGCCATGAGTCGGGGCAACCTGCCCCGCGCATCCGTGGCTCCGAGCAGGGACGGCCGTAGATATGGGTGGGAGAGGACCGCGTCTAGCGCTACGCCGCTCGTCTCACCGGTGTCCAGACTCAGCAGCAGACGCCAAGCGGTGTCCCAGTCGGGGTGGCCGGTGAGGTGCGGGTGCGCACCGGCCACGAGCAGTCGGCTCAGCTCGGTCTGGGCCAGCCGGAGTTCCTTGATGCCGGTGACGGCCGGGACCAGGGTGTGTTCGGTGATCCGCTCGGCGACGCCCTCGATGAGTGCCCGGAGGTCGGTGCAGAAGACGGAAGGGTTGTCGAACCCGCGTTCGTCGCTGTATCGGTGGGCGTAGAGCCCACCACCGCAGGACTCCACGACCGGACAGGCACGGCACGTCTCGCTCAGCCCGTCCTTGCCCTGTTGGCGGGCGCGGACGCCGGGATGGTCCGCGAACTCCGCGAAACTGTGCCGGAAGACGTCATAGCCCGTGGCCGGGGCACCGTCGTACGCCGTCTTCAAGGAGTCGGCCTGCTCGAACGAGCCGTCGGTCTCAATGACCGCGAGGTCGGACGGAGTCAACCCGAGGGCCTCGGTGAGGCTGGGACCGCCTCGGAGCGTGCTGAGTACCGAGTCGAAGGTCCTGACCGGCATGGGCCGCCCTTGTTCCTCCCAGCGATCGAAGACTTTGAGCAGCCAGTCGGCGTAGGGGGTCCCGTTGCCGTGGCCCGGCGGAGGCGCGGCCCAGGTGGAGTGAGGGAGCAGATAGTCGATCCGGGGCGGGTCCAGCGCTGTCAGTGCGTCGTGTACCGCGACCGGGTCGTTCGCCACGTCCACGGTGCACAGCAGGCCCTGGTACAGATGCCGGTACTCCGGGAGACCCAGCAGGTCGATGGCCCGCAGGACCCGGTCGTAGCTGCTGCGGCCACGGCGGTCGAGTCTATGGCGGTCGTTCGAGGCCCGGTCGCCGTCCAGCGAGATCCCGATCTTCACGCCGAACTCACGGAAGACCTCCAGATGCGGTCTGCCCAACTGTACTCCGTTCGTGTGAATGCGCAGGTCAAGCGTGGTGATCGGCGTCAGTGCACCGGTGAGTTCCGCACAGACGTCACGCAGTCGGGCCGGCCCGGCGAGTAGGGGTTCGCCTCCGTGCAGGATGACGGTGACCGACTCCGGGGAGGTGTCGGTCACGTACTCGGCCAGGCGGCGGCTGACCTGGCCGATGACGTCCTCGGTGATCACGATCGGCCGCCCGCGCCAGCTCTGGTCGGCGTGCTCATACACATAGCAGTGGTCGCACGCCAGATCGCATCGGCTGTGCATCTTGAGGACCAGCTGTTGAATCGTCTGCCGGCCGTGAGAGTCCGTCACTTCTAGAACTGTACCGGCGTCGGTCCGCCGGAGCCGCTGACAGGAGACCCCAACCTCCTTGTTGATCAAGGAGGTTGGGGTCGGTGAGGGCTGGGCTCAGACGGCCGAGTTGAACCCTGGGCGCTGCGTCTCGCGAGGGTCGACCAGTCGATCGGTGGACCGCCGGGCGTGAAGGGCACGCGAGTCGATCGCCTCAAGGGAGGGCGTCCGCCTGGTGGCCGGTCGAGCCGCGTCCGGTCGGCACTTCGACGTCGTGAGCGAAGGGTTCATGTCTTTCCCGTCTGGATCAGGGGACCAACGTGCTGTCATCGGTCCCTGGCCGACGAGATCCTGTGGCGAGGGCCTGGTCATTGAGGTTAGGACGACATTGTGGGTGATGTTTCTATCATGCACGCCCTATACCACGCACGCCTCCGGAGGTAAAGGGCGCCTTGGGCGTATGTGCGGATGCGGGGCGCTCTGGTGGAGTTCCCGAATTGACGAGAGCATGATCTGCCCGTTTGTCTCCAGACATCTGTGCGAGGTCCTCTTATGGCTGCCACGCCCGGCCCGAGCACCACGGTGAGTGATCGTGATTTACCCCCGTTGTTCCATGTGTGCGACCAGCTCGCGCTGGTCCATCAGGGGGAGTCGTTCCGGATCGTGCGGACGCAGTTGTTCGCGCTGCTGCTCGCCACCGGGACCGCCTCGCTCGCGGAGCGGGTGGGGAGCCGGATACCGTCCGCCGTCGCGGCCGTGCTGTACGCCGCGACCATCGCCATCGGGGTTCATGCCTCCCGGCGCCGGGCCCGGGTGCACTGGCAGGCGCATCGTGCCGCCGCCGAGGTGATCAAGTCGCTGGCCTGGCAGTACATGGTGCACGGCGGCCCCTTCCACTCACGGCACGTCAACCCCGAGGCCCTCTTCGCCGAACGGCTGGAGGAGCGGCTGAGCGAGCTGCGGAAGGTGGGGTGGGACGACCCGCGGGAGAGCTCCGCCGAACTCGGGCTCGGGCAGATCACCCCCCGGATGCGGGCCGTGCGCGCCAAGCGGTTCGCCGCGCGGCGGGACATCTACCTCCGGGACCGGGTGCTGGAGCAACTGGCCTGGTACGGAGGCAAGGCCGGGCAGGCCCATCAGGCCTCCGTGCGCTGGGCCGGGGTCACGACCACACTGACCGGGCTGGCCCTGATCACCGCCGTGCTGCGCGCCCTCGGGGCGATCGGCAGCCGCTGGGACCCGACCGGCGTGCTCAGTGCCGCCGCGGCGGCCGGTGTGGCCTGGCAGGAGGTCCGCCGGCACCGCCCCCTCACCTACGCCCACAAGCTCGTCGAACAGGACCTCGACACCCATCGCGTCGCCATGGGCACCACGGTCACCGAGGACGGCTGGGCCGACGCCGTCGCCGAGGCCGAGCGCCTGGTCTCCCCCCAGCACACGGACTGGCTCGTGCGGTTCGGGTCCTGAGCGGGTGCTGTTCGGGTGCAGGGCCCGGGTGGTTCGGGTCCGGGGCCTGGGGCGTTCGGGTTCTGGGCCTGGGTCGTTCGGGTTCTGGGCGCGTGTGGTTCGGGTCCCTGGCTCCGGTGGTTCGAAGTCCTGGGCTCGGGTGGTTCGAAGTCTGGGCTTGGGGGGTCGGCTCCTGCGAGGGCGCCTCTGGCCATGCGTCAGGCTCGGCGTACTCCGGGGCTCCACAGCACCGTCACCGGGACGCCCGTCCGCCGTGCGTACGCGACGATGTCGGCCGTGCCGCCCAGGCCGCGGGCCGGGGCGCCGTCCCAGACGGCGACCATGCGGTCCGCGTGGTCGACGATGTAGCGGCCCGCCGCGTAGTACGCCTCGTCGTGCGTGCGTTCGTACGGTAGTTCCACGCGTGCGGCGCAGCATTTGAGGAGGCGGCGGTACTCCGCCCGTACCTCGTCGCCGCCCAGGTGGGTCTCGTAGTCCATGCCGGGGATCACGGCCGTCAGAGGGACGCCGCAGTCCAGGGCGATCTCCGCGAACAACTGGTCGGCTCCGGCGGCGAGGCTGCTGAGGGCCCGGGCCGTCGGACGGTTCCGCAGTTCCGACCGGATGCCGGACCGTACGGTGGGCAGGGCGGCCTCCGGGATCTGCCGGTGTCCGGTGATGCCGATCCAGGTCACGGGCCCTGGCATCCGTGCGCTCACCTCCGTGGCCGCGGTCGTCCAACCCACCCTAGCGGCGGGGGACTTCGGCGAGAACGACGCGTACGGGTGTTCGGTGGGGCCTCGTGGGCCCACGGGGGCGACGAGTGGGTGACCGGTCCGCTGCTGCCGACGCCCCCGCGTGCCTCGAATGCTGCCGGGGCCGGGCCGGTGCCGCTGGCCGATGGTTGCTCGCCGTCCGCTGCTTGCTGCCGCCGGTCGGTCGTCCGTCGCTTGCCGCTCGCTGGTCGTCCGTCTGCCCGCCGCTCGCCGTCGGTCGTCCGCCCGTCGTTTGCACGCCGGTCGCCGGTCGCCGGTCGCCGGTAGCCGTAATCGTCGGGCCGGGGCCGTGCGTCGCTGAGGGGTTGTGAACTGCTCAGGGTTGACTGCGCACAAGCACGTTCCACCGCGTACGGGTGAGTGCCC
>NZ_LIQX01000338.1 GCF_001418475.1 Streptomyces ossamyceticus | reverse complement strand
TGTATACGACACAGCCGCTTCCACGGCCTCGCGGGTGTGGCCCGCGCCCCGACACTTCGACACGCGTGGGCGCCGACTCACCGTCCCCCGCCGCGTCGTGGAGGTGGTCGGGCCGGGCACCGACCGCTCCGCCCGGCGGGTTGTCGAGGCCGCGCTGCGGGCGGCCGGGGCGGACCGGATCGTCACCGTGCCGTCCGGCGAGCGCCTGCCCGACGCCGCTCTCACCGTCTACGTCGGCGGCCCCCGGGAGAACCCCGCGACCAAGGGCGCGCTGCGACGGCTGGGCGTCAAGTCCCCGGCCGGGCTTCCCCCGGAGGGATACGTCCTCGCCTCCGGACGGCGCTCCGGCCGCGCGCTGCTCGCCCTCTCCGGCACGGACACCAGCGGCACCTTCTACGCCGCCCAGACCCTGCGCCAGCTCCTGCGGGGCCCGCGGCTGCCCGAGGTCACGGTCCGCGACTGGCCCGCGGCACGGCTGCGCGGTGTCGTCGAGGGCTTCTACGGCACCCCGTGGACGCACGCCGAACGGCTGGACCACCTCGACTTCCAGGGCCGCACCAAGCAGAACGTGTACGTCTACTCCCCGAAGGACGACCCGTATCTGCGGGAGCGCTGGCGCGACGCCTACCCGGCGGCCGACCTGGGCCGACTGCGGGAGCTCGTCGAGCGGGCCGCCGCCGACCACGTCCGGTTCACCTACGCCCTCTCCCCCGGCCTGTCGGTCTGCTACTCCTCCGACGACGACATCGCGGCGCTGGTCCGCAAGTTCGCCTCGCTGTACGACATCGGTGTGCGCTCGTTCGCCGTCCCGCTCGACGACATCAGCTACACCCGATGGAACTGCCCCGCGGACGAGGAGAAGTTCGGCAGCGGGGGCGGAGCCGCCGGGGCCGCGCAGTCCCATCTGCTGAACGAGGTGTGGGCGAGGTTCTCCGCCGGCCGGACCGATCTGGAACCGCTCGAAATGGTGCCGACCGAGTATTCCGACCTCGCCGACACCCCGTACAAGAAGGCGCTCCGCGAGCGGCTGGACCGGGACGTCGTCGTCGAGTGGACCGGCGTCGGCGTGATCGCGCCGAAGATCACCACCGCGCAGCTGCGTCAGGCCCGCGAGGTGTACGGACACCCGATCCTGATCTGGGACAACTACCCCGTCAACGACTACGTCACCAGCCGTCTTCTGCTCGGCCCCGTCACGGGCCGGGAGGCCGGCGTGGCGCGGGAGGCCGTCGGCGTCACCGCGAACCCGATGGTGCAGGCGGAGGCCAGCAGGCTCGCCCTGTTCACCTCGGCGGCCTATCTGTGGAACCCGGACTCCTATGATCCGCACACCGCTTTCCTCGCGTCCGTACGGGATCTGGCGGGGCCGGGGACCGGGGCCGCGAAATGGCTGCGGATCTTCGCCGAGAACAACCGCTCCTCCGACCTGGACGCCACCGAGGCGCCGACGCTGACCGCGCTCGTCGCCGCCTTCCGCACGGCGTACGAGGAGGACAGTGGCCTCGACCGGGCCACGGCGGCGCTGCGGGCCTACTTCGCCGACATGGCGGCCATCCCGGCCCAGTTGCGTGCCCGCCTCCCGCGTCCGGGTTTCCTGAGGGAGACCTCGCCCTGGCTGGACAAGCTGGGCTCCTACGGCACCGCCGGGCTGACCGCGGTGGACCTGCTGCTGGCGGGCAAGCGGGGCGACGCCGAGGCCGTGGCGACGTCCTGGAAGAAGCTGCGCGGCGAGCGCAAGGCGCTGGACGCGGTGCCGCAACAGGTCTCGCCGGGCGTGATGGACCAGTTCCTGTACACGGCGATGCTGGAGCACGCCCCCGACCCCGGAGTGGACCCGTCCTTCGCACCCGGCTCGCTGTCCCTGCGGCCCGGCGCGAGCGCGGCGGTCACCCTCAGGTTCTCCGACGAGGCCGCCTCCGAGGCACGGTCCGTCGACTGGAGGCTCTCCGTGCCCACCGGGGTCACCGCGTCCCCCGACAGCGGCACGGTCGCCGTCCCGGCGGGCGGCAGCGCCTCGGTGACCGTCACCTTCACGAGCGCGGCGGACGCTACGGAAGGGGTTCGCTCGGTGGTGGTGTCGGGAGGTCCGGGTGTGCTGACCAGGGCGATACCCGTCCGGGTGAGCGACGGCAAGGGGGCACCTCGCGCGTTGACCGCCAACTTCAGCGGGGCGTCGGTCAGTTCGATCGACCTCTCGTCCGGCACGAGCACCGAGATCGGGGTCGGGACCAACCCGGGCGAGGTGGTGGTGAGCGCCGACGGCCGTACCGCGTACGCGGCCGCCCAGGGGTCGAACTCCGTCAGTGTGATCGACGTGGAACGCGGCGCGGTCACCGGCACGGTCGCCGTGGGGCGGGTTCCGGCGGGGCTCGCGCTCACACCGGACGGCGGCACGCTGTGGGTCGCCAACTACACGGACGGCACGGTCCAGCCGGTGGACACCGGCACGCTGCGCGCGGGCCCGGCCGTCACCGTGGGGTCCGGGCCCGAGAACATGGCGATCACTCCGGACGGCCGGACGCTGTACGTGGCGAACATCCGTGACAACACCGTCACACCGGTCGACCTCGGCACGAGGAAGGCGGGCGCGGGGATCCCCGTCGGGCCCCGCCCCTTCAACGTGGTGGCCGCATCGGACGGGAAGCGCGTGTACGTGTCCAACTCCGGTGGTTCGACGGTGACTCCGATCGACACGGCGACGAACGACACCGAGCCGACACTCCTGGTGTCCGGGCAGGCGTACGGACTCGGCCTGTCCCCGGACGGGCGGACCCTGTGGGTGAGCCCCAGCACCGGTGACCACGTCACACCCGTCGACACGGTGACCGGTGCCCCGGGCGCGAGGACCACCGTGGGCAGGTCCGCCTTCGACGTCGGCCTCGACTGGGACGGCGCGACGGCGTACGTCACGACCGCCGACGGCAACGCACTCGTGCCGGTCGACACGGTGTCGGGCACCGCCGGGGCGCCGCTGCGGACCGGCGCCTATCCGCTGGCGGTGGCGCTGACACCCGTGCCCGTGCCGTAGGCCCGCTCAGCTCGCGGTGCGCCGGATCCGTCCGGCGTACCGCTTCTCCAGCTCCAGGTTGCCCTCGAAGCCGCCGGGGACGTTGGCGGAGACATAGACCGGGGGGCGCTCGCCCGACGCGAGGATCAGGGATGTCGCCTCGGCCACCATCATCTGGACCAGCATCACCCCGGTCAGGGTCGACAGCGCGCACACGGCGCCGCCACCCGGCAGTTCGAGGAGCGCGTCACCGCGGGGGGCCGCGTTGTCGAGGACGACGTCGGCGAGGTCGGCGAGCTTCTTGCCGCTGGGGTGGACGGCCGGTACGGAACCGGTGTGGGCGAGGGAGGTGAGGGCGATGAGGCGGTGGCCGCGCTCCTTGGCGTGCAGGGCCATCTCCACGATCACGTTGTTGACGCCGGAGTTGGAGACGACGACGAAGAGGTCCTGGGGGCGGGGGTCGGCGAGTTCGTAGAGCCGGACGGCGATGCCGGGCTCCCGTTCCAGGAGGGGGTCGTCGAGGCCGCTCGGGTGGTCGCCGCCGTAGAGGACGAGGTCGGCCATCTGGAGGCGGTTGGTGGGGACGAACCCTCCGGCGCGGCCCGCCAGTTCGAGGACGAGGGCCTGGGAGTGGCCGGTGCCGAAGGCCTGGACGACACCGTCCTCGCGGACGCAGTCGGCCATCAGCGCGGCGGCCGCGCCGATCTCGGCGCGGGCGGACCCGGTGAGGTGGTGCAGGACGGCCAGGGCCTGCTGCGCGAAGCCGTCGGCGCTCACCGGCTCGGTCACGGACTCATGGGCGGACTCGACGGACACCTGACACTCCCCACTGGTGGATTGAACCACCCCATACTCTTGTCTCAGTGAATCACTGAATCACACGCCCGGCATCGCGGGCAATGGCGCAGCTGGGCCCCGGCCCTACGCGCCGGGGCCGGTCCTGGTATTCAGCCACTCGCGCATTGGGTGGCTGATACCTTCTGTGGCATGCCCTCGACCGATGTCACCACCCTGATCCGCACCGAGCTGCCCCGGCTGGCCGGCTCCCTGCGGAAGGTCGGCGAGCTGATCCTGGAGGATCCGGCCGCCGTCACCCACTGCTCGGCCGCGGAGCTGGGCCGCCGCACCGGCACCTCCCAGGCCACCGTCACCCGGTTCTGCCGGGCCATCGGCCTGGACTCCTACCAGCACCTGCTGATCGAGCTGGCCCATGAGCGCGGCCGCGGTGAGTCCTCCGAGTGGGGCAGCGCCGAGATCGGGCCGGACATCTCCCCCGACGACAGTCTGGAGCGGGTCGTCCAGGTCGTCGGCAGTGCCGATCTGCGCGCCATCCAGCAGACCATCGACCGTATCGACCTGGACGCCGTGGAGCGGGCCGCGCAGGCTGTCGCCCGGGCCCGGCGCGTCGACGTCTACGGGGTCGGCGGCAGCGGAGCGGTCGCCCAGGAGACGGAGACCCGGCTGTTCCGCATCGGCTGCGCGGTGCGCGGCTGGACCGAGGTGCACGCGGCCACCACGTCGGCCGCGCTCCTCACCCCCGCGGACGTGGCGATCGGCATCTCCCACTCCGGTGCCACCCGTGAGACGATCGAGCCGTTCGAGCTGGCGAAGGAGCGCGGCGCCACCACGGTCGCGCTGACCGCCGACCCACGCTCGCCGCTGGCCCGCGCGGCCGACGTACGGCTGATCTCGTCCTCCTCGGAGACCAGCTTCCGCACGGGCAGCATCGGCGCCCGCCACTCGGTGCTGATGCTCATCGACTGCCTCTACGTCCGGGTCGGCCAGCTCTCCTACCAGCGGGCGAGCGCCTCCCTCGCGCTGACGGACCACATCGCGGGGGCGCACGCCGTGAAGTCGCGGCGGGGCCGCTGATCACGAGCGGGCACACCGACGCACACCCGACCGGGAATGCATGGATGAATCAACCAACCTGCCGAGACATGGTTGATTGAACCACCCCACGCTGCCAGGATGGGGCTCCGTCGAGCACTCGTAGGAGCCCCATGCGCGTCATCTCTGTCGAGTCGACCGAGCTCTTCACCGGCACGAGGGACCAGCCGCACCAGGTGGTCGCCGTGGAACTCCGGCACGATCCGGGCCGGCCCGTCCGGCTGAGCGTGGAGGGGCCGGGGATCCGCAGCATCGGGGAGACGATCGTCGCCGTCGGCGAGGAGGGCACCGTACGCGCGGAGCTGTCCGTGGCCGCCGCCGGTGTCTCGCCCGGTGACCGCCGGCCGATCACCGTGGTCGCCGAGGACGCGGGCGCCGGCCGGCTGGTGCGACACGCGGCGGAGTTCACCGCCGCCGAGCCCGGCTGGACCATGTTCATGGTCAGCCACTTCCACTACGACCCCGTCTGGTGGAACACCCAGGCCGCCTACACCGAGACCTGGGACGTGGCCGACGACCCGGTGGTCACGGGCCTGCCCGCCCGCACCTTCGACTCGCGCGGCCAGAGCGGCATGAGCCTGGTGCGGGCCCACTGCGACCTGGCCCGGCGCGACCCGGCATACACGTTCGTGCTCGCCGAGGTCGACTACCTCAAGCCCTACTGGGACTCCTTCCCCGAGGAGCGGGCCTTCCTGCGGCAGCTGATCCGCACCGGCCGCGTCGAGATCATGGGCGGCACCTACAACGAGCCCAACACCAACCTCACGGGCGCCGAGGCGACCGTCCGCAACGCGCTGTACGGCGACGGCTTCCAGCGGGGCGTCATGGGGGCCTCCCCGGAGACCGCCTGGCAGCTGGACGCGTTCGGGCACGACCCGCAGTTCCCGGGACTGATGGCGGACGCGGGGGTCACGTCGAGTTCATGGGCGCGCGGCCCTTTCCACCAGTGGGGGCCGACCCTGTCGGTGTTCGGCGAGGAGCCCCGCGATCCCGGGCGGATGCAGTTCCCGGCGGAGTTCAGCTGGATCGCCCCCTCGGGGCGCGGGCTGCTGACCGCGTACATGGTGAACCATTACGGCGCCGGCTGGGCCATCGACAACGCGCCCACCCTGCCCGAGGCGGAGGCCGCCGCGCTGAAACTGTTCCGGGGGCTGAAGCGGGTCGCCCTCACCCGCAACGTCCTGCTGCCCGTCGGCGGCGACTACGCCCCGCCGTGCCGTTGGGTGATGGGCATCCACCGCGACTGGAACGCCCGTTACGTCTGGCCCCGCTTCGTCAGCGGCGTCCCCCGCGACTTCTTCGCCGCCGTACGGGCCGAACTGGAGCGGGAGGGGCGCACCGCGTCCCCGCAGACCCGCGACATGAACCCCGTCTACACCGGCAAGGACGTCTCCTACATCGACACCAAGCAGGCCCAGCGGCACGGGGAGACGCTGCTCGCCGACGCCGAGGCATGGGCGACCCTCGCCTCCCTCGTCACCGGCCGGCCCCACCCCGACGCGGCCCTCGACAAGGCGTGGCGGCAGCTGATCTACGGCGCCCACCACGACGCGATCACCGGCTCGGAGTCGGACCAGGTGTACATCGACCTGCTCACCGGCTGGCGGGAGTTGTACGACCTGGCGGAGACCGTGCACGCCGACGCGACGCAGGCACTCGCCGACCGGGTCGTCCCCCTGCCTGGGGGCGGCACCGATCTGGTCGTCCTCAACTCCGCGACCTGGGCGCGCCGGGACGTCCTGACCGTCGCGGATCCGGGCCTGGTACCGCTGGACGACACGGGCCTGCCGCTGCCGGCGGTCCGCGAGGACGGCGACCTGAAGGTCGTCGTACCGGATGTGCCCGGCGTGGGCCTCAAGGCGCTGTCCCTCGCCGAGGGTTCGGTCCCGGGCTGGACCGCCGGGGAGGGGACGACGATCCGCAACGAGTTCTACGAGGTGACGGTCGACCCCGCGCGCGGCGGCGGAGTGAGCGGCCTGCGGGCGCTCACCGAGGGCGGCCGGGAGCTGCTGCGGCCCGGCGACATCGGCAACGAGCTGGTGGTGCAGGAGGAGTACCCGAGGCATCCTCGCTTCGGCGAGGGACCCTGGCATCTCACCCCGACCGGCACGACCGTCGCCCGGAGCCGGGACGTGGTGGCTGACATCGATGTCGAGCACTCACCGGCGGGCTCCCGCATCACCGTCCGCACCGACCTGGGACTCTTCCGCTGCACGCAGCGGCTCACACTGTGGGCGGGCGTGGACCGGCTGGAGGTGACGACGACCGTCGACGGGTACGACGGCGCCGACCGGCTGATCCGGGTGCGCTGGCCCTCCGGCGTACGCGGCGGACTGCCGGTGCACGAGGTGGCGGACGCGGTGATCGGGCGCGGCTTCGGGTTCGTGGAGGTGGACAGCGAGGAGTTCCCGTGGACGCTCGACAACCCGGCCCACACCTGGTTCGGGCTCGGCTCCACGGCCCGGGTCGCCGTCCACGACGACACCGGGGCACTGCTCGGCCACCGGTCGATCGGCGTGGCCGAGCTGGTCTTCGCCGACTGGGACGCCGCCGGTGAGCTGGGTACCCCGCTCGCCGCCGCACTGGTCCGCACGGGCGTCACGGCCACGTCGACGATCGCGGGCGGTCCCCGCTACGGCGATCTGGAGGTCGACTCCAATCTGCCCGACATCCGGGTCGCCGTCGGCGGACCCGACCGCAACAGCCTGGTCGCCGAGGCTCTCGGCTGGGATCCCGCGGCGGCCCGTGAACTGCGCCGCCAGTTGGCGCGGGACGGCCTGGCGTCGGTGTGGGTGGCCCCGCGGGCCTCGCTGCGCGAGGAGTGGGTGCCCGGCGCGGATCTGCGGGACCTGGAGCGGCTGCCGCTGCTCGTGGTGGCGGGCGCCCGCCCCGAGGACGACGCGAAGGCGGTCGACGCGCTGATCGCCGATCTGGACGACGCGACCGTACGGGCCACCTCGGCCGGCGGCGGCGAGGCGCTGCCGCCCGGCGACGCCTGGGACGGCCGCGGCTTCGCGATCCTCAACCGGGGCACCCCCGGCTGCGTGGTCACCTCCTCCGGCGACCTCTACATGTCCCTCATGCGGTCCTGCACCGGCTGGCCCTCAGGCATCTGGGTCGACCCGCCCCGCCGCACCGCCCCCGACGGTTCCGGCTTCCAGTTGCAGCGCTGGTCCCACACCTTCGAGTACGCCGTCGTCGCGGGCGAGGGGGACTGGCGCGACCTGGGCTGGCCGCGGGCGGGGCACGCGTTCAACCACCCTCTCAGGGCACGGCTGCGCAAGCCGGCCGGGGGCCGGGCGGGGGGAGAGAGCGACCGGGCCGAGCGGCCGGGGCTGCCGAGGGTCTCGGCCCTGCTTGCGCTGGAACCCGAGGGCCGGGTGCTCCTCGACGCGCTGAAGCCGGCCGGGTCTCCGCTGGCCCGGGGTGGTACGGCGCCCGCCGACCCGGCTCGCGGTGTGGTCGTACGGGCGCACGAGGTGGACGGGCGGCCGGTGCGGGCGCGGCTGACCGGTCCCTCGGCGTGGGTGGAGGGCCGTCGGGCGGATGTGCTGGAGCGGCCGGGCGAGGAGGTGCCACCCGGCGCGGACGGTGCCCTGGAACTGGACCTGAACGGCTTCGAGGTGGCCACGGTACTGGCGGTGCCTGCCGCTGGAGGCCCGGCGAGAGGCACGGACACCGAATCCGCCGAGGGAGGGTCCGCGGAGGGGGCCGGTGTGGCCGCGTGCGAGCCCGCGCAGCCCGTGCACACGCGCTACTGGCTGCACAACTCGGGCCCCGCGCCCCGCGGGAACATGCCGGTGGCCGTGTTTCTGTCACCGGCCGCGCTGACCGCGGACGGGCCGGTCACCGCGACGGTCCGCGTCTCCTCCGAGCTGACCGACACGGCGGTGTCGGGGACGGTGGCCCTGGAGGTGCCGCCCGGCTGGACCGCCGAGCCCGCCGATCTGCCGTACACGCTGGGGCCGGGCGGCTTCACCCTCACCGAGGTCACCGTGACGCCGCCGCCGGACCCGGTGCCCGGCCGGTACGGGCTCGCGGCACGGCTGTCGTACGGCGGGCAGACGTTCGAGGACATGATCGCCCTGGACGTGCCCGGGGACGCGGCGCCGGGCGAGCCGGACGGGCGGACCGGGCCGAGCCTCGTAATGGAGCTGGGCACCGACCGTGTCGAGGTCCGCCGCGGCGAGCGGGTGCGGGTGCCGGTGACCGTGCACAACACCACACGGGCTCCGGTCGGCGGGGCACTGTGGGCGGTGTCGTCCTGGGGGACGTGGGCCGGTGTCGGGCCGGGCTGCCAGGGGTTCGCCCTGGAGGCCGGGGAGAGCGCCGAATGCGTCATCGAGGTGGACGGGTCGGCGGTGCCGCCGGGCTCGTACTGGTTGATGGCGAAGGCGGGCCGGCACGGCTGCGTGGCCTACACGGAGGCGGTCGTCCTGGAGGTGACGCCATGACCGGCCGACCGGCCCACCACGACCACGCGCCGTACGCCGTGCTCGTCGGCGGTGAGCCCGTGCCCCGGGAGCGGGTGGAGACCGTGCTGGCGGCCGTGCCCGCGCGGGACCGTGAGGTGCTGCCGGAGGGGAGGGCGCGGGCGGAGCGGCAGCGGAGACGGTGGGCGACGCAGGTCGTGGTCGCCGACGAACTGGCGCGGCGGGCCTGCGCCGCGCGCGGGCTCGCCCCACCGCCCGAGGTGTCCCCGGCGCGGGTGCTCGCGGTGTCCGGGACCGAGGTCGCCGATCTGGGCAGCATCATCGCCGTGGCCCTCGCCCACTCCCCCGCCGCGCGGGCCCTGCTGGCGGCGCTGGAGGCCGAGCGGACGGTACCCGAGGAGGCCGTGCGGGACTACTACGACCGCAACCCGGACCGTTTCCTCACCCGTGAGGCGCTGCGGCGCGGTGTCGACCCGTACGGCGGGGCGGGGCCCGGGGACTTCGTGCCGTACGAGGACGTCCGGGACGAGGTGGCAGGGGAGTTGCGGCGGGCCGGGGGCCGACAGGCCCTCTTCGACTGGCTGGACCGAGCCCGTGCCGACGTCGCGTACGCCCCCGGGCACGAGCATCCCGGCGACCCCTCGCACCCCGACCACGAGCACCGGCACTGACGGCCGCCCCCGGCCCACCCCCGGGCCCGCGTCCGGCGCGTCACGGACCCGGGGAAACGCCACGGAACCGAAAAGCAACACAGCAAGGCATTGACCTCCGATGAATTCTGGTCCACCTTTTCATCAATCGGAGTCCAAGTTGGTGATTTGAACCAGCCGCTGACGGATCGCAGGAGGCACCATGCGCGCGAGAAGACTGACCGGAGCCGTGGCGGGCGTCATCGCCCTCACCCTGACCGCGGCCGGCTGCGGCCTGTCGGGCGGCGGCTCCGACGGCGGGGACGCCACGGCCGGCGGCTGCACGGTCGACGAGGGCAACGTCGGCTCCGGGAAGCTCACCGGGGACGTCAAGGGCACGATCACCTTCCAGACGACGAACCTGAAGAAGGACTTCGGCGACTACTTCAACGGGGTGATCAAGGCGTTCGAGCAGGCCCACCCGGACACCACCGTGAAGTGGGTCGACGACCCCGGCGACGCCACGTTCACCCAGCGCCTGGTCGCGGACGCGCAGGGCTGCACGCTGCCGGACGTGGTGAACATCAACGTCAACACGGCGATCGCGCTCACCAAGAGCGGCTATCTGCTGAACCTGGACAAGAAGGCGCCCGACGCCGGCGAGCCCTTCACCCCCGCGATGTGGAAGTCCAGCGTCTACGCGGACGCCTCCGGCGCCGAGGTGCACAGCGTCCTGCCCTGGTACTCCGGCGGCATCGTGCAGACCTTCAACACGGATCTGATGAAGAAGGCGGGCCTGGACCCGGCCAAACCTCCGACGACCGTGCTGGGTCTGTTCGAGGACGCCGAGAAGATAGCCAAGGCGTCGGACGGCAAGTACTACGCCTTCCTAGCCAATCCGCAGTTGCGCATCCCGGCCGACTGGCAGCAGATGGACATCAAGATCCTCTCCTCCGACGGCAAGAAGTTCACCTTCGCCGACGACCCGAGGACCGCGCAGTGGGTCGAGGCCATGACGAAGCTCTACAAGAGCGGCGGGATGCCGAGGGACTCCCTCTCCTCCACCCAGGACCCGGCCAACGTCTACGGCCAGGGCAAGCTCGTCTACGGACCCACGAACCCCAACTTCCTGCGCTTCATCCAGCAGAACAACCCGAGCGTCTACGGGAAGACCGGGGTGGCCCGCTTCATGCTGGACGCCCTGGGACACACCGTCGGCGCGCCGCAGTACATCGGTACCGCCACCACCAGCAAGAACGCGGCGACCGCGCTGGCCTTCGCCCGATTCCTGACCAACGCGAAGAACCAGCTGGAGTGGGCGAAGGACCCCAACGTGGTGATCTTCCCGTCCACCACGGCGTCGTTGAACGACCCGTTCTTCCAGTCGGTCAAGGGCGACGACCCCTTCGCCCAGGCCCGCAAGATCGTGGCGAGCGACCGCAGGACCGCCACCGCCGACGAGATCGCCCTCACCCCCGGTGAGCTGAACGCCATCTCGGCCCAGATCCAGCTGGCCATGCAGGGCAAGAAGAGCGCCCAGGACGCGCTCGACGAGGCCCAGAAGAAGGCCAACGCGCTGGTCGAGCAGGGAAGTTGAGCATGACCACCCTCTCGCCCCCCACGAAGGATCCGGGTGCCGCGGTGTCCTCCCGCGGCACCCGGGCCGGGGAACCGGGCGGCAGGCGCCGCCTGGTGCGGGCCCTCAGGCCCGGCCCCACCGCCGACGCGGGCGGCGCCGCGCTGTACCGGCGCTGGTGGCTGCCGTGGCTGTGGATGTCCCCGGCGATCATCGGCGTCACCGTCTTCGGCGTGTATCCGTTCCTGAACACGCTCCTGCTGTCGTTCACCGACGCCAAACCGCTCGGCGGCGCCGCCTCGTTCGTGGGCCTGGACAACTACACGCGGATGCTCGGTGACGCCGACTTCTGGCTCGCCACCCGCAACAGCCTGCTGTACGCGGTGATCGTGGTCCCGTTGATGGTGCTGCTACCGCTGATGCTGGCGGTGCTGGTGGAGAAGAACCTGCCGGGCATCGGCTTCTTCCGCTCCGCCTTCTACACACCCGTCCTCGCCTCCAGCGTGGTCGTCGGGCTCAGCTGGCAGTGGCTGCTCAGCGATCAGGGCCTGGTCAACACCTGGCTCCAGAAGGCCCACATCGTCCGGTCGGCGATCCCGTTCCTGTCCGACTCGTGGCTGATCCTGCTGTGCGCGATGGGGCTCACCCTGTGGAAGGGCCTCGGCTGGTACATGATCTTCTACCTGGCCGCGCTGGGGAACGTGCCCAGGGAGCTGCACGAGGCAGCCGCCGTGGACGGCGCGGGCGCGATCCGCCGCTTCTGGCACGTCACCATGCCCGGTGTACGCACTTCGATGCTGCTGGTCGGCACCCTCACCGGGATCGGCTCACTGCGGGTCTTCACCGAGATCTACATGCTCGGCGGCTCCACCGGCGGCCCCGGCGGCGCCGACCGCACCCTCCCGTTCTACATCCGGGACGTCGCCCTCGACCCGCTCACCGGCAACGCCGGTTACGGCTCGGCGGTCAGCGTCGCCCTCTTCGTGCTCACCCTGGGGCTCACGCTGCTCGCGCAGCGCCTGACGAAGGAGGACACGGCATGACCACCGCCGTGAAGGAGCAGCGGACCGCGGCGGCCGCGGCCCCGGCCGGGAAGCGGCATCTGATGCCTCGCTGGCGGGACTACGGGCGGCCACGTGAACTCGTCGTCCGCTACCTGCTGTTGCTGTTCGTCCTCGGCATCACCGTCGGCCCGTTGCTGTGGCAGCTGCTGTCGTCGCTGAAGGGTGTCGGCGAGGACGTGTTCGGCTCGAACGCCTCGCTGTTCCCGCGCGATCCGACGCTGCGGGCCTATCGCGAGGTGTTCGACCAGGTCCCGGTGTGGACGTACATCCGCAACAGCGTGGCCGTGGCCCTGCTGTCGATCACCAGTCAGCTGGTGTTCTCCACGCTCGCCGGCTACATGCTCTCCAAGCCGAGCTGGAAGGGGCGGGGGCTGGTCTGGGTGCTGCTGATGGCGTCCATGATGTTCCCCTTCGAGTCGATCATGGTGTCGCTGTTCCTCGGCATCCGGGACCTGGGTCTGGTCGACAACGTGGTGGGCGTCTGGCTGCCCGGTTTCGTCGCCGCGATCAACGTCCTCATCATGCGGGCCGCGTTCCTCGCCGTGCCGCGCGAGATCGAGGACGCGGCGATGCTCGACGGGGCCGGCGAGTGGAAGCGGTTCCGGTATCTGTACCTGCCGTCGGCGTGGGGAGCGATCCTCGTCGTCACCATCAACACGTTCATCAGCGCCTGGGACGACTTCCTGTGGCCGCTGATCGTGCTGCGCTCCGAGGACCACTTCACGCTGACGCTGGGCCTCGCCCGGCTCCAGTCGTCGTCGTTCGGCTACGACCAGCGGCTGGTGATGGCGGGCTCGGTGATCTCCGTGATCCCGGTGCTGGTGCTGTTCGTCATCACCCAGCGGTGGTTCTACAAGGGCGTGTCGTCGGGGGCCGTCAAACTCTGACGTCCAGCACGGCGGGTACGGCGTCCAGTGCCTCCCGCGCCGAGCCCGCGACCCGGATCTCCACCGGGCCCGGCACCACCGTGGTCTCCAGATCGGCGTCGACCAGCGACAGTTGGTCGGCGCCGAGGCGCAGCGCGACCGTGCGGCACTCCCCCGGCGCGAGCTGCACGCCCTGGAACGCCCGCAGTTCGAGCGAGCGCGGCCAGACGGGGGTGCGCAGCCGCCGGAGGTAGACCTGGACGACGGTACGGCCGGGCCGGGTGCCGGTGTTGGTGACGTCGACCTCGACGGTGTGCCCGGTCAGCCGGGTCGGCCCGTAGGCGAAGGTCGTGTACGACAGTCCGTGCCCGAAGGAGAACAACGGCCCGGCGTCGCCGTCGGCGTAGGAGCCGTACTCGGTGTCCTTGTGGTTGTAGTACACCGGCAGGTGGGCCGCCGAGCGCGGGACCGACAGCGGGAGGCGCCCGGCGGGTTCGGTGAGCCCGAGGAGCACCTCGGCGACGGCCTCGCCGCCCCAGGGGCCCGGGTACCAGGCGGTGAGCAGCGCGTCCGCGCGGTCCACCGCCTCGGGGACGGCGTGCGGGCGCCCTTGGACCAGGACCACGACGGTGGGGGTTCCGGTGGCGGTGACCGCGTCGAGGAGCGCGTACTGGGCCTCCCCCAGCCGCAGTCCGGCGAGGTCGACGCCCTCGCCGCAGGTCATCTCGGGGGCGAGGGTGCGCGCGGCCCCGTTGGCGTCGAACTCCGTGTCGGGGGTGCGGGCGCTGCTGCCGCCCAGCACCAGCACGGCGAGGTCGCAGGCGGTGGCCGTCGCGACCGCCTCGGGCAGGCCGGTGCGGTCGTCGCCGGTGAGGGCGCAGCCGCGGGCGTGGCGGACGTCCGTGCCGGGCGGGGCGAGGCGGCGCAGCGCGTCGAGGACGGTCGTGCCGGGGCGCTGCGGGGCGGTGTAGTCGCCGAGGAGGTGGGCGGTGGTCGCGGCGTGCGGGCCGAGCACGGCGACACGGCGTACGGAGGGGCCGATCGGGAGGACGCCGGCCGGGTTGTGGAGGAGGGTGACGCAGGCGCGGGCCAGCGCGGTGCCGAGGGCGCGCCCGGTGTGCTCGGGGACCGGCACGGGCCGTGTGGACGGCTGGTCGAAGAGGCCGAGGCGGAACTTCAGGCGCAGTACGCGGGCCACAGCGGCGTCCAGGGCCGCCTCGCCGACCAGGCCGCGTTCGACGGCCTCGGCGAGATGGGTGAAGCCCTCGTCCCAGAGGCTGAGGTCGATCCCGGCGTGGAGCGCGAGGGCTCCGGCACAGACCTTGTCGCCGGTGATGCGGGCGAGCCGGTCGACGGCGAGCCCGTCGGCCATGACCAGCCCGTCGAAGCCCCAGCGGTCGCGGAGCAGCCCGGTGAGCAGGGCGCGGTTGCCGGAGCAGGGCAGCCCGTCGACCTCGTTGTACGCGGCCATGACGGCGGCGGCCCCGGCGCGGATCCCGGCGCGGGCGGCGGGGAGGTGGATCTCGTGGAGTTCGCGGGGGCCGAGTTCGGACTCGGCGGAGTTCCGGCCGCCGACGGTGGCGCCCTGGCCGGCGAAGTGCTTGAGGACGACGGGGGCCTTGTCGGCGGCGAAGCGTTCGCCCTCGCCCTGCATACCGCGGACGAGTGCCTCCGTCAGCCGGGCGGCGAGGTGGGGGTCCTCGC
>NZ_LIQX01000337.1 GCF_001418475.1 Streptomyces ossamyceticus | reverse complement strand
CTAGGGTCCGTCTTCAAACGGATCTTGCCCAGAGCAGGAGTGACGCGAGATTGACCGCTGCTTCGTAGGAGGTGGCGGTCTTGTCGTATCTGGTGGCGATGCCACGGAAGCCTTTGAGCTGGTTGAAGCAGCGTTCGACGACGTTGCGCCGGCGGTAGACCTGTCGGTCGAATGTCGGTGGCCTGCCTCCGTGGCGGCCGCGGTTGTGGCGGTGACGCTGCTGGTCGTTCTTCTCCGGGATGGTGCACGCGATGCCGCGTCTGCGCAGGTAGGCGCGGAAGCCGCGGGAGCTGTAGGCCTTGTCGGCGATGACCCGGTCGGGCCTGCAGCGGGGCCGGCCCTGCCCGGTTCGCGGGACGCGGATGCGCTCCAGCAGGGGGCGTGCGCAGACGCTGTCGTGGCGTTGGCCTGGGGTCAGCAGGACGGCGAGGGGACGGCCGCGGCCGTCGCAGGCGAGGTGGATCTTGGTGGTCAGTCCGCCGCGGGATCGGCCGAGGGCGTGATCGTCCGGTTCGTCCGGCCGGTGGCCCCCCCTTTTCGACCCGTCGCGGCGGCGTGCTGGTGGGCGCGGACGATGGTGGAGTCGATCTGGACGAGCCAGTCGAGATCGCCGGCCGTGTCCGCGCGGGCCTGGATCTGCTGGAGTGCCCGGGTGAACACGCCGTCCAGGGCGTAGCGGCGGAAGCGGGTGTAGACCGTTTTCCACGGCCCGTAGCGTTCCGGCAGGTCGCGCCAGGAGATCCCGGTCCGGATCTTGTAGACCATCCCGTTGACGACCTGCCGATCCTTCACGCGCGGCCGCCCTGTCGCAGCCCGCGGTATGAGCGGAGCGAGTAACTCCCACTCCTGATCGGTGAGTTCATGACGACGTATCACCCCACCATGATCCACTACCGATGATCTTTGAAGACGGACCCTAGCACACGGGATGCCCCGCCGCCCGGAGTGGGCATGCCCTTGTCAGTCAACGGTGCCTCCAGCCACACCGGGACGTACGGGACCGGGGTGGGCCCGAGCAGGCGCTGCAGCCCTCGCCTCGGCGAGAGCGTGCGGAGCCTTGGCGGCTCCTTCAGAGCTGATGCGGTAGAAGCGGCGCCGAGGGCGGCCCTCACCTTCTGCGATTTCGTCCGGTTCCCAGTACCGCTCGACCCAGCCCGCTTGTCGCAGGCGCTCAAGAATGGGGAAAAGGGTGCCGTTGGGCAGCCGCGAAAGTCTGGAGAGCTCCAGCCCGTATAGTCCCTCGGCGAGCACTATGGAGCGGCGTTCGCCGTTGTCGTGATGGCCGAGGAGCGCACGCAGCACAGTCTGGGTGTGCGGCGTCATCTTCACGTCCGACATGCATCCAGCCTACCTAGGTAGAAGCCAATCCATCTACCTAGGTAGGCTTCATGTTCCAAGCCCAGGATCGATCCGTGATGGTGCCCGCCCTGGAACCTGGCGTGGCAACGCGCCTGGCAGCACAACCACGACCAGGGGACTTCGGCGGCGGATTGAAGGGGCACGATACGAAATCAGCGTGTCATGTCCCTGGGTTCCGTGGCACTGCGGAGGCGAGGCAAGCATCTGGGCCGCGGGCCGGGAGACTGAAGGGGCAGCCGGGGTCAGGATCTTGCGGGGCTGGCGATCAGGACTACGAGAGGGTCAGCGGCAAGGCGCTGACGGGCATGGAAGAGGTGAACTCGGACCGTATTGGGGCTGATGCCCAGCTGCTGTGCGATGTGGGCCGTCGGCACGCCGAGTGTCCACAGCCACGTGACCTGCCGCATGCGCCGGGGAAGCCTGTTGAGCGCTTCGGCCAGCCCGCGGTTGCGAAAGTTTTCGACGGCCATCTCTTCGGAGCTCCGCTCGACCTCGTTGCTGTGCAAGAGCTCGCCGGTCGTCACCTCCAGTCTGAAGCGCGCTGAGGCGAAGTGGTCGGCCACAAGATTGCGGGCGATGGTGACCAACCAGGCCCCGAAGTCCCTCCCTCGCCAGGCGAAGGTATCCAAGCGTTGGAACGCGCGGACGAACACTTCGCTGGTCAGGTCCTCTGCGGTTGGCATACCCCCGACCCGGTAGTAGACGTACCGGTACACCGTGTCGCTGTAGGCCGTGTAAAGCTGAGCGAAGGCCTCACCGTCGCCCCCCTGGGCACGCTCCACACACCACACGATGTTCTGAATCCCGTGCGCCGGCTCCCCGCCCGAAGGGCGGGGAGCCGGCGATGCTGACGTTGGCATCAGCTCTCGGCCGTCGAGGCGCTGGGGCGACGTAGGGCCATCCACAAGGCAGCTCCCGCTTGGACAAGGGCTGCGGTGCTGGCAGCCACTGCGGGGGTCGGCGCAGCGATACAAGCCGTGACCGTCAACAGAAGGATGAACACCAGGACGACCACTTGGCCGTGATGTGGGATCAACGCGCCGCAGAGTGGCTGGCGGCAACGGTCTGTGGGCAGACGCAGTGAGTGATGCATGGGGTGAACTCCCGTGTCTGGGAGGGCCTTTCACCGTGCTCCGGCCAAGGACTGCGGCGTAAAGCCCCGCGAGGATGACTACTCGCAGTGTGGGACAGGTCACACCATTCGTCCAAGGCCTGGGAAGCGTGGATAAGTTCACACGTTCTGGACTAAACGCCCCTGGTGGCAGCATCGTTGAACAGTTCGCTGGTGCCTGCGGAGTGGCGTGGCGTTGGCGTTGAGGCAGGTGCGGAACATCTCCGCGTCTGGGAGAGGCCCGCCGTCTGCTCCGGCCGAGCGACTGAGACGGCGGGCCTTCGCCTTTGGCATGTCACCGACCTTGCGGACGAGTTCTCATGGCGACGAACCCATCGCCGAGCACTACCTGATCCAGGCCAGGCCCACACGCTGAGCAGCACTGCCTGGCGCCGCAAGTGACACGAGGGCGCGCGATTTGCCGGAGTCGCTCTCACTGCGGCGGACATGTACCCCAGGGTCGACGCGCAGCGAGCCCCTGACGGGCACAGTGAGGCGGGCGTGCGCCCGTCCGCGGTCTCGTCGACCGGTGGCACGCCCTGCTGGCGCCGCCTGGGTCACGTCCGTGGCCGCCCGGGCCCCCGCAGGACCCCTTCTGTGTGCCCGGCTTCTCAGGCAGAGAGGTGCGGTCCCGCGTGCCCGTAACCGCAAGGGGGCGTCCTGTGTTTGCCCAGCATGGAAGATGATCTCCTCGATGCCGGATACTCCATGCCGGAACTGACCGAGCCGCGTCTGGCGCTGTTCACGCTGTCGGAGGCGCATGAACTGCTGGATGTACTGCACCATTTCAGCACGCCAGATACCCCTTGGGGTGCCCAAGCCGGTCGTTTCGCGGCGGAGTTGGCGGCGCGTGTCCCTTCACGTGAGGCATAAGCCGCACCACCGGCCCTCTTCCCCGTTGCTCGCGCCGGGGTACGGGACCTGCGCCGAGCGGCCGATACGGCCGCCTGTAGCACCGCGGGGTCGCGTCTCGACCCGACAGTCCGTCTTCACCGACCCGCTGGAGAGCTTCTGCGGATGGTACGGGCGAAGATCGACGGCCATTGCGATACCGTATGGCCGCCGGCTCTCGACGTCATCGACAGGGCGATCAAGCGTCGCAACAGAGTCGTCCACGACAGTCTTGCGGTCGGTAGGACCTGGCGCGAGTACGCGACGGGCGGCGGCGAGTGGGTGCACGTCACCACAATGTTGGGCGAGAAGGAGTGCGACACCGACACTCTCGTGAACGATCTTGCTCTGCAGCAGGATGCCACTACAGCGGCCGTCGAAGTGCTGAACTGCCTGACCATCTGAAAATCCTCGCCCGTCGGCCCCGGGGGGCCTCGGCCTCAGCAGCCGTTCAGGCGGACCGGGTCCGCTGCCGTCCTAGGCCTCCTCAGCATCTGTGCCAAGGATTTGAAGACGCCGTCGCGCGGCGGAGTCTGGGATTCTTTGGGGATTTGCCGGTCCAGTCATCGCTTCGCAGGCAGTGAGGTGGCGGGGTCAGTGTCCGCCGTGGCATCGGCGTCCATGCCTTCACGGGGCCCTGCTCATGCTCGCAGAGCCGGGCCCCCTTGTGAGTGGGTGTCAGTCAAGCCAGTCGTTCGGGATCAGGGCCTTGCGCTGACCGTCGAGTGGCCGCCAGTTCTCGACGATGGCGTCCTGGAACCAGGGCTCTTCGGTGAGGTTGGCGTGGTCGCACACGATGATCTGCAGAGCGCCTTCGTTGAGGTCGGCTACGTCTTTGAGGAGTTCGAAGTAGGCGGTGACGGTGTTCCAGTCGGCGTCTTGGACGGTGGTGGCGTCTTTGATCTTGGCGGGAAAAAAGGCCTGGGTTGGCTGGTCGAGCATGAGGAAGCCGGGGACGGGCCGGCGGTGGAGCCGGAAGTAGGTGTGCAGGGCGAGATGGGCGACCATGTGGTAGCCGATCCAGTTCTTGGCGCTGCCGATGCGGTTGAGCGGGAGGCGTCCTTGGGGGCGTCGTACGACGACGTTGAGCTGGCTGAGGCTGATGGCGACTTCGTCCGCGGAGGCGGCCTGGCCCAGGTCCAGGCGCCGGGACCAGTCGGTCATGTTGCCAGCGATGTCGGCCAGCCGTCGTTCCGTCTCGGCGGCGACGTCGTCCTCGTCGATCAGGGCTTGGAGGGTGGCGACGTTTTCCTGGGCCAGGGCCAGGTTGTTGCGCAGTTCGCCGATGTCGCCGGCGGGTGATCCCGTGCCGGCGGTGAGGGCTTGGTCGATGCGGCCCTGGATCCGGGCGATGCGCACATGCTGGTCCTGGAGGTTGCGCATGCGTTCGTCGTTGGCGGTCAGTTCCCGCAGTTGCGCCCCGTTGACCTTGAGGCGTTCGACGACGGATGCCCGTTCGGCTTGGAGGGATCTGCGGTGCTCGTCGCGGATCGGCTGGATGCCCTCGGCCTGGTCGAGTTCTTCCGCAAGCTGCGCGGTGAGTGTGGTGATCTCTGCCGCCGAGGCATCCGGTTCCTCCAGCGGGCGGGTGCACATCGGGCACAGAGCGGTGTCGTAGTCGCGTTCGGGTCCCAGGAGGTTGATGGTCTGCAGGCGGCCGAGTTGCAGGTGGAGTTCGCCGGTGAAGGCCTCTCCCTGCTTTTGCCAGCGGTCGACGAGGGCGAGTGCCTCGTCGAGCTGCTGCAGTTTTTCGCGCAGGTGCCGTCGCTCGTCGGTCAGGCCCTGGCGCCGGTCTGTGAGATCCACCGGGCCCACGGTGGAGACCGTGACGGTGAGCGCCTGCTCCAGGAGAGCGCGGATCTCCTCGGGGCCGGGGGCCGGGGGGACTTCCTCCAGGAGTCCTTCGCTCTGGGCGAGGCGGAGCAGGGCGACACCGCTGGCGTCCACGGCGTCGCGGTGGCGGTGGGCGTCGTCGAGCTTGCGCTGGGCGGCGCGCTGGGCGCGCTGGGCCTCGTTGAGGTGGTGGCGGCGCAGGGCCTGTTCAGGTCCGGCGGCTCCGAGAAAGTAGGGCAGAGTGTCCTTGAGGGTCTGAGCCATGCCGTTTTCGGTCTGGCGGTGGAAGAGGGCCTTCTTGTCGGCGATCTCGTTCTGGTTCTGGAAGCACAGCAGGGCCGCCTGGGCGACGGAGACGTCGAAAGCGTGGCGGGCGGCGCCGGTGGGGGGCTGGAAACGGAAGTCCTCGATGCCCAGGCGGGCACTGACCTGGCTGCGCAGCGCGGCGACGTTCGAGTTCGGTGTCAGTTCGTCGGCCCGTGGCAGGTCGAGGGTGTCGCCGCCGGTGCGGATCATGGCCTGGGTGGTCGAGGCGCCTGCGGGGCGGGGCCGTGCCAGGAGCATGCGGCTGTCGTGGAAGGCGACCAGGAGCGCGTACCAGCCCACGGTCCGGTCGATGGGTTCGTCCGGCAGGTTAGGGGTGCTGCGGCCCAGGCAGTAGTCGACGATGTCGAGGATCTCGGACTTCCCCGTCTCGGACTCGCCGGTGAGGATGTTGAGCGCCCCGGGACGAAACCGCACGACCCGCGGGGTGGGCCTGCCGTCTCGGTGGTAGAGGGCCAGGGCGAGTAGCTGCATGGTGGTTCGTAGGCTCCTTGGGCAGAGGTGGTCAGGGGCGGACGCCGAGGAGGTTGTAGGCAAGGGCCGGCTCGACGACGGCGAGCCAGCGGCCGACGAGGCCGGCGCGGCGGGCGCAGTCGGCGACTTCATCGCTGGGGGCTTGCGAGGCGGCCTTGGGCGGGCGGGGGCAGCGCAGTCCTCCTGCGGTGACCTCGAGGGCTTGGTGGCGTAGGGCGGTGCGCAGGCTGGCGCGGGTGTATTCGGTCAGGGCAGCGGCCCGTAGGGCGAAGGCGGCCTGGTGCTGGGGGTGTTCGGTGAGCCAGGCGGACATCGAGTGGACGGCCTGGGTGGGCAGGTCGTTGCGGGTGTCGGTGGGGAGCACCAGGGGCAGCACGAGGAAGGCGCTGGGCCAGGGCAGGGGGCGGTTGGCCTTCTTGGTCGCGGCGTGTACGCCGGTCGCCAGGAGGTAGGCGCCGAAGGCTGTGTTGAGCAGGGTCTGGGCTTCGGGAACGCGGTGGTTGGTCATGGTCACTGGCCTAGCTGCTCGTTGTGGTTCCGGCACAGGTCGGGATAGTCGGGATGCC
The DNA here is from genome assembly GCF_001418475.1 of Streptomyces ossamyceticus. Taxonomy (GTDB): domain Bacteria; phylum Actinomycetota; class Actinomycetes; order Streptomycetales; family Streptomycetaceae; genus Streptomyces; species Streptomyces ossamyceticus. The sequence goes on along the minus strand of NZ_LIQX01000337.1, from coordinate 8,989 downwards.
AGCCGACCGATTCGTCGTCCTCGGCGCTGTGGGCCCTGCCGGCGAGGCTGTGCAGGGTGCCGCGTCCGATCCAGCTTTCGGTGGTGCTGCCGGGGCGGGCGGGGATGCCAGCGGCCTTGTCCATGGAGTCGTCAAGGACGCGTTTGCCGACGGCCTTGCGTTCGGCGGCGGTGGTGTCGTCCTCGACCGCGTCCGTGTGCCGGGTGAACACGTGGTCCCACTCGTCCCACAGGAGACGCTCGTAGTCGCCGAGGGCCTGTTCGGTGATCGTGAAGTCGCGCAGCCATGCGGAGCGTTGCGCGCGGGCGTAGTGGTAGTCGCGCAGGTGGCTGGCGATGGTGCGGTCCTTGAGGCCGATCCACTGCATCTGGGCAACGACAAGGTCGTTCTTGTAGGCCATGATCTCGGCCTGGGTGAGGCGGCGCAGCGTTTCGGTGATGGGCAGGTTCTTGCCCGTGAACCGGTCGAGGGTCTCTTCCAGGCGGCACTGCAGTTCCTGGGCGGTGACCGAGGCCCGTGCTCGGTTCTTGTCCAGCAACTCCACGGCCATGCCGTACCACCACCCCTTGATGTCGTCGAGGATGGCGCGGGCGTGCTGGCCAGGCCTGATCCCCAGTGCGCGGGCCAGCCTAGAGTCGAGGTCTGACATCAGCGGCGACGCATCGCTGATCTCCATGGCGGCGACCAGCCGGTAGCGCTGGGCAGGGGTGAGGTCGGTGAACTTCTTGCGGTCGTCCGCGATGTTGCCGGGCTCGGCCGCCTTCGCGACCGTCTCCATGCCCGCCAGGGCATCGTCGACGGAGCGCGCGGGTCCGGGGCGGAGCTTGTGGAGGAAGGTGCCTTCGGCCGCCACCTGGGTGGTGGCCAGCCGCAGCAGCGGCATGGTCCCGTCGGACAGGCGTCCCAGCACGGTCAGTGCGTCGATCCAGGAGGCGACCGAGCGCCAGAAGTCCTTGCCCGTCTCGCTCAGCCGCCCGGCGCGCTCACGGTGTTTGGACTGCAGCAGCACGAACGGGTCGCTGCTGTCCTGGTACAGGAACTCGATGTCGTCGAGGACTTCCATGCGGACTTCGACCGTGATGTCGTCCCAACTGCGCTCGGCGAGTTCCAGCAGAGCCAGTTCGCACTGGTAGAGGTATCCGGTCATCTGCCCTGCCGCCGAATGCGACCCTGCTTGCGCCACGTTCCCCACTTGAGGTCGGACCTGTACCAACGGCCGTCGGCTCGCCGGCCGTGACGACCACGCGAGATACGGTGCACACGAGTGTCAGTAAATCGACACGAACCAGACCCCCGCTCCCCTGTCGGCGTAACCTAGCACCTCTCGGGCAGGGGCCCATCGCGTGTTCCCCGGCCTCTTCCCGACCGTTGTCCACGGCGCCGCGCCAGGCCGGCCCGGGCGATGACGCCTGCCATGCACAGGTTCACATGAGCAGCTTGGGCGTCGTACCTCTCTTGCAGGGTCGCTTGGGTCTGGCCTGCTGCCGGCCGCCTGCGTTCCTTGGCGTCCATTGGCCGTTGGGGAAGAAGGCAATCAGGTAAAGGCCGTTGCGGGTACGGAGTGCGTCGAGGTAATCGTCGGCAAGCTGGGTCTCCGTCTGCCGGCCACACGCGAGCCGTCCCGGCCGACGGGCCTTTGTCTCCGGCAAGCGCAGGCAGAACACCGCCAAGACCACCACGGCAGCGATGGTCAGGGCCGCACCCTGTGGTCCGGGGCCCAGCGCCAGGTCGGATGCACGACCAGACCGCCGTGCGCACCGAGGGCATCGCCGAGCAGTTCCACCAGCACCCCGGCGTGAAGGCTGAGGCCGACGACGGCTACCGCGGCCTGGCCAACGAGTTCCCAGACCAGGTCAGCGCCCCGCTCAAGAAACCGAAGAACATAAAAGCCCCGAACGAGGGGCCGGTCACCGAGCAGTACGGCTGGCGCGAGATGAAATGCCGCCAGTCCTCCCGCTGAATCTGCGTTGAGCAGGCCAACGCCGAAGTCCGGCAGTAACGCCGGCTCCAGCGGTACACCGGCCGCCGCGAGACCTATGGCGAGACCCACCTCGCCATCGCCGCCCTGGTCTCCGACCTCGCCGCCAAGCGGGCCCACCCGGCACCCAGCACCGAGCTGGTGCACGTCCGCACAACAGCCTGCTGAACCACCAGCCAGTCGAACCCGCAGGCCAACACGCCCCAGGATCAATCGCGGGTCAGCCCGTTAGCGTTGTCCACCTCGTTGATTCGGGGAACATCGGTCACGGCGTCGCAGTATGCTCGTCGGGAATTGCGAGGGGGCAGGGGGGCCACGACGATGCAGATCCTGATCAGGTGTGTCACGGAAGAGGACGGCGATGATGTCTCGTCCGAACTGTTCGACTGGCTTGTGGACGACGCCAACGCACGCAAGCATGCCGCGCCCCAGCTGCTGGACGTCCCGCCTGGGACCAACAAGCTGGGCGTCGTAGCCATCATCCAGCTCGTCCTGAGTGGCGCGTTCAGCGCCACCTCCCTTGGTGTCGTGATCGCGCAGTGGCGCGAACAGCGGCGGACCTCTGCAGCCGCGAAAATCACTGTCACTGTAGAGAAGGACGGCAAGCAGTTCGCGGTAACCGGATCGGATGCGGGTGAGATCCAACGCAAGCTCGACGAGCTGGACGCGACCTGACCCGACCATGCGATCGTTGCGCCCGGACGAGTCCCGTGCGGTGCTGATCGGGGTCGCGGAGTACCCGGATGGCGGAACCTTCGACAGCGTCGAGGGGGCCTCCTATAACGTGCTGCGCCTGAAAGAACTTCTCACCGACCCCACATATGCGGGTTTTCACCCTAAGCGTGAATACACACGCACCATGTTGAACCCGCATGCATCTGAGGGCATCCGCGCTGCCATCAAGCGTGCGGCCGAGCAGGCAACCGACGTCTTGTTCGTGTACTACGTCGGGCATGGCTCGCGCGTAGGAGCGGAGCGTGAGCTGTACCTCACGACGTGCACTACCGCCAGCGGCGAATCGGTCGAGACCACCGGGCTGCGCTACACCACTCTGCGGGACCTGCTACGTGCAGCACGCGCCCGTGTCGTCGTACTGGTCCTCGACTGTTGCTTCAGCGGCCTCGCGACGAAGGTGCTCGGCGACGGCGATGCGCTGGCCGAGGACGAGCTGCTCGAACAGGATAAGGCTGCCGAAGACGTCGACGAAGGTGTCATCGACGGCGTCTGCGTCCTGGCATCGAGCGGACCCACGCAGACCTCGGAGGCATCCGACAAGGCCTCGGCGACCAACTACACCGCGTTCACAGGCCACCTTGTGGCGGTGCTGGAGAATGGAGACGGTGACACCACTCCACTGCTTCTCGGTGAACTGTTCCGGCGCACAGAAAAACGTATGGGAAGGTTCAGCGTCGGGCACCAGCCACTGATGGCCACCGTCGGGACGGCCACCAATCTCGTGATGCGACAGGCATCTGCGCCGCCACCGGAGCCGGTGTCCACTCCGGCGCTGGCTCCTCTCGCTCCCCCGGACTCAGTGAGCCTGGCATCGGATGCCCAGGCCGACGCAGGGCCACCCATTGGCCTGCTCAGCTGGCTTCCTGACGGAACCATCGTCGTCCACGACCCAGAATACGCCGACCGAATCATCGGCCTGCGTGGCCGCCCCGCACCCCCGGCTGTCCAGGACGACACACCGACAGAAGCAGACATGGCACAGGAGGATAAGCACGATGGGCATTAGTCCGCCCTCCGCCATGGAGCTTCTGCGAACGGTACGCCGCCTCGCTGCCAAAACTCCCGACCAGTACGGGCAGTGGGCGGACGTTGCCCTGCTGGCCAGCAGCCAGTGGCGCGCGGCCGGGGACCTGCGAAACGCGTTGTCCTGTGCTCAGGAGGCGGTGCATGCCTGCCGGATAGCGGCGTCGGCGGATCAGGGAGGCAGCGATGAAGTACGCCTCGCCAAGGCGCTGTTGGTTCTCGCCGAGAGTCTGACCGCGTTGGGTTCGCCCGACGAGGCGCTGGACATCTTCGACGAAGCCCGGTCCATCGCCGCAGAACAGACAGCCAAAACCCCCAGTGCTGCCGACGCTTTGCCAGTCCTGGCTGGCGCCTTAAGCGCGCAGGCCGGTCTGGTCGCGGAGCAGGGCGACCTCGCAGAAGCTCTGGACCTGGCACACCAGGCCGTCACTGCGTACGAGAGGCTGAACGACGTTCATGGCCGGGGGGCGGCGCAGACGTTGCTGCTCGCCAAGAGCCTGAACAGCCGGGCGGTCATCGCCGCTGCAAGCGGCGACTACGACGCGGCGACAGGGGACATGGAGCGGGCCGTCGATCTCTACCGAGAGGCGATCGCATCGGGAGCACGCAACGGCGAGGCGCTGCTGAGTCGGGCACTGCACGCCCAAAATGCCATCCAGAAGGAACGTGGTGCCGGACCTATGCACGACGCGGTCCAGGGCTCGCACGCCTACCTGGCTGCCGCGCGCCACGATCCGCAGGTTCTTGCAATTGACTTGGGTACCTCGTCCACCAGTGTGTTTCTCACCGGCTTCGGTCCACAGGAGGCCGCCGAATCACGGCCCGGGCCCGAACTGGAGAACTCCAGCAAGGAAGGAACCGGAGCATTGGCTCAGGAGCGCAACACCTATGTGGAGCTAGCCGCAGCCATTGAGGCGGTGCGCGAGGAGCTGCGGCGCACCGCCGCGCACCGAGACGATCTCAGGTTCGAGGTCGGTCCAATTGAACTGGAATTCGGCGTGGAGCTGCGGGAGGACCCGCGGTCCCGGGCAGGAGTCCGCGTCATGGTCCTCACAGGCGGCCCCGACCGGACCGCCGGCGCGGCACAACACCGCATCCGGCTCGAACTGACACCTCAGTCGCTGCACGGAGAAGCGCTGCTGATCGGAGATGACGCTTCCGCCCCGAGTAACTGGCGTGACGAATAAACTGCAGCGCCTGGTCGGCGATGGCGATCGACTCGTGCACGGCCGGTCCACCGCCTGCGCCTCGCTCTCGGCCGCGTCCCCGGAGGCGCAGTCACCACCGGCGTTCAGCTGCTCGGCAGCACCATCCCGCTGTGACGACCTGCTCCGCGGCCACCCTCACTCCCGTCGAAGGCCGGTGGGAGGTGAAGGAGGGCGGCCCCGTGCGGCTGTGGTAGCGAGTCGAGCGAGTGCTGTCCGCATACGACGAGGCGGACCGGCCCGGGCCTGAGACGTTCACGCTGCACGCCTACGACGGCGGGCAGCACCTGCGGCACCCGCACTTGCCCGGACTGCCGCTGCCCGGGTATTGATCCGGGCCGACCTGGAAGAGTCCGGAGCGTGGCGCCGACGGATTCACTTCCGTCGACCATGACCCGAAGATGACCGTGCGAGCCGGAGCGGCCACCTGCGGGGCGGTCACCCAGAACCTGCCGCCGCCTGCCGCCGCCGTGCCGGGCGGCGACGCCCAAAACGAAGACGGCATTGAGGAAGAGAGCGCGAAAAGCCAGCGCGAGCGCACCCGCAGGGCCGTCGGTGACCTGCTGATCCGGCAGAACGGTCTGATCAGGCCTCCAGCCCACCAGGGCACCACGCAGCATCCGCTGACCGACGTGGCATGCCTGGGTCTGTGGGTGGTACGCCGCACCGGTGACTTCAGGACCGTCATGCCGCTGGCCGTGGCGAGCGTGCCCGACCGTCCGCACGTCCTCCGGGTCGGAAGGGCCGCCGGGCGGGTCCTGCAGCCGGCGTCCGCCAAGCAGGTAACCGACCCGCCGCTGCTGCCCGAGTGGCTGCAGGCAGCACTCGATGCTGTCGCCGCCGCCCCGCGGCGGCCCTCGCCAAGGTTCAGATCGGGCGGGTGGCGGCCCGCCGACTCGGCCCCAGCGGACACGGCTACATCGAGGATGCCAGCGCCTGACAGTACCGCCTCGCCCCCGCCGGCCAGGCGTACCTCGCCGCAAACTCTGATGGTGCACAGGGCGAGACAACTGACCAGAAGTGCTGAGCAGGCGCGACCCCGTAGTCACCGGGGCTCTGCACCAGGTGAGAGGATGGCCTGCGCCTGCTGGCCGGGGCCTGGGGACCGAGGTGTTGAATCACAAACACGGGGGCTATTCGGTGCGCTTGGACGAGTTGTTTCCGTCTGCCTCCGTGCAGCTGCCCCCTGGGGCGGAGATCGCCGGTGAAGGGCTGGACGATCCCCGCTCAGTGGTGGCCGTAGGGCTGCTGCTGCAGCATCTGCAGACACAGCTGAGCGAGTCCGGACACGCGCTTGAGCAGTTCACCTTCGCGTTGTTGGAAGACATCCAAGGGCTCGAGAAATCCCAGCCCTGTGTACCGGAGTCGGCGCGAACCGTGCTGGCCATGATGGTGTGTTGGTTCCCGGCACGCCATGCGTTCGAGCACGCGCAGCCGCTCGCGATGTGGCGCTGGCTACATAGTGCGTTCGGACCTCCGGTGCTGGCGGACGCCAGCGACGCCAAGATCGACTTGGCGCCGCTCGACCGGGCTTTGCGCGACGAGACCTTCGGGGTCGCGGCGCAGGCGTCGCTCATCATGCTGGCGCCGGTGCTGTTTTATCTCAACAACAATGCACACTCGGCGGACGGGCTGGCCCGGCAACTGCTCCCGGCCGTGCTCGCCCTGTGCGGCGACGGTCTTGTCCAGGGACCCGTGCAGAGGATAGAGGCGGCCGCCCATGTGCTGACCTACCTGGTGCGCAACCATCAGCGCGAGGAAGCTTGCGCTCTGGGGCACGAGCTGGAGTTCTGCCTGTATGCGCATCCGGCCTCCCCCATGGCCGGCGGCCTGGCCGTCCTGCTGGCCGGCGCTCAGCCGCCGGTCACCCACCGCAAACCTGCCGCGATCGCCCGCTGGGCATTGGAGCACCTGGAGGTGAACCCCTACACGGCGCTGTCCCTCAAAACGATTGTCGCCACGCGGATGGACGACGCCGAACGTGCCGCGTACTTCCCCCAGGTTCTGTCCCAACTGCAGGTTGTGGCCGCCCTGGTGGAGCGGGAGCAGCGGGCGGCACAGCTGTCACGGGATCGGGGCACGCTGCTTTCCATGTCCGGACCGATGCTCCACACGCTTCTGCAGGGAGGCGATCACGAGCGGCTGATGCAGTGGCTATCGGCCTGGCACGGTGTCGCGCCCGGTGAGCAGCGCCGGAACCGGTGCGTGGTCCTTGCAACAGGCAGCCGTGCCTGGTTCCGGCCCCAGACAGCGCCTGAGGATGGTGACGATGCGCCGCTGGTGCGGCTGACCGCGGCGATGAACGCCGCTCTGGGACGCAGCCTGATCACGAGCGGACTGCCCGATACCGCGCTGACAGTCCCTGCCACCGGGCGCACGTATGACGAGCACGCACCAGAGCTCGAGGCGGCCTTGGAGAACTTCGTCGACACCGCAGACCTGGCGGACTACGCCCGGACGGAGAAAGCCGAGGCGTTCATCTCCCTGCTGCCGGCCCTGACACCGGTGCAGGCTCTGCTGGCGCGACGGCAGGGACCGGTCCTGCCGCTGGCCGTCAGCCTGCGCCAGCCTCTGCCGGACCGGCCGGTGAAAGCCGTCCAGTTGTGGTGCGGCCAGGCCCCCTTCACCCGCGCCGAGGCCGATGTACTGCAGACAGTGTTCTCCTATGCCGGCGTCCGGTGCGACATCGTGGACCTCAGCGAGGTGACCCGGTCCAGCTTCCTGACCGCCTACCAGCAGGACGAGCACGACGTGATCTGGGTGGCCGCACACGGCCGGCACCCGCTCCTCGACCCGGACGACTCCTCGATCCTGCTCAGCTCGACCGAGCACGTGTCCCTAGAGGAACTGGCCGCCGCATCCGTGCCGTCCACGGGGCAGCGCCGGTTGCTGGTCCTCAATACCTGCGACAGCGCGGCAGCCAACGCCCAAGGACCGTACGACGACTTCGGCCTGGCGCGCTCCGTGGCAGGGCCCGGGCAGGCCGTCATCGGACACCTGTGGCCGGTGCCCGGCGGCGCGGCCGTCGTCTTCGGCGCACTACTGGCCTGTGAACTGGCCGACGGCAGCGGCTTCGCCGAATCGTTCGAGACAGCGCTGTGCGCCTTCCAGGACACGTGGCACGGCCTCGCACGCCGGCTTGCGGACCGCGGCATCGGAGCCGAAATCGCCGAAGCCCTGCACGATTTCCGCGACCCCACCCTTCTGGACTGGGGCAGCCCCGCCTTCCTCGAGTAGCTGCCACGGCCAAACGATATGGTGCCGAGCCGGTCGGGCTCCTGAGCGATGCCGAGCACTACTTGCTGGACACACCAAGGCAGCAGCTGGCCCTCGGCGGTGCTGTGGACCGTATCGGCCTGGCCGCTGCCCTGTTCACCGAGGGCAAGCCCGAAGCAGGGCCTACCAGGCGCTGGACGACGCCAATCACATCGGCTCCACGCTCGTGGCCTCCCGGCTCAGCACGCTGCTGGATGCCGCACACCGGTACCGAACCACCACGGTGGACGAGGTCCGCACCCGCGCAGCGGATGTCGCAGCAGCGCGGCCGACGCCGGTTGCGCCTGAACCATCGGAGCCATGGGCAAGCACTTCCGACCGGGCCGCCGAACCAGCTGCCCCGCGCCGTCCCACGCGTCGACGCCGACGACAGGCTCGCCGCGTACAACCGGCGCCGAGCGCCGCTGGACGTCTGGCGCCGGCACCACCCGCTCGACGGCGGCGACCGTCACCTCCGCCCGGGCGAACCGAGAGCCCGGGAGGAGTGGAACGGGTTTACGTTTGAGCCTGCGGGCACCGCGGCGAACCTCACTGGGGCCCAGCGGTGGGTGAATGAACAGACGACCGACACGACCGGCCGCCCTGTTGAGGAACGTCGGAACAGCGATTAGCGGTAGACGCCCTTCCGCTTCCGGACTCTTCTCCCTAAGCTGCGGCCAGGTGACAAGTAGCTGTGCGTGACAATCGGCGGGGGGTGACTCTCACACCTCCAGATCCAAGTCGCTACCGCCACCACCGTGTCCAGTGGACGGCTCCCCCGCCGGCGGGGGAG
>NZ_LIQX01000336.1 GCF_001418475.1 Streptomyces ossamyceticus | reverse complement strand
TGACCCGGCAGGTCCGCCGCCTCGAGGCCCACCCCCTCACCCTGACCGTGCCGCCACCGGGCGGCGGACCTGCCGGGTCAGGGTGCGCGGGAGGTCCGGGTAGCGGTGGGCGCAGCGGGGCTGGGCCTCGCACGCCGCGAAGATCTCGCCGATCCCCTCGCGTGCGCTGTCCCAGGTCCACGGCAGGCTCACGATCTGCGGGGGCACCACCGAGTCGATCGCCACGGAGCGGATGCCCCGGGGGTGTCGGCGCAGGTAGGTCAGGGCCAGTTCGGTGCCGTACGAGTAGCCGTAGACGTTCCACCGCCTGAGGCCCAGGGCGGTGCGGAGGTCGGCGAAGTCGGCGGCGTTCTCGGTGGTGTTGTAGGAGCGCAGGTCGGTGCCGGCGGAGGTCAGGCGGTCCCGGCATGCCCTCGCCGCGCGTACCAGGCGCCGGCCCGTCGAGGGGGCGTCGTAGCGCAGGCCGACGGAGGCCGCGTTGAAGCGGTCGACCTCCGGGCAGGCGAGATTCGGCTGCGCGTGGAGCGCGCCGCGCTGGCTCATGACGATCAGATCGCGGTCCTGGTTGACGCCCGAGTCGATGAGGAAGGGGATGGCGCTGATCGCGTCGCCGCCGGGGCCTCCTTCCATGAACACGACGGGGTCCCCGGCGGGTGACGCGGAGGCGGCCGGAATGACGGCGACGGTCAGCCGGATGGTCCTGCCGTGGCGGCGGGCACGGTTCTCGGGGACCTCCAGGAGCCCGCACCGGCCGGGGATGGGTTCCGGGGTGTCCGGGCAGGGCGCGGGCACGAAGCGCGGCGGTGCTCCCGGCGCGGGTCCCTGCCCCGGCGGGGACCCGGGGCTGCCGGGTGTCGCGCCGAGCGTCCCGAGGAGGGCGAGCCCGGCCGCGACCAGGGTGCTCCCGGTGCGCGCGGCCCGGGAGCGTCGCCGGGCACGCCCGTGCCGTGCCCGTCCGTGTACGGTCCCGTCGCTCCCTCGAAGGGGTGGCCGGGGGTCCGGTCCGATGTGGTGTTCCGTCATGTGATCCCGTCTCTCCCAGGTCTCGGTCACGCCGGCCGCCCGGCCCGCCCGGGCCGGGGAGCACGCCGTGTGACGTCGCCCGCGACCGCATCGGTCGGCGGGCGCCGCGTACGCCAGCCTCCGGCGGGGGCAGGACGTCCACCACTCGTCGGCTCCACTCGGAGCAGCACACCCGCGCGTCGGCCGGGCTCCGCTGGCCCGCCGGGTGGATCACCGGGGCAGGGGGCGCTCCGCCGCGGCCGGCCCACCGTGCGGCAGGGGCAGCAGCTTCAGGAGGGACGCCCGCCGAAGCGGAGCGTCCCCCCTCGCTTCCGGGGGCGAGGGGTGTTCCGTCCGTGCGATGTGGCACGATCGGCTCGCATGTCCTCTCTCTCACCATCGCCCTCAACGGCCTTACGCCGTCTGCTCGTTGTTCTTCTCGCGCTGTCCGTGACGGCGGGTGCCACGGCGGCCGGGGCCGTCGCGGAGCCCGGAGCGGGGGCGGAGCCCGGAGCCGTCGCGGAGCCCGGGCGCGGGGCCGGGCGCCCGGTGGCGGCGACGCCCGATCGCCCGCGCTACGACGTGAACCTGCGCGGCGACTCCGACGGCTCCCGCTGGAAGGGCCGGCAGCGCGTGTCGTTCCGCAACGCCGCCGAGCGGCCCCTGCGCGAGGTGTACGTGCGGCTGTGGGGAAACGGGGTCGACGGGTGCGGCAAACCGGGCAGACCGTCACCTGTCGCGGTGAGCAAGGTGCGCGGCGGCACTCCGGGTCGGCTCACCGTGAACTGCACGGCACTGCGAGTCACCCTGCCGAAGCCGCTGGCGCGCGGGAAGCGGGCGAGCATCGCCTTCGACGTGTCCCTCACGGTGCCGGGGCGCAACGACCAGTTCGGTCGTGAGGGCGCGTTCCGCTTCCTGGGCAACGCCCTGCCCGTGCTCGCCGTGCGTGACGCGAAGGGGTGGCACCTCGACCCTCATGTGCCGATCGGCGAGAGCTACTACAGCCTGGCGAGTGACTTCCGGGTCCGCCTCGACCACCCGTCGGTCCTCAAGGTCCCCGCGACCGGCCGGACTTGGACCAGGGCCTCGGGCCCCGGACGCACCGTCACCCACAGCGTCGCGCACCGGGTACGGGACTTCGCGTGGGCGTCCGGCCCGTTCCGCACGGCGACGGCGACGTCCCCCGGTGGGGTGCGCGTGAAGTCGTACTGGGCGCCGAACACGCCCGCCGCGGGGGTCCGCCTGACCCGTGAGGAAGGCGTCCGCGCCGTCGACCGGTTCGGTGAGGAGTTCGGCCGCTATCCCTACGGCGAGATCGACCTCGTGATGACCAAGAAGTTCGGCGGTGGAATGGAGTATCCGGGCCTCGTCCTCCTCGGCACCGAGAAGGAGGGCAGCGCCGTCGTCCACGAGGTGGCGCACCAGTGGTGGTACGGCATCGTCGGCAACGACCAGTACGACGCGCCCTGGCTCGACGAGAGCTTCGCCCAGTACGCCAACGCGCGCTTCTACGGGTGGGACACCCGCGGGTGCTGGTCCGACATCGAATGGCCGGACGACCGCACCGCGCTCACCGACTCGATGGCCCGGTGGGCCGCGCACCGGGATCAGTACCATCTCGTCTACTCGGCCGGCTCCTGCGCGCTCGCGGACCTGGAGCGCACCATCGGCGCCCCGGCCATGGCGCGGCTCCTCAAGGGGTACGCGCGGGACCACTGGTACGGGGTTTCCACGACCGCCGCGTTCAAGAAGGCCGCCCGCTCGGTCACCGGAAAGGATCTCGGGCCCTTCTGGAAGCAGCACCGCATCCGCTGACACCACCGGTCCGGCGCGGCGGCCGTGGCAGGCTGCCGCGCCGGACTCGGGTGGGCCTCTGCGGCGCGGCAGCCTGGTGTCACGAGGGGTAGCAGTCGCGCACCGGGTCCGTCTCGCTGTAGATGGCGGTGTCCTTCATCCAGCCGAACGCGCCGTTGTCGGCGACGGTCATGAGCCAGCGCGTCGGGTGCGGTCCGCCCACCCACGCCTGGTCGTCCAGCTTGCAGTAGAACCAGCTCGGGTTGGAGAACATCGTGCCGACGACCTTGTTGGGGTCGGGGTACAGGCGGCTGTTGCCGATCGATCCGTACACCGCGGCGCCGGAGACGTTGTTGCACCAGTACCGGTTGCCGTCCCCGTCCGGCCAGCAGTTGGACGCGGCGGACGCGGACGGCGCCACGACGGTCGTGCCGATCGCCGCGGCCAGGCCGGCCGTGGCGAGAAGCCAACGAAACCTCATACGAACGTTCCTTTCCCAGTCAGGGCATGTCTCAGCGGGCCCGGACGCTGGGTGGCCCCCGTTCCCCTGCCGGGTGTGCCCTCTCGCTGCGGTCCGGTCCCGTACCGAGCCTGCCGACCCGCGGGGCCCTCGCGCGCCCCCTTTCGGCCAGGACCGAAACCCTGAGGTAAGCGCCGCCTGCGACCGGGGAGCGCCGCTGCACCGATCATGCGCAGTTTCCTCACCGCTGGTCTCCTGACAAACGGGGTGCCGCTGTACGACCCTGGGGGTACCGCCGTGCCGACCGGGCTGACCACCGGACGCACGGGACGGTCGCAGCAGTTGATCGAGGGGGACAACGGGATGAAGACACGCCTGCTCTCCGGCGTGAACCGGGTGCCGGACCGGGACGAGGACCGCCGGGCTGACGGAATCGGGAACGACCGCCCGCCCGAGTGACGGCCGCGCCGGGGCCGACCGCCACCGGACCTCATCACGCGGAGCACCCGCTCCCCGAGGGTCCGTACGGACGGCCCGTCGCCGCGCCCGCCCCGCGGGCGTGTCACCGCTGCCCGCGGTCTCCCTTTCGCACGGGGCCGGGCAGCCCATCTCCTCGAGGACACACCTGACTTCTCGTGTGTCCCGGCGCCGACCAATCACACCGGGGACACAAGGTGCTGCGCATCCACTTCACCGACAGGGACCTGACCCGCGTCCATCTGGCGCGGGAGCCCGACCCTGTCTGGGAGACCCTGCTGGGTCTGCACCAGCTGACCGCGCCGCGGCGCGGACTGC
>NZ_LIQX01000335.1 GCF_001418475.1 Streptomyces ossamyceticus | reverse complement strand
GGGGGCGGCGGGTGCGAGGGTCGGCTCGGGCGGGTTGACGACCGGCGGCGCGGCAGCGAGGACCGGCGCGACGGTCGGCACGGCGGGGGCGGCGGGCGCGACGGTCGGCACGGCGGGGGCGGCGACGGTCGGCTCAGCCTGGATGAGGGCCGTTTCGGCGGGGGTGACGGTCGACTCGGCGGAGGCGAGGGGGTCCTCCCCTTGGGCGCCGGGGGCGGTAGCGGTGTCCGGTGCCACCGGGTGCGTCGGCGTGTCGGGGCCGTCGGCGGCGCCGGGCGCGAGGGTGACGCCGTACTCCTCGCGGAGTTCGGCGGTGAGCCGGTCGACCGTTCCGGTCTCCAGGACGAGGGTGACCGGGATGTCGACGTCGAGCCGGGTGCGGATGTCCTGCGCGAGGGCGACCGCGAGGACGGAGTCGAGCCCCTGCTCCTGCAGCGGGCGGTCCGGTTCGAGTTCGTCGACGCCCTTCTCCAGGGCGTCCGCCACCCAGCGGGCCAGCCTGGCGTCGAGGCCGTCACCCCGTCCCCGGCCCGGACCCGGCGGGGCGGGCACGGGACGGTGACCGTTGCTCCGCCCGGCCGGGACCGCGGGCCTCACGGGAGCGTCGTCGGCGCCGCGGGCCGTGACAGGGCTCGGGGCGCCGGGCGAGGACGTGCCCGACAACCGCTTCCAGGTGATGCCGCGGGCCTCCAGCACCGGACGGTCGCCGTCGAGAACCACCAGACTCGCGGTCAGCAGGCCGGAGTCGGGCCCGGTGTCCCTCTCGCGATGGGCGTGGACACGGGCCGTGGCCGGGACCGGGCCGAGGACGGTGAGCCGTTCCACGGCGAACGGCACGTACAGGCCCTGCGCGCCGCACGCGGCGAGGGCGATCTGGAAGGCGCCGTCGAGGAGCCGGGCGTCGACCACGCCCTCGGGCGCGGACGTGGCGCGGAGTGTCCCCGTCGCCCGACCGGGTGCGGTGGAGAGCGCGGCGACGGTCCGGAAGGCGGAGCCGTAGGCGAGTCCGTCGCGGGCGAAGGCACGGTACAGCGACCCGAGTTCGACGGGGGTGAAGCCGTCGTCGCCGGTCGGGACGCGGAGTGTCGGCTGCTCGGGTTCGGTCAGTTCGGCGGTGGCGACGAGCGCTCCGTCGCCGTCCCGGAAGCCGAGGCGTGTTCCGTCGCGTTCGGCCGACAGGGTGGCGGGCGTCTCGACGGCCTTGCGGAACGTCAGGTCGCGCAGGCCGAACCGTTCCCGGCCGACGAGTTCGGCCACCTTGCCGGGGTAGGCCGCGCCGGGCAGGGTCGGCCTGCCGAGGACGACGTGCTCGTCGGCCTCGGGCAGCCGCGCCCAGGAGTGCGTCGTACGCCCGGTCATGGCGGCCCCGGCGGGTACGTCGGCGCGCGGAACCTCGCGAGGTGCTGACGTGGCGGCCGGTTCCAGCCACAGGTACTTCTCGTCGTGGGGCGCGGTCGGGAAGCGTACGCCCGCCCGTCCCGGACCGGTGTCGAGGTCGGCGCCGGTGACGAACCGCCGTGCCGTCGTCTCCAGTTCCTCCCGGCCCGTCTCGCCGCGGACCGCAGCGGTTCCCGTGCTCGACGAGTCGTCGGCCACCCCCACGTGGAGGGAGCGGGCGTCGTCCACGCCGGCCAGGAACAGCCGTAGCTTGTCCTCCAGTTGCTCCAGGCTGTCGACGACGCAGGCGAGCCGGTGCCCCGCCGCCGTACGCCTGCGGCTCGCCTCGCTCAGCGCCCTCAGGGAGGGGCAGTACGGGGAGCGCAGCATGAGCACCAGGCGGTGCACGAGGGTGCGCAGCGCGTCGTCCGACACGGCCGAGAGGGTCACCAGCCGGGGCAGCCGGTCGCGATCCCCGGCGTCGGCGGGGGTGGGCGGCGCGGCCTCGACGATCACGTGCGCGTTGGCGCCGCCGAACCCGAAGCTGCTGACGCCGGCGATCCGCGGTCCCTCCCAGGGCAGCGGCCGGTCGGCCACGAACAGCGGTGACGCCGCGAAGTCGAACGACTTGTTCGGGTCGGTGAGGTGGAGGGAGGGTGGGATGGTTCCGGCCTGGAGGGCGAGGATCGTCTTGATGAGCCCCGCGATGCCGGCGGCGGGCTCCAGATGGCCGATGTTCGTCTTCACCGACCCCACGGCGACCGGGCGGGCGTTCCCGCCGAGGACGGCGTGCAGCGCCTCCAGTTCGATGAGGTCGCCGAGTTGGGTGCCGGTGCCGTGCGCCTCTACGTAGCCGATGTCTCCGGGGGCGACGCCCGAGGCGGCCAGCGCCTTGTGCAGCACCGCCGTCTGGGCGGGTCTGCTCGGCGCGGTGAGGAAGCCGGCGCTGCCGCCGGTGTGGTTGACGGCGGTGCCGCGGATCACGGCGAGGACCGGGTCACCGTCGCGGCGGGCGTCCGCGAGCCGCTTCACCAGGACGACGCCGCAGCCCTCTCCGCGGACGTAGCCGTCGGCGCCCTCGTCGAACGCCCGGCACACCCCCTGCGGGGACAGCATGCCGTTGCGGGCGAAGGACCGGGTCTTGTCCGGCGTGAGCACCAGGTTGGCGGCGCCGACCACCGCGGCGTCGATGTCGCCCGACCTCAGGTGGACGGCGGCCTGGTGGAGGGCGACCAGGGACGACGAGCATGCCGTGTCGACGGCCATGCTGGGCCCCGACCAGTCGAAGACGTGCGACAGGCGGTTGGCGACCATGGAGATCGCGGTGCCCGTGGCGACGTGCGGGTCGCTGTGGCCGATGCTCCGCGCGACCAGTTCCGGGAAGTCGCTGGCGATGGTGCCGATGAAGACGCCGGTGTCGCCGCCGAGCGAGGCGTGGTCGTGGCCGCCGCTCTCCAGCGCCTCGGCGGTCACGCTCAGCAGCATCCGCTGCAAGGGGTCGAGGCGACGGGCCTCGCGGTCGCTGAGGCCGAAGCGTGCGGGGTCGAAGTACTCGACGCCGTCGACCCAGCCCATCGGTATCGCGTCCGCCTCGGCGCCGGTCCACAGCCGGGCCCAGCCGCGCCGGGCCGCCGGGGCGGCACCGACGCTGTCGACCCCGTCGGCCAGGTTCCGCCAGAACTCGTCCGGCGTGGCGGCGCCGGGGAACCGGCACGCCATCCCGACCACGGCCAACGCCCCCTCGGGCACCGCCGCCAACGCCCCCTCGGGCACCGCCGCTTGCGCCCCCTCGGGTGACTCCCCCCGCGCCACCTCGGGCGACTCCACTCGCACGGCCTCGGGTGACTTCACCCGCACCGGCCGGTCCTCCGCCCTGGCGGATTGCGCCACGCCGGTCCGGGGCCCCCGCCCTGCGTCGGCCGTCTCCCGTACGGGGTCGGCGGCATCGACCGGGGTCTGCGCCTGCGGGGCCGGTCGGGCGACCCGTACCACGCCCTCGTCGGCCAGCAGCCGCGCCAGCTTGGCCGGGGTACCGGTCGCGAAGACCGACGGGGCGGTGATCTCCACGCCCAGCTCCCGGCCGAGGCGCACGGCGGCGACGGTCGCGTTGGCCGACTCACCGCCGAGGTCGAAGAAGTTGGCGTCCGCCGGGAAGTCGGCCTGCCCCAGCACCTCGCCGAAGACGCGGGCGACGAGCTCGGTCAGCGCCTCCCCGGTGAGGACGGCGCCCTCGGCTGCCGGCGTCCGCTCCGGGGCCGAGGTTGCCGTGTCCGTGCGCAGGATCGTGTCGCGTGTAGGCCGGGGCAGTCGGGCGCGGGCCACCTTGCCGTTGTCGGTCAGGGGCAGGGCGTCTAGCCGTACGTACGCGTCCGGCACCATGTACTCGGGCAGGGTGGCACCGATGTGCTCGTCCAACCGGTCCTTCGCGGGCAGGTGGTCGCCGACCAGGTAGGCGGTCAGACGCGGCTCGCCGCGGCCCTCGAAACGTGCGGCGGCGACGACGGCCGCGGTGACACCGGGGAGCCGTTCCAGCACCTGCTCGATCTCGGCGGGCTCGATGCGGTTGCCCCGCACCTTCACCTGGGCGTCGGCGCGGCCGAGCCATTCCAGGGCGCCGTCGGCGTGGAGCCGTACCTCGTCGCCGGTGCGGTACATGCGCACCCCGGTCCCGGGGTGGACGGTGAAGGCGTCGTCCGTGAGGTCGGGCCGGTGGGCGTAGCCCCGCGCGAGGCCGGTGCCGGAGATCCACAGCGTGCCCTCCGTACCGGGTGCGCAGGGGGTGAGGTGCTCGTCCAGGACGTGCAGCCGCAGGTTCGGCAGCGGTTCGCCCAGCGGGACGAACGCGCCCACGGAGGTGACGCGGTGGGCGGAGGCCCAGATGGTGGCCTCGGTGGGCCCGTACAGGTTCCACAGGGCTCGGGCCGTGGCGTGCAGGCTCTCGGCGACGCTGCGGGGCAGGGCCTCGCCGCCCGAGAGGACGGTGAGGTCGGCGGGCGGCGTCCAGCCGGTGGCCAGCAGCAACCGCCACATGCTGGGCGTGGCCTGGGCGACGGTCACCCGGTCGGCCAGTTCGGCGAGGCGCCGCGGATCGCGGGCCGTCTCGCGAGAGGCGAGGACGACCTCTGAGCCGACGGTCAGCGGCAGCAGGAGCTCCAGCAGGGAGATGTCGAAGGCGACCGTCGTATGGGCGAGGACGACGTCGTCGGCGGAGGTGCCGAGCCGTTCGCCGATACCGGTGAGGAAGCCGGCGAGCGCTCCGTGCTCGATCTCGACGCCCTTGGGGGTACCGGTGGATCCGCTGGTGAACAGCGTGTACGCGAGGTCGTCCGCGGTGACGGTCGGCGGCACGGCCGGTGCCGACCCGTCCGCCTCGGGTACGAGCAGGGCGGTGCCCAGGGAGGCGCCGAGCGCGTGGGTGGTGGGGTCGGTGAGGATCAGGTCGCAGCGGGCGACGTCGGTGTAGCCGCGCAGCCGGTCGGTGGGGTATCCGGGGTCGAGGGGCAGGAAGGACGCCCCGGCGCGGAGGATGCCGAGCAGGGCCGGGAGCAGGGGGATGCCCCGGTCGAGGAGGACACCGACGACCGACCCGGACTCGATGCCCTGGTCGTGCAGACGGGCGGCGATCGCGTCGGCCCAGGCGTCGAGGGCCGCGTAGTCGAGGGTGCGGGCGCCGCTGCGGACGGCGGTGGCCGTGGGCCGTGCGGCAACGGTGGCGGCGAACAGATCGAGGACGGTCGCGCCGCCGGGCGCCGCCGTCTGCTCGGCGGGCGGCGGGGCGTCGCCGTCGGACATGGGGGCGGGCGAGGTGCCACCGGCCCGGGAGACCGACAGGGTGCCGTCGGCCCGGGAGGCGGGCGAGATGCCACCGGTCCGGGAGGCGGGCGGGGTGTCGCCGTGCAGGAGGGCGGCGAGGGCGAGGTCCTCGATCCGCTCGGTGAAGGCGAGCGCCTCCTCCCGTGCCATGGCGGTGTCCCGGACGAACACCGTGGGCGGGCCGTCCCTGAGGCAGAGGAGCGCGATCTCGGTGTGCGGTTCGGCCGACGCCTCCTCGCCCGCGCCGCGTTCGAGGACCATCACGTCGGTGAACGTGGGCTCCCCGCTCCCCAGCGGCCGCCCGGCGAGGCCGAGCCGGACCTCCAGGTCGGCGGTGTAGCCGTTCCGGGCCGCGGCCTCGTCCAGCTTGGCGCGCAGGGCGCTCGCGCTGTCGCCGTCGTACCGGACGGGGAACCGCGCGGCGGCGATGCCGTGGGTGTCCTCGGCGCGTGCGCGGGCGGCCGACGGCGACCAGGCGAAGTCGAAGACCGGTTCGTCGGCGCGTTCGGCGACGGTGTCGAGGAAGGCGCGGACGACGCTGATGGTCTCCTCGCGGGAGCCGGGGACGAACGCGAGCTCGTAGCGGCCGTAGTGGGCCGCGCCGGCGCTGAAGTCGTCGACGGGCAGCCGGGCCGGGCGCAGGTCCAGCAGCCGGGCGCGCCACCAGGGTTCGTGGGGGCGCAGTGCCTTCTGGGCGGCGGCGACGGCGGCGAGCCGTGCCTCGCTCACGGAAGGCAGGGGGGCGCCTTCGACGGCGCCGAGCCGTTGTGCGGCGGCCTGGCCGCTGAGGGCGCTGCCGTCGACGGCGGCGAAGTCGCTGAGGACGAGGTCGGCGTCCGGGGCGGACAGGGTGAGCGCCGAGGTGGTCACGGACCGCACCACGGTGTCCGTGCGGGGCTCCTCGCGGGGGATCAGTCTGATCTGCCGGGTGAGGACGGCGCCCTGTTCGGTGACGAGGGTGGGGATGCCGAGCGGGTTGGGGAAGCTGCCGTGGTCCAGGGCCTTGGAGATACGGGCGGCCTCGGCGGCCGGGGTGCCGGCGTGGACGATGCCGCCGGAGGCCATGCGCGCGGACCGCCGGTAGAAGCGGCGCTCCCGGTCGGCGGTGTCGACGGGGTCGGGCAGGGTGCCCGCCACGACGTGCGGGACGAGGTTGTCGAACAGGTCGATTCCGACCTCGGCGGTCTCGTACGTCAGGGAGAGCGCGGTGGAGTGGTCACGCACCGGGAACCAGCGTTCGAGGAGGACGCTGCCGGCGTCCACGGCCTCCGTCATCCGGTGCCAGGTGGCCGCGTGCCGGGTGGCGCCCTCGTACAGGGCCCAGGCCGGGACGTGGCTGCCGGAGTAGCGGGGCAGGGGGCCGTCGTGGAAGTTGACGGCCGCGACCCGGGGAAGGTTCAGGACGTCCGCGGTCAGGATGCGGAAGTTGACGATGCTGAGGAGGTAGTCGAACGGCCGCCGGGACAGGGTCGCAGCGAGGTCGCCGTGCGGGTCCAACACGGGCACGCCGTGTTCGTCCGCCCAGGCCGCGACCGCGGGGTCGTCGCTGAGGACTCCCTCGACGTGTACGCCCGCGTCGAGGAGCTTCTCCGTGCACCGGGTGAGGACCCTGGTGCCTCCTATGACGTAGCAGGTGGTCGTCATGCTCCCCCCTCTGCCACGGCGGCGGGGTGGGCGGGTTCAGCGGCCTCCGTGTCCCGCCCGGGGTCCGCGGTGCGGGCGGCGACCCAGGCGTCGATCTGGGCGACGACCTCCTCGTCGAGGGAGAGCTGGCCGGGGGTCCACAGCGGGTTCGACAGGCCGCGGTGGGTGCGCTCGCACATCTCCCAGTCCTCGTGGTTCGCCTTGTCCCACAGGGCGAACACGGCTTCGTGGGAGAAGTCGCCCTTGGCGGTCTCCGAGGGGTGGAACAGCCAGAAGTGCCGTACGAAGCAGGTGCCGGGGCTCTCGGGCCAGACCCACTGCATCATCACGTAGTCGGCGGTGAACCCGAACAGGAGGTTGGGCAGGATGGTGATCCAGTTGATCCGCTGCCGGTCCGCCTCGGGCACGAGCGGCAGCGGGGTGCGCCGGCTGTGTCCCGTCATGGACACGGAGTTGAAGCCGCTGCGGATGGACTGCCAGGCCCCGACGATGTCGCCCCGGAGGTCGTAGGTGCCGGCGTCGTCGAAGTCGGTGATGCGGTGCAGGTCCTTGTGGGCGGTCGGGAAGTGCAGGCTCTCGTTGACGTTGTGGGCGACGAGCTTCCAGTTGGAGGCGACGGGATAGTCCTTGGCCTGGACGCACTCCAGGTCCGCGAGTTCGTAGACCCGTGCGAACTCCCCGAACTCGCCGAGGAGTTCGTCGAGGTCGGGGGCGTCGTCGGAGAAGGTGACGAAGACGACGCCGTGGCGGATCTCGGTGCGGATGGGCAGCAGACCGTTCTTCTCCTTCTCGAAGAAGTGGTCGAAGTAGGTGCCGTTGAGGCTCTTGAGCCGGCCGTTCCGGTCGTAGACCCAGCAGTGGTACAGACAGACGAGGCTCTGCCGCTTGCCGCTGGCTTCCTCCACGAGCTTGTAGCCCCGGTGGCGGCAGTAGTTGTGGTACGCCTGGATGCCGTCGTCGCCGTGGAGGAGGAGAACGGAGCCGCTGCCGATGTTGAGGGTGCTGTAGGCGCCCTTCTCCTTCAGCCGGGAGACATGGTCGACCGGGAGCCAGTGCCGGCCGTAGATGCGGGACATCTCCCGCTGGAACTGCTCCTCGCCGGTGTAGAACTCGTGCGACCGGCCGATGCCACCGGACTCGAAGTAGGGCCTCTGCTCGGTCTGTTCGCTGATGAGGTCGAACATGCTGGACGCGCGCGTCATCTGCTGGGCTCCCTCGGGGTGAGGTGCGGGAAGGCGGTGGAGGAGCGTGCCGGGCCCGAACCACGGGGCGTGGCACCGGAGTGCGCCGGCGGCCGGAGTGCGCCCGCTCGTCCGATGGCGGTCGGCGGCACGGCGATGGGCGGTCGACGGCGCCGATCCCGCCACCGCGCCGGCGTGACGCGGTTTCCCCGAGGCTCCTTCGGCAGGTGCGGCACAGCGCACGGGCCGTGCGACCGCGGGTGCGAGGGGCGGGCGACGGATGCCGGTGCGGCACGCCGGATGCCGTGGCTCCCGGCGTGCGGTGCGACGCTGCCGGGGCCCTCACACCGTGGTCGAACCGCACTCGGCGGTCGGCCCGAACACCCGGTCGCGGTGGCCGCTCCCCGGCGACGGCCGCAGCGGAGGTCGCCGCCGGGGCGGACGCCGCCCGCCCGGGTCAGGCGGCCGGGTCGTAGACCCGCTCCTCCTCGGGTACGCCCGCGTCGTCGTAGAGACGCTCCAGGGCGTCCGGCGCGTAGATCTCGTAGTCGGGGACGACGCCGCCGATCAGGCCGAGCATCTTGTCGGTCCACTCCTGGCTGGCGCTCATCGCGCTCATCGTCGCCTTGAAGAACGGCGGGAGTTCGGTGAGTTCGCCGAGGGTGGTGGTGAAGTCGTAGACGCCGGCGCTCTCCTCGTCGCGCACCTTGTTGTACTCGGCCAGCGCCTCGTCCATCGGCCGCTCACCGGACAGTCCCTGGTGGATGCGCTGGGCGAGCAGTTCGCCGTGGAGGAAGGCGTCCGTGATGCCCCACCCGGTGTAGGGGTCCTTGTGGTAGCCGGCGTCGCCCACGAGAGCCCAGCCGGGGCCGTGGGCGCGGCGGTAGTAGTTGTCCGGGTAACGCATGGGGCGGAAGTCCTCCTCGCGCCGCCCGCTGTCGCGGAGTTGGGCGCCCATGTCCGGGTGGACGTCGTCGAAGACGGCCTGGAAGCGGGCCTCCACGTCGGTGCGGAAGTCCTTCAGCTGGGCCCGGGTGCAGATGACGGCCAGCATGTTCAGCCCGTCGTTGGTGGGCCAGCTGCCGAACCAGCGCTCGTTGAAGCCGGTCTTGTGGTGCAGGCCCCAGTCGAGGCCGCTGTAGTACGAGTAGTAGATGAATCCGGCCGCGGGGCGGACGTTGTACAACTCGGCGCCGACCTTCTTGGCGACCGTGGAGTGGAAGCCGTCCGCGCCGATGACCACCGAGGCCCGGAACTCCCGCTCCGGTCCGTCGCCCTCGCGTCCCCGGATGCCGGTCACCCGGCCTTCGGAGGCGATGACGTCGGAGACGGTGAAGCTCTCCAGCACCTCGGCGCCGGCTCTGCGGGCGGCGTTGACCAGGATCTCGTCGAGCACGGTGCGGCGCGGGCAGTAGATGGCGTCGAGGCCGTCGACGGGGTCGGCGAAGCCGTTGAGTTCGATGCCCCGGTAGCTGTAGTGCATCTTGCGGATCGCCGGGGTCTTCGCCTCGACGATCTCGTCGAGCAGTCCCCACTCCCGGAGCTTCAGCAGCCCCGCCTGGTGGATGTAGTGGGTCGAGACGGTGTCGCTGGGGAAAGAGGACCGGTCCACCACGAGGACCCGGTGGCCGAGGCGTGCCAGCAGCATGGCGACCGGTGAGCCGGCGCAGCGGGCACCCACAACAATGACGTCGTACACACGATCCCCCATGAGTCAGATCAGACACCCGAAAGACAGTCGGGCCCGGTTCCAGCGCTCGTGGTCGGCGGCGCTGATAGTGACGTGAAGGCTATGAGTATCAGCCAACAAAGGTCAAGAGATGGTTAGGGAGGAGTCAATTGAGCATCACGCCGATAGGACGGCGGAATTCCTAACTCCGTTCACATGGGAGAACATCGGCGCCCCCTATCCGCCGCTATGCACCTTTCAGAATGGGAGTTTTGACCCCAGCTATGGCTTGCGTCACACACGAGGAGCCCGGCCCCACAACCACGCTCGGTAAGTGATCCAGCCCCGCTGGAACACATAGCGTAGGTAAAGGAGGCGATTTGAGAAATGCGCCTCCACTCCGCCTTCCGGCTCGAATTACTCAGTTGACGTAACCCGAGAAGTTAGAGGAAAAAATCGCGCCAAGAGTGGCCGAATTCGCCCGTCACGGGCTGGAATCCACAGGAGCCCCCCGGGTGGGGATCGCGTCGCCGACGGCCGACCCCCGGCGGGACCTGCGCCTGCGCGCGATGAGCCGCGAGGAGGCGACGCAAGGCGTCGACGCCCTCCTCCGTGCGACCGGGGGCTCCGGACGTGACCTGATGGAAGACCAGGCCGTCCAGGGCCGCGAAGACGATCTCCGCCAGGTCCGGGGACACGCGGAAGCAGGCCAGCGCCTCACGGACGGCATGACGGTACGTGTCATAGAGAAGGTCGACGTGGCGCCGCAGCTCCGGCCGCCGGTTGGATTCGAGCTTCAGCTCGTACTGGAACGCCTGGAGGTCGGGGTCGGCCGCGATGACGTCGGCCAGGGTCGCGGCGAAGTCCTCCAGCCTCCCACTGGCCGGCACCAGCGCCGACGCCTCGATGCTGCGGGCGACGCACCACCGCAGCGCCTCTTCGAGCAGCGCGTCACGCGAACCGAAGTGGTGGGCGACCAGGCCGTGCGTGACACCGGCCTCGGCCGCCACGGCACGGTAGGTCAGCTTCCGCAGACCACCCCGGGCCACCACCCTGACGGCCGCCGCCAGGAGCGCCTCGCGCCCCTCGCCGTAACCACGTGCCCATCACCGGGCAGCAGTTCTGCGTCATCGGCTGCGGGCTCACCGTGGGTCGGCCGCTCGGGCTGATGCTCACCCGCAGCACCGAGCACGCCACCGTGACCCTGTGCCACGAAGCCACCCAGGACATCGCCGCCCACGCCCGCGTCGCCGATGTCGTCGTGGCCGCGGCCGGTGTGGCCCACCTGGTCGGGCCCGACTGGATCAAACCGGGCGCCACCGTCCTGTCGGTAGGCATCACCCGGACCGTCGAGGGCATCCTCGGGGACGTCCACCCGGACGTCGACCGGGTCGCCGGCTCCCTCGCCCCGCCCGTCGGCGGAGTGGGACCGATGACCCGCGCGATGCTGCTGACCAACATCGTCGAGGCGGCGGAACGCGACTGACCCACGCATGCGCAGTGGCGGCAGGGACGCAAAGCCCTGCCGCCACTGCGCACGGGTCGCTGTCCGGGCAAGGAGCCGTACGCGCCCTCACACGCGCCCGGAGTAGTCCGTGAAGCACTCCGCCGGATCCCCCTCGTAGTTCCACGGCCACGGGGTCACCAGCCCGCCGACCGCGGCGAAGACGTGGCCCGCGTCGCCGCCGCGGCCCGCCCGGACGAGGGCGTAGGCGAGCATGCCCAGGTCCGCGACGGTGGCCGCGTGACGCCGCCGGTCGGGTCGCAGCCAGTGGGCGCTGGCCTGGTCCAGCAGCCGGGCGGTATGCGGCTGGGACCAGTACCGGCTCGCTCCCAGCGCCCGGATCCCTCCGCCGCTCCTCTCCCGGTGGTACTGCCGCACGGCCGCCGTCAGGGGCAGGCATGCCGTCGGCGCGTCCCACGGCATGACCGCGACGGCGTCGTCGAGGAAGTCCCGCAGCGCCGCCTGGCTGCCCTGCTCCTCCGGGGAGAGGTAGCCCAGGATCTGCAGGTGCGCCTCCCGGTGCCACGGGTCGCGCGCCCGTATCTCCTGCCAGACGGGAGCCAGTTCGGAACTCGGCCGCCCCAGCTGCCGCAGCGCCGCCAGCGCGCCCACCCACGGGGTGGGATCAAGCGGGCCGGCGTCGGCGGCGGCGCGGCAGAGCGCCAGGGCGCCCCGTGGATCAGTCGCCGGCTCGGACCACGTGGACAGTGCCAGGGCGTCCGGGTCGCGGGGCCGGCGCTCGCGCCAGACCCCGGCCAGCGTGGGAGCAGCCTGAGCGAGGACGCCGACCCGGTGGCAGCGGCGGTCCCAGTCGTCACCGGTCTCCCGCAGGAGCCGCTCCATCTGGGCGATGAGGAGGTCCCGCGGCCCCGGCCCCCGGGCGGCGGCGATACCTCTCAGCACCCGGCCCAGCGCGACGTCGTCGAGTTCGGGGGCGACACGGGCCGTCTGTCGCTTCTGGCCGAAAAGAGCCATACCGCTCAACGTCCGTCGCGGGCGGCCGGGAGGTGCACGGTGCGGCGCGGCGGTTCCTCACGGCTGGCGTTCAGCACGCGCTCCCCCTTTCGTTCCACGTTCCCTCCGCCTCGTTTCAGGCCAAACGAGTTGCCCTATGGTGACCTTGAGTCATCCGTTTGGCAAGAGGCGTGCGCCCTACTCGTGCACCGTGATGGCCTGGAGCGGGCACACCTCTGCCGCCTCGTACAGTTCCTCGGCGCTCCCCTCGTCCACTTCGGCCACATAGACGTCGGCGGCCTCCGACCGCAGGGACAGGCGCCCCTCGTTGTCCAGCGCGAACAGGTCGGGGGCCGCGTACACGCACTGGCCGTGGTCCTGGCACTTCTTGAGATCGACTTCGACGTTCATGACGGCTCCTGTCTCACGGAGAGTCGGGGGATCGGAGAAAGCGGACGGGGAGGTGCGTGACGGTGCGCAGGAACTCGGTGTGGGCGTAGGCGGGTTCACCGGCCGGCTCCACACCGGAGAACCGGTTGACGATCGCACTGAAGACGATGTCGGCCTCGGCGCGGGCCAGGACCTGACCCGCGCAGCCGTGCATGCCGGAGCCGAAGGCCAGGTGCCGGCCGGCGGCGACGGGGCGGGTGTGGTCGAAGGCGTCGGGGTCCGCGAAGACCTCGGGGTCGCGGTTGGCGGAGGCGATGAGCAGGGCCAGCACCTCTCCGGCCGGCACGGTCGTGTCGCCGACGACCGTGTCCTGCGTGGTCAGGCGCACCACCATGGACTCGGGTGTGTCGATCCGCAGGATCTCGTCGATGATGCCGGGCCGCGCCTCGGGCTCGTCCCGGTAGGCGGCGAACAGGTCGGGCCGCCGCGCCATCAGATGGATGCCGTGGTTGATCAGATGCTTGACGTCGAGATGACCCACGGCGAAGAAGAGGAAGACGGAGTGGACGACTTCCTCTTCGGTCATCCTGCCCTCGTCCCGCGCGGCGATGAAGGCGTCGATCAGCCCCTCGCCGGGGCGTGCCCTCTTGCCGGCGACGAGCCGGCCGATGTGGTCGGCGAACCAGGCGAACGCCTCCGCGGTGGCGCGGGCCTCCTCGTCGTTGCCGCCGGGACCGAGGCTCAGCCCGATCTCGTAGGTTTTGCGCCGGATGGTGTCCATCTCGGTCGGCTCGATGCCGAAGATGTGGCAGGTCGTCTCGAAGGTGCACTTCAGGGCCAGGCCGTCGGCCACGTCCAGGGTGCCGTCGCCGTTCTCGACCTCGTCGAGCACGGCCTCCACGGAGGCGCGCGTCACCTGGGACCACTTCGCGACGGCCTTGGGCGTGAACCAGCGGTTGGTGATCCTCCGCAGCCGTGTGTGGTCGGGGGCGTCCTTGCCGAGCACGGTGTGGTGGATCGGGGCGGCCGGTCCGAAGTCGAGTTGCTGGACGCTCAGGGTGGGGTTGCGGATCAGCCGGGCGACGTCCCCGTAGCGGGAGACGACGTACAGACCGAGCGGATGCCGGTAGACGGGGTGCTTCTCCCGCAGCCGCGCGTAGTAGGGGTACGGGTCCGCGCGGAAGCCGGGGTCGCGGAAGGGCAGCAGGTCCTCGGCGGCGGACCCGGGTTCGGCGGTGGTGACGGTCATGACGTGGCACTCCTCGTATCGGCCCGAGGCGGAGCGTGTCGGGGAGGGCCTCCCTTCCCCGCATCGACGAGAATTATCCACTCGGATAGTTTCGTCAATACCTCACGCACGCGACGAGGACGCCCGCCCGGCGGTGTCGGCACACGTGACCCGGGCACCGCCGAGCGTCGATACTTCCGACTGAGGCCGTGGGAACCGTCGAGCCAGGCGTCGCTCACGGCCGACGAATGGCTGTCGAAGCCGACGTCGCGTCAGTTCGGGCCGTCCGAGTCCGCCACAGCCCGCCGGAGTCCGCCTACGATCACCACGAAGCGCCGAGACCGACCACGTAACCGAGCCCGGAAACAAGCCCGGAAACAAGCCCCGACTGGCCTGTGGGAACGCCGGGCAGGGGCGGCCGCTCATCTCATCTGGAGGTATCCATGAAGATGCTCATCAACGTCGCGGAGACCGTCGTCGCGGACGCGTTGCGGGGTATGGCCGCCGCTCATCCCGAGTTGGCGGTGGATGTGGAGAACCGGGTGGTCGTGCGGCGGGACGCGCCGGTCGCCGGGAAGGTGGCGCTGGTCTCCGGGGGCGGTTCGGGGCACGAGCCGCTGCACGGCGGGTTCGTGGGGCCGGGCATGCTGTCGGCGGCCTGCCCGGGGGAAGTGTTCACCTCGCCGGTGCCGGACCAGATGGTGCGGGCCGCGGCGGCCGTGGACAGCGGTGCCGGTGTGCTGTTCATCGTGAAGAACTACACCGGTGACGTGCTCAACTTCGACATGGCGGCCGAGCTGGCCGAGGACGAGGGCATCCAGGTCGCCAAGGTGCTCGTCAACGACGACGTCGCCGTGACCGACAGCCTCTACACCGCCGGGCGGCGCGGCACCGGTGCCACCCTCTNNGCCGCCGCTGAGGAGGGGCAGCCCCTGGATCGGGTGGCGACCCTGGCCCGGCAGGTCAACGAGAACTCCCGCAGCTTCGGCGTGGCGCTGAGCGCCTGTACGACCCCGGCCAAGGGCAGCCCCACCTTCGATCTGCCCGCCGGGGAGCTGGAGCTGGGGGTCGGCATCCACGGCGAGCCGGGGCGTGAACGGCGCGCCATGATGACCTCGCGCGAGATCGCCGACTTCGCCGTGAACGCCCTCCTGGACGACATGAGCCCCCGCAACCCCGTCCTGCTTCTCGTCAACGGCATGGGCGCCACACCGCTGCTGGA
>NZ_LIQX01000334.1 GCF_001418475.1 Streptomyces ossamyceticus | reverse complement strand
AAGACCTCGAACGCCTCCGCCCCCTGGCGAAGAGCGTGGCGGAGGCAGAACTGTCCATGGCCCTGGACCGACGCCTGCGGCAGGCCGGCCGGGAGGACGAGCAGCCCTAGCCGGGGCCGACCACACAGCCGCCCGGAGCGGGTGCGGCCGAAGTGGGCCGCGATCCGGAGGGAGTGCGGCCGGCGCCGACGGTCAAGCCCTCCCCGGCCGGTCAGAGGTCGTAGACGACGGTCACCGGCGCGTGGTCCGACCACCGCTCCGCGTGCGTGGCGGCCCGCTCCACGAGCCCCTTGACCGCCTTGCCGGCGAGCCGCGCGGTGGCCGCGTGGTAGTCGATGCGCCATCCGCTGTCGTTGTCGAAAGCCCTCCCCCGGTACGACCACCAGGTGTACGGCCCCTCGACGTCGGGGTGCAGGGCGCGCACGACGTCGACGTAACCGCCGTCGGTCTCGTCGAAGACGCGGCTGAGCCAGGCGCGCTCCTCCGGGAGGAACCCGGAGTTCTTGACGTTGCCGCGCCAGTTCTTGAGGTCGGCCTCGCGGTGGGCGATGTTCCAGTCGCCGCACACGACGACCTCACGCCCGTCGGCGGCGGCCCGCTCGCGCAGTTCCTTCAGATAGGGCAGGAACTCCCCCATGAACCGCACCTTCTCGTCCTGCCGCTCGGTCCCGACCTCACCGGAGGGCAGATAGAGGCTGGCCACGGTGACGCCGGGCAGGTCGGCCTCGACATAGCGTCCGGTGCCGTCGAACTCGGCCGACCCGAACCCCACCCGCACCCGGTCGGGCTCACGCCGGCTGTACAGCGACACCCCCGCGCGCCCCTTGGCGGCGGCCGGCGCGTGCACGACGTACCACCCGTCGGGCTCCCGCACCGCCTCGGGCAGCTGGCCGGGCTCGGCCCGCACCTCCTGGAGGCACAGCACGTCCGCGGAGGTTTCGCCGAGCCACTCCACGAAGCCCTTCTTCGCGGCGGCCCGGAGCCCGTTCACATTCACAGAGGTCACAGTGAGCACCGCTGCACGATACCCGTACATTGGACTGTGTCCAGATTCCGACGAGCCCGCACACCCTACCCGGCGCATGCATAGTTGTACGATCCACGACATGATTATCCGCCCCGTACGCTTCGACCACCCCGACGCCGTCAAGCTGAACGACGAGGTCCAGGCCGAATACGCCGTCCGTTACGGCGACGGCGGGGACGCCACCCATGTCGACCCCGCGCACTTCATGCCACCGGTCGGGCTGTATCTGATCGCCTACGACGGCCAGGACAGACCGGTCGCGACGGGCGGCTGGCGCTCCCAGGACACGAGCGACGAGGGCTACCTGGACGGGGACGCCGAGATCAAGCGGATGTACGTCACCCCGGCCGCCCGCGGCCTGGGCCTGGCCCGCCGCATCCTGACCGAGCTGGAGACCGACGCCCGCGCGGCCGGCCGTACGCGCATGGTCCTCGAAACGGGCACGAAGCAGCCCGAGGCCGTCGCCCTCTACGCCTCCAGCGGCTACGAGCCGTGCGCCAAGTTCGGCTACTACCGCTTCCACGAACTGAGCCTCTGCTTCGCGAAGCCGCTCTGAACCGACGGGGGGCAGAGGGGCGGCCGGAAAATCCCCGTGCCGCCGCCACCTCCCACCCCCTACCGTGACGCCGTGAAAGAGAACCGCCGCCTGCGCCGCATGGTCGTGGGTGACACCACCTGGCTCTGGACGGTCCGCCGACGCTCCCACCGCGCGCACGGCCACTGCCGACTGAAGCTCACGCTCTACTCGGAGGGTCCCGGGCGCCGCCGCCTGGTCCTGGTCTTCGCGCCGGCCGAGAACCGGGTCGTCTCCAGCTGCTACTTCGCGGCCGGCGACCTGGTCCGCCTCCCGGACCACACCTGGCTCAACCTCTACGAACCCGCCACGGTCCGCCGCCTCCTGGACGCCGCGGCCCCCGCCCTGGACCACTCCCCGTCCGCCCACACGGTCGAACTGGACGGCTGGCCGTACTTCGACACGATCACCGCCCTGACGCCTGCCGCTCCCACGACAACCGTCTGACAACACGTCAGAGCCCCCAGTGGTGATACCACTGGGGGCTCTGAGCTGCGTGGACCTGTGGGGATTTGAACCCCAGACCCCCTCGATGCGAACTACGGGCGGGAAGGTCGCTGAGGTTATCCAGCCTGGTCTGATGGATGCTCGTGGCTCCGGAAAGTCACCTGTGGTTGCCACGGTTGCTGTACTTCTGTGCTGTACCGTAACGGCTTCTGCGGCTGCTCTCGGCCGACGTGTTCGCACTGCCCTGCTTCGCAGGCGGACGTATCAGGGTCACAACCACGTTGCTCTCCGCGCCCTGTCAGCTAGAACGTCTAGCCGCACCCCTCACCCCGTGATCAACGGACCTGAAGAGACACCTTCGAGTTTCCAAGTTCCGTGAACGATGCAGCGATCCTTTGGGATCTTATTGATGGTGACCTTTGAGTCGCTGCGGTCGAGGAGAAGTTGTAGCGCCGTCCCTTGTTCGTCATGCACATCAATGCGAGGCGAGTCGGACGAGAAGTGTTGAACCTTGAGGTGTTCTATGGCAGCGAACAGACCCATCGGAACTTCAACCAGCTCATAGATGAGAGTATCGGGCTCGCTTTTGAGCCGGTATGCACGCAGTACGATCCAGCGCTGCACCGCCGCCAAAAACGCTTCGAGCAGAGTCATCGTGCCGTCATACCGCATTCGGGCCGACCGGCAGTCCTGAATCCATGCCCCCTCACTCAGTTTCGAGATATGCAGCTCATGAAGCTTAATATCCTTGGCGCTGGTGCTCTTGGCCGAGATTTGTTCGCCATCTACTCGAAGATCCCAAAAGCGAGTCGTCTTGCTTGGCGCCATTTCGACAGCCATACCTTGAGCAGCGCAGGATGCTGCAAGTGCGTTCTCAAATGCCAACCGGTCAAGCGGCGTAATATGGGTTCCGTGATGAGCCTGCAAGCGGGCTCGAAATTCCGCAGAGAAAGAATTGGACACGAGGGTGCTTTGCGGATTGATCAGTTCGACCATGGGACGCAGCATGGAATCGACAATATTCCGAATCTGCCTGAGTTGCGCTTCGTCGCACTTCGCTATCAGCGCGTAGGCGTCTCTGGCGTCAGTCGACCCTTGGATTTGTGCCGCCACCTCTTGAACGATGTGCGCTTGATGATCTTCGAGTTGCGCTATGCTTTCGATCAATTGGGTGCGGGCAGCACTATTCATCGCAGTCCTCTTAACGGGATCGATAAAAGTGAAATTTGCGAGTCATCCAGCAGGCTACACGGCTACGAACTCTCGCACCTGAGCAGCTTCGCCCTTCTCATTGCCGGTGAGGGAGTCGTCAGCCTCTCGAATGTCCTCGGGGCGAAGGTGCGTGCCCGGTAGGATCAGGTCGTCGACGCTAGGCCGCTGTCCAGTCAGGATCCAGTGGCACACCGAAGCAAGTTGGTAACTAATGAGAGGGGGTACCGCATCACCAATATGCCGGTACCTATTGCTGAGGCTCGTACCTTCGAACTTGTAGGTTCGCGGAAATCCGTTGAGGATTCCAAGCTCTCGAACCGAGCATAGGCGATCCTCCGCAGGGTGAGAGTAGCGGCCGTTCCCCACATGCGCACATTCCCGCTTAATGGTGGGCGCCGGCCGGTCCCACGCCATACGTCCGTAGACGTCGGGAAAACTACCGAAATCCTTCTTCGCCACGGACCTATGCATGGCAGGAGTCAGGTATTCAGTCCCGCCCGGAACACGCAAAAGGTCCCGCCAAGACCCTCCGTCATGAGGGATCTTTTGTAGGCGTCCAAGCGTTGCTGCGGAATGGAAGCTCGGAGACGCGTGTGCATCATCGTCCGGGTGCACATCACCCGCATTAATCGATGGCAGGCCGTTGAGGGCGCGTCGCACGCTCGTGGCCTCCTGAGTCAGTGTGCGACCGGCCCATGCATCCTCCAGGGTGCGTAGATCGAGACCCGGAGCGACTGCAATGACAAGGCTTCGCTCACGAACCTGCGGGAGGCCAAACCTGTTCAGAAAGTGATTCTGAGCGTGAACGGTATATCCGCGAGCCTCAAGGCCCTTTCTCAGGATCTCAAAATGATGAGCCCAACGCCCTTGAAGGAGCTCCCTGGCGTTCTCCATCACAACGATTCGCGGCTGAAAGGCGTCAACATAGACGATAGTGCGTCCGACCAGGCTGTTCCGCTTGTCGTCTTCCAGATGATTCTTTGCGTTCGTGCGCGAGAATCCTGTGCATGGAGGACAGGCGGACAGGATATCGATCGGCGATGTCACACCCATGGAATCCATCAACGATTGAGGGTCCACTGTCCCCAAATCGGTTTCAACTGGAGTGATCCCAATGTTGGCTTCATACGTGGTATTACACGCCAGCGAGCCCTTTGGGCTACTTGGCTTTCCCAGCTGGGCGTCAGCCGCTCCGATCACCTCGAAGTGCGGATGAGCGTGGAATCCGAAGCTCATACCTCCGCCCCCGGAGAAGAGGTCCACGACCTGGAAGGTCGTTTTAGGGATAGCTGGTACGACACCGTCCTCAATGATGTTGATTCGACTACCCACAGTAAGCCTCCTGATGATCAGGGTGAAAACCCTAGCATCACCGGCATCGCGACTACTCTGGGGTCATTCAACTGTTGCGTTGAGTGGCCGCGAGGTTAGACCGCCGCTCTCCTCAGCCATCACTCTCCCCAGCTCCCATCCCGTCTGCCGTCGACCCACACACCGTGGAGCGGGCGTGGTTCAGGGCGTCAAGGTGGAGCGCGCCACTGTACGAACGACCTTGACGCCCTGGGCCGCGTCCGCTCGGCTCTGCCTGGGTCGACGGCAGACGGGATGGGAGCCCCCGCACCAACCGTTCACGGCCGGCACCCGCACGCCGGGCCCCCTGCCATCTCGGAGCCTGAGCGCCCCCGCCGGAGGCTTGTTCTGAGCACGGCTGCTCTGCACGGCGCTCAACCCATGGCCCTCGGCCCTATCCACGTGTGGGCGCGCGTCGGCGTCGGCGGCGCCGAGCGGGCCGAAGGCAGGAGCGCGGGCGCAGCCAGAGCCGGGAAGCGCGCCCGGCGGAGCGGAGCGCAGCCGGGGCTTGATGAGGTAGAGAAACCTGTAACAGGTCGGGACCGTCGGTCGCAGTGGGATGGTCTACGGGTGGGTCAGTTGGCAGTCGTCACATGACTGGATGTGCGGCGCCCCGTGCATGGGCAAGGCATCCGTGATGCGGACCGAGTCGGGTTCTCCCGTCACCGGGACGCCTGCTGGTGCCAAGCAGCTAGACAGCAGGCTGGTCCGTGCGGATGAGTCGGCTCGTGAACCCTTCGGCGCAAAGGCGCTCGTACGCCTCGCGCACGTCGTCCGGTACCGGCTGACTGATCATGAATCCTCGCTCGGGATAGATCAGCAACCGCTGAAGGGCACCCACAAGCATGTCGATGACCAGGCGGGCATCCCCGATGGAATCGACGTATTCCTCAAGCGTCATCGGGGTGGAGGCACTGACGAACTGCACCTCGGGCCACTCCTTGCAGGCCGTGGCGTATGCGCGCCTCTCTTCGTATGGCTTGCTGATCAGGAGTACGGAGGACACGTCCACGTGGGCGTCTTCGAGTACGGCCTTGGAGAAGCGGATGTTCTCGGCGGTATTGCGGGCCTGCGGCTCGACGAGCACCGCCGAGCTGGGTACGCCAAGTTCAAGGGCCCGCTCGCGGTAGTGGATCGCCTCACCCCTCGGCATGTGTGCACGTGTCGTCGGGCTGGTGGCTCCCGTGAACACAAGCAGGGGGACCAGGCCGCGCTTGTATAGCTCGACCGCCGTATTGGCCACACCCAGGTCATGGCTGCCCAGGCCGATAGCGACTGAGCACGGCCGCAGGGTGTGGCCCATCTGGTGGTAGCTCCACAGGCGTCGCGTGTCGTCCCATGCCTGTGTCGAGATCATCACTGCCCCTTTTGGTCCCTCGCGGAGTCTGGAACCTTGAAGTCGTACTCCCAAGCGAAGCGCGACGCCGCGTGCACACCGATGGCGAACTCGACCACTGTGCCAGAGGCCGTGTACGTCGTCCGATGCAGTTCAACCACAGGTTCACCCGGCGGCAACTGCAAGAGCTTCGCTTCGTGGGGGGTGGGCGCCCTGGCGAAAAGCTCCTCCTTCATGTGGTCGATCTCGTATCCCGCGTCGTACAGCACACGGAATCCGCCGCCGCGGCCGGCTGGGCCGGGTGTCGGGTCCACCAGCCTCGTCCCCTCGACGTGCTCGGGCCGGTAGTAGCTGGTAAGGGTGTGGGTCGGCTGATCGCCTTCTTTCACCAGCCGCGCACGCGCGTATACCTCTGACCCTTCAGGCAGGCCGTGCGCAGCTGCGACCGCTGGGGGAGCTTCCACGCGGCTGACGGTCTGGGTCTGTTCATTCCGCCGGTAGCTTCGCCCGGAGGCAACGCGGTCCGCGATGAAGGCGACCTCGTCGCCATCCCGCCACTTCGCCTTGTCGTACCTGGCAATGCCAAGCCGCTTGAGCGGGAGGCGCTGCCTCACGACGGTGCCGTGACCACGAGACGACGTCACCAGGCCCTCAGCTTCTAGCGCCTTGTAAGCCTGATGAACGGTGGACTTGGAGCCCTCGCCTGCTGCAACAAGCTCCCTGATCTGCGGAAGCTGCTCGCCCGGCGCGTACTCACCCGACTTGATCTGTGCAGCCAGCTTGTCGGCCAGCTCGCGCCACTTGGGCGTCATCGTTGCGCTCCTCTCTACAAGACCAAGTCAAGCACAGTCCCAGGACTGTTGACAGTCCCAGGACTGCATGCCAAAGTCATCTCAAGCCGCCCGCAGTCCTAGGACAGCGGGGCTGGAGGGCCTTCTTTGGGCTGCCTCCTAAGCATCGACACAGGGAGTGCTTTCATGCCGTCCTTCAAGATCGACACTTCGAGCGCTGTGGTGTTCGTGGCGACCGCCCCGGTGCCGAAGCTCGCGAACGCCAAGACCGGTGAGCGGGCCATGGACCGGGAGACCGGTGCGGCACTGTCGACCGTGGGCCTGCTGGTCTCGGACGACGGGGAGGGGAACCTGTACCAGGTGACCATCCCGGAGACGGGTTACCCGGAGGGTCTGGCGCCGGGCATGCCGGTCAAGGTCATCGGACTCAAGGCGCGCGACTGGGAGAACGAGTTCAACGGCCAGAAGCGGCACGGGATCTCGTTCCGCGCGGTCGCGATCACTGCGGCGGCCTGACCATGGCCGACCTGTCGCCCTGGGTGGAACTGGGGACCGTGGCCGCTGGTGCCGGTGGGATCGGCTACGCGAAGGCG
Organism: Streptomyces ossamyceticus; assembly: GCF_001418475.1. GTDB lineage: Bacteria > Actinomycetota > Actinomycetes > Streptomycetales > Streptomycetaceae > Streptomyces > Streptomyces ossamyceticus. The sequence continues at coordinate 1,908 of NZ_LIQX01000334.1, read as the reverse complement.
CGTGCTCCGCGCGCGTACTGGTCGCTGGTCGGGCTGCCGGTCACCTGGGGCCGGTTCACCTGGACCTACAGCTCGACCATGGAGGTGTGCGGGCTGACGGTGCAGCCGTCTCGATTCCGCGCCTTCGTCGCCCGCAACATCGCCCGGAGTGAGGTGCGGCCGGTGGCGCCGAAGGTCCGCCGGGTGAGTCCGACCCCGACCGGTCTGCGGGTGACGCTGCGTCTCCCGGCCGGCCTGGAGCCCGCCGACATCGCCGCGTCGTGTGAGCGTCTGCGTCACGCCTGGGGTGTGCGCTCGGTGACCGTAGTGGAGACCAAGCCCGGCTTCGTCGAGCTGCGGATGACCGGCTACGACGTGCTCAATCGGGTCCGTCTGCCGCGTAGGGCCCGGCCCCATGACCTGGTCGTCCCGGTCGCGCTGCGCGAGGACGGCTCGGTCTTCGAGCGGGACTACCGCGCGGTGCCCATGGCGCTGACCCTGGGTGCGAACCAGTCGGGGAAGTCGATGTACCAGCGCAACTTGATCAAGGGGCTCGCGCAGTTGCCGGTGGGGCTGATCGGTATCGACTGCAAGCGCGGGGTCGAGCAGTCCCGCTACGCGCCGCGCCTGTCGGCTCTGGTCACGACCCCGGAGGATGCCGCTCGCCTGATAGACGCACTGGTCGTCGAGATGGAGGAGCGCTTCGATCTCCTCGCCCTGCACGGGGTGTCGGACCTGTGGGAGCTGCCCGAGCATCTGCGGCCGGTGCCGCTGGTCGTGCTGATCGACGAGATCGCCGAGCTGTTCATGGTGATCTCCAAGAAGGACGAACCGGCCCGCGACCGCACGGTCATGCAACTGGTCCGGCTGGGCCAGATGGCCCGCGCCATCGGGATCTACCTGGAGGTGTGCGGGCAGCGCTTCGGCTCCGACCTCGGCAAGGGCGCCACCGCGCTGCGTGCCCAGCTCACCGGCCGTGTGGTGCACCGCGTCAACGACAAGGCCAGCGCCGAGATGGGCCTGGGGGACATCTCCCCGGAAGCGGTCCTCGCGGCTACCTCGATCGCGGCGAACCGTCCCGGTACGGCGGTGGCCGGCGACACCTCCGGTGGCTGGTCCCGCATCCGCACCCCCGAGATCAGCCCGGCTGATGCTGCGGCGGTCTGCCGGGAGTTCGCGCACCTCACTCCGGATCTGCCGTTCCTCGCGCCGTTCCGGCCGGTCAGTCAGATCGTCGTGCCGCCGATGCCGGCCGTCCCGCCGCGCGTGAAGCCCCGCCCGGTCACCGAGTAGCACCCCCGCTTCCCACGGTCGGCGTGACCGTCTCACGCCAGGTCCCTACCCGAGCCATGCCGAAAACCGAACGGAGATCGTTCATGGCACCGCGCAAGAGCACCAAGACCGTCAAGCCTGCCGTGCCGAAGTGCCCCGACTGCGACGGCAAGGGCGAGATCACCGAAACCGTCCGCGTCGGCGCCCGCAAGGGCCGCGCGACCGACCACCGGCAGAGCGCCATGTGCCTGACCTGCTGGGGCTCTGGCGAAGCCGCCGACTGAACCCCGCCGGGGCCGGGCGGCCAACCACACGCTCCCGGCCCGGCCCGATCCCCCTGAAAGGGAGGTGAAGACTCGTGCCGCTCAAGATCCGGGCCGTCGTGCTCGTCCTGGCCGTGATCGCCGGTGCCCTGTCCTTCGCCCACCTGCACGACCTTGCCCAAGCCGCCGGCCAGACCGGCTGGAAAGCCTGGGCCTACCCCGTCTCGGTCGACCTGCTGCTGGTCTGTGTCCTGCACCGGCTGCGCGCCGACCGGTCCGTGACGGCCTGGTTCTGGTTCCTGATCGCCCTGGTCGCCTCGCTCGGCGCCAACATCGCCACCGCGGGCGTCCTCGACCTCGAACACGTCCCGGCCTGGCTGCGCATCCTCGTCGC
>NZ_LIQX01000333.1 GCF_001418475.1 Streptomyces ossamyceticus | reverse complement strand
ACCCGTACCCCTACCCGACCCCGCCCGGTGTCGTACGACACGACCGGCCGGAAACGGCGCACCGAGTCCGACCGAAATCGGTGCACCACGGCGGGTGTCGGCCCGTCTACCGAACCGAAGACGACACATCCACGACAGGAGGCAGTGATGTGCGCACCGGACCGGCTCCTCGAACGCCGTGACACCCTGGAGCTGCTGGCTGCCGAGGCCGCCCGCGCCCGCACGGGATCCGGCCGCCTGATCGTGCTCAGAGGGGCCACCGGCACCGGCCGCACCGCGCTCCTCGAGGCCGCGGCGGAGCAGGCGGCGGCACAGGGCATGCGGGTCCTGCGGGCCCGCTGCTCGCCGGAACACACCTCCATCCCGCTCGACACCGTCTACCAACTCCTCGCCCACGCACCCGAGTTCGACGCCGTCGCGGGCGAGGCACCGGACCCGCCCGGCACCCCGCCGCACCGGGGCAGGTCCGCCCGGCTGTGGCGACTGCTCCGCTCCTACGCCGACGAGACGCCGCTGCTGATCGCCGTCGACGACGCGCACCTCGCCGACGCCGCGTCCCGGCGCTGGCTCGTCGAGGCCGTCCGCTGGATCGACCACTTACCCGTGCTGCTCGTGGTGACCGAACGCAGCCAGTACGACATCGACCCGCCGGCCGACGGCCTGGCGCACGCCCTCTCCTCCGCCCTCGTCCACACCCGCACCCTGGCCCCGCTGAGCCCCGACTCCGCCGCGGAGCTGATCCGTTCGGTGCGGGCCGGCGACACCGCGCCGGAGTGGGTCGCCGACTGCGTACGGGCGGGCGCGGGCAACCCCCTGCTGCTGAGCGCCCTCCTCGACGACCTCCAGTCCACCGACCAGGACACCCTCCCGGACACCTGCGCCGCCCTGTACCCCGGCTCGTACGCCGCGGCCGTGTCCTGGTGGCTGGACAGCGCCGGGCCCGCCACCACCGAGGTCGCCCGCGCGCTCGCCGCGCTGGACGAGGACGGCCCCGGCACGGCCGACGCCGACCTGCTCGCCCGGACGGCCGGCGCCGACCCCGGCCGCGTACCGGGCTGGCTCACCGCCATGACCCGCCTCGGCCTGCTCCGCCCGGACCCCGAGGGCCGGCCCCGCTACGCCCATCCGCTGCTGCGGGACGCGGTGCTCGGCGGCTGGAGCAGTGCCGCGCGGCAACGCGCCCACCGGCGGGCGGCCGAGGCGATGCTGCGCCGCGGCGACCACGCCGAGGCCGTCGCCGGGCAACTGCTGCGGGCCGGCCCCGTCGGCGATACCTGGGCGACGGCCGCCCTGCTCGACGCCGCCGACCTGGCCGCCCGCGACGACCGCAGCGACGACGCCCTCGCCTATCTGCGCCGCGCCCTCGACGAGCCGATACCGCCCGCCCGCCGCGCCGCCGTCCTCACCGAACTGGGCTCCCTGGAGTACGCGACCGTACGCTCCACGGCCGGGATTCCGCGCCTCGCGGAGGCGATGCGGCTGCCCGGCCCGCCCCGCGACCGGGTGCGCGCGGCGGTCGCCCTCGGTACGGCGCTGGCCCGCCGCGGCGAGGCGCGCGCCGCGATCGACGTCCTGCGCGGGCTGCGCGACGAACACCTGACGGGCCACCCCGACCTGGCCCGCACCGCGCAGACCGCGTCCGCGCTGCTGTCCGACCACGACCAGGGCGTACGGCAGGAGGTGTACCGCTGGCTGCGTGAGACCGCCGAGCGGTCACCCGACCTCGTCGGCACGGCCGGGCAGGCCCTCCTGGTGCGCTACGAGTCGACGGCCGGCCTCACCTCGGCGGAGTCGGCCATGGACCGCGTCCGCGCCCTGCTGGCGCAGCCCGCCGACCCGCTGGAGGAGGCGTTCCTGCCGGGCACGGCGGCGGCCGTCGCCCAGTGGGCCGACCAGCTCGACGAGGCCGAACGCCTCGTCCGGCGCGGCCTCGCCGGCCAGCGCACGTCCCTGCTCCACCCCATGCACACGGCCCTGCTGAACGTACGCATCGACCTGGCCGCCGCGCGCGGCGCCTACGACGAGGTCCTCGCCGACGTCACCGAGCAGGCCCTCGCCCGGCTCACGCCCGAGGGCAACCTCGAACACCCCGACTGCGACGACGACATCGGCGACACCTCCCTCGGCATCACCTCACTGCTGGCGCTCGCCTGGCAGCGCACCAAGGACCCCCGGCTCCCCGACGCCGTCCGCCGCAGCACGGACTTCCACCTGCGCGAGCGCGTCCACACCGACGACAACCCCGGCTACCCCAACCTGAGGGTCCGGGGCTCCGGCCTCCCCTACGCCCGGTACGTCCTGGAGGCGGGCGCCCACCCCATCGGCGACTGGCCGAGCACGGTGTGGTCGCTGCTCCAGGCCGTGAACCTGCTCGACCTCGCCGAAGGGCTCCTCGACGACGAGCGGACCGCCGCCCTGCGTGAACTGGCCCGCGGCTACTGGCGCTGGCTGACCGAGGCGACCTTCTTCAACCCGCAGGAGGCCGGCAACCAGGCCATCGGCTGCGTCGTCGGCGGCCTGATGCTCGCCCGGCACCTGCCCCCGCAGGAGGGCGAGCGGGTCCGGGAGCGGGCGATCGCCCTGTACACCGACGAGATCCGCGCGCACCGGGTCCGCGACCGGGGCGCGCTCCTGCCCCCGGAGCACGGCGGCGCCTACGACAACAACTACGGCCCCATCTCCCTGTCCTTCCTCGCCCAGGCCCACCGGGTGAGCGGCGCGGAGATCTTCGCCGAGGACGGCGAGGCCGTCGCCCGCTACCTCGACGCCCGCCTGACCACCGGCGGTTTCGACTTCGGCGGCCCCCGCTACAGCGAGCAGCACTCCGGCTTCGAGTCCGTGCTCGGTCTGCGCTACTTCGGCCACCGCGTCGGCGCCGACCTCGGCCGCTACCGGGGCGACACCAGCTGGGGCCGGTACGCGGTCAAGCCGGACGGCGGGGTCGACGGCCACTTCGCGTGGATGCTGGTCTGGCAGATCCAGGACACCACCCCCTGGCACCGCACCCCGTCCACGGAACCCGTACGACACCAGCTGCGCGCGGGCGGCGTCTCGGTCGCCTTCGACTCGCGGATGACCCCGTCGCTGATCGAGGCCGACGGGACGTATCTCCTGCCGGCCGCCGTCAACCGCCAGCACGGCTTCGGCCCGGTCGTCGACGGCTTCCTGCTGTGCCGCCCGATGGGCGAGGTCCGCGTCCGCGACGTCCGGGCGGGCGCACTGGCCGCCAAGCTCGTCACCAAGCCCGTCGTCACCCGCGACCACGTCCTGCGGCACGTGCGGTCCCTGTACGTCACCGACGGCACCCGGCTGTGGACCACGGTGGCCGTCGAACGCCTCCCCGGCAAGCCGTACCTCCTCGCGGGCCTGCCGTACGTGTCGGACGACGGCGACAGGCTGCGCCGTGTCGCCGACGCCGAGGTGGCCTCCGCGGGCGGCCTGCGTCTGACCCACCCGACCGCCGAGGGCCCGGAGTACTTCGACGCCCGCGCCGACACCACCCAGGAGCAGGCCGCCTTCACCCTCGCCGCCGACCCGCGCGGCTACGGCAACCCCGACGAGGGCTGGTCCCACCTGGTGGCGTCCACGGCCGTCGAGGCGACCCCCGTACCGGGCGGCCCGGACGACCTGGACGTCTTCGCGGTCCGCTACGGACCCGGCGGCACCTTCCGGGCGTCCTTCGCCCACACCCCGGACGGCCTCACGGTCCGCACGGAGGCGTTCACCGCCGTCATCGGCGACCCGGCGGGCGACGAACACGGCGAGCCGCTGCTCACCCTGAGCGGCTGAGCCCTCCCCCGAACGCGAGGGCGTCCCGCCGATACCTGACCCGGCGGGCCGCCCTCGTCCCGCCCTCGCCCCTCACCGCACCGCAGCCCCGGCCGCCGGCATCGCCGCCGGCGGAACCACCAGGTCCGCCCGCTCCCGGGTCGCCGCCACCAGGTCGGCGTTGCGCTGGTCCGTGCCCCGCACCCACGCGACCGCCTCGTCGTGCCCCTTGCCGAACTCCTCGTGCCGGGCGACGAGGCGCCGCACGCGTTCGGTCTCGTCGAGCGCGCAGAACCAGACCTCGTCCAGCCGGGCACGGACGCGGGCCCAGGCCCCCTCCTCCAGCAGCAGGTAGTTCCCCTCCGTCACGACCAGACGCGCGGCGGGCGGCACGGGGATCGCCCCGGCCAGGGGCTGCTCCAGCGTCCGCTCGAAGCCCGGCGCGTACACCACGTCGTGCTCGTCGTCCCGCAGCCGCCGCAGCAGGGCCGCGTACCCGGCCGCGTCGAACGTGTCCGGCGCGCCCTTGCGGTCCCGGCGGCCCAGGCGGTCCAGCTCCACGTCGGCGAGATGGAAGCCGTCCATCGGCACATGGGCGACCCAGGGCTCCCCGTCGCCGTTGAGGGCCCCGGTCAGCCGCTCGGCGAGGGTGGTCTTTCCGGCTCCCGGACTGCCGGTGATGCCCAGCAGGGCACGGCGGCCGGGGCGGACGAGTGAGGCGGCCCGCTCCAGCAGGTCGTCGAAGGTCAGGGACATGCGGACGACGGTAGACCCATGCGGATTGTCCGGGCCCGGACGGGGCAGGCGAGCGGTGCTGTGGCCGAGCGGGACAGGGAAGTGGAAGGTGCCCATGGAGGAGGAGCGCGAGTCGGGGTCGGTGGGCGACGTCGAGTCGATGCGGGAGGAAGTGGCCCGGCTGCGGGCCGAGGTCCGGCAGCTGCGCACCAGGATGGAGAGCCGTCCCCTGATCGCGCAGGCCCAGGGCATGCTGCGGGAACGCTACGCGCTGCCCGACGTGGAGACCGCGTTCGCCCTGCTCCAGCGCGCCTCGCAGCAGTACAACGTCAAGCTGCGCACCCTCGCCGAGGCAGCCGTGAGCGCGCCGAGACCCGACGGGCGCGGCACCCTGTGGTTCCCCGGCCGGGCCCGGCGCGCGGAGCCCTCCCTCACCTTCAAGGAGGGACGCGACCGCCGCACCGGACGCGGCAACCGGAGCGAGGTGCTGACCGCCGTGCTCAGCCAGACCCTCGCGGTCGTCGGCACCGACATGGGCAACGTCCAGATCGCCGACCGCGCCGAGCGGGGACTGCGCATCGAGCGGCACACGGGCCTCACCGACGACTTCGTCGACTTCTTCGCGTTCGTCGGTGAGGAGGGCACCTCCTGCGCGCTGGCCGCCCGCGACATCACCCAGGTGACGGTCCGGGACGTGGCGACGCACCCGGTGTTCACCGAGGACGCCCGGCAGGCGATCCTCCTGGCGGGCAGCCGCGCCTGCCACAGCGTGCCCCTGACCACCGCGTCCGGCCTGTGCGTGGGCATGGTCTCGGCCCACCTCGAATATCCGGTCGGAGAGCTGACGCGGGCCCAGCTCAAGGCCCTGGCGGTCGTCGGTGCCGAGGTCGGCGAATGGCTCGCCTGGTACGACCGCACCGTCGTCCTCGACGCCCTCGAACATCTCCACGCCCTCGGCCGCGCCCACAGCGGCAGCCGTGTCCCGCGCCGCTGACGAATTCCGCGATCTTCACCCACTGACTCCCACCGCACGGGGAACCCCCCTTCCATGACAGAGAACACCGAACCGACAGACCTGGGCCTTCCCCGGCACGTCCGGGCCTGCCTCTTCGACCTCGACGGCGTCATCACCCGGACCGCCGTCGTGCACGCAACCGCCTGGAAGCAGGTGTTCGACGAGTTCCTGCGCCGCCACGACGGCGACTCCTTCCGCCCCTTCGACCGCGGCAAGGACTACGACGAGTACGTGGACGGCCGCCCGCGCGCCGACGGCGTCCGCACCTTCCTCGCCTCCCGCGGCATCCACCTGCCCGAGGGCGGCCCCGACGACCCGCCCGACGCGCCCACCGTGCACGGCCTCGGCAACCGCAAGAACGACCTGCTCCTCCACCTCATCCGCACCGACGGCGTCGAGGCCTACGACGGCACCCTCCGCTACGTCGAGCAGGCCCGCGCCCGGGGCCTGCTGACCGCGGTCGTCTCCTCCAGCGCCAACTGCCGTGACGTCCTGCGCTCCATCGGCGCCGAGCACCTCTTCGACGTGCGGATCGACGGCGTGGTCGCCGCCGAGCGCGGTCTGCCCGGCAAACCGGCCCCGGACACCTTCCTCGCCGCCGCCCGCGACCTCGGGGTCGAACCAGCCGAGGCCGCCGTCTTCGAGGACGCCCTCGCCGGTATGGACGCCGGACGCGCGGGCCGCTTCGGGCACGTCGTCGGCATCGACCGCGTCGGCCAGGCGGACGCCCTGCGCGCCCACGGCGCCGACGTCGTCGTACCGGACCTGACGGAACTGGGGGACTGGGCGTGATCACCCACCGCTCGTACGGCGTCGCCCCCTGGGCCCTGCGCGAACGGCACCTCGACCTCGACCTCCTGCCGCAGAGCGAATCGGTGTTCGCCCTGTCCAACGGCCACATCGGCTGGCGCGGCAACCTCGACGAGGGCGAACCCCACGGCCTGCCGGGCAGCTACCTCAACGGCGTCCACGAGACGCACCCGCTGCCGTACGCGGAGGCCGGCTACGGCTACCCGGAGTCCGGACAGACCGTCATCGACGTCACCAACGGCAAGATCATCCGGCTGCTCGTCGACGACGAGCCCTTCGACCTGCGCTACGGTCGCCTCCGCTCCCACGAACGCGTCCTCGACCTGCGCGAGGGCGTGCTGCGGCGCACCTGCGAGTGGACCTCCCCGGCCGGGACGACCGTCCGCGTCCGCTCCACCCGCCTCGTCTCCCTCACTCAGCGGGCGATCGCCGCCATCGCCTACGAGGTCGAGGCCGTGGACGGCGAGGCCCGCGTCGTCGTCCAGTCGGAACTGGTGGCCAACGAGCAACTCCCCGAACGCGACGGCGATCCCCGCGCCGCCGTCGCCCTGGAGTCACCGCTGGAACCCGAGGAGCACTTCGCGGACGGGCCCCGGCTGAGGCTCGTCCACCGCACCCGGCGCACCGGACTGCGGGTCGGCGCCGCCGCCGACCACCTCGTCACCGCGCCCGGCTCCGTCACCACCAGCGGCGAGAGCCGGGACGACGTGGCCCGCCTCACCGCGACGACCGTCCTGGAGCCCGGCCAGACCCTGCGCGTGGAGAAGCTCGTCGCCCACGGCTGGTCCGGCACCCGCTCGCTGCCCGCCGTCGCCGACCAGGTCGACGCCGCGCTGTCCGCCGCCGCGTACGGCGGCTGGCAGGGCCTCGTCGACGAACAGCGCGCCTACCTGGACGACTTCTGGGCGCGCGCGGACGTCGAGGTCGAAGGCGACGAGGAGATCCAGCAGGCCGTACGGTTCGCCCTGTTCCACGTCCTCCAGGCGGGTGCCCGCGCCGAGCAGCGGGCCCTGCCCGCCAAGGGCCTCACCGGCTCCGGCTACGACGGGCACGCCTTCTGGGACACCGAGACCTTCGTGCTGCCCCTGCTCACCTACACCGCGCCCGGCGCGGTCACCGAGGCCCTGCGCTGGCGGCAGAACACCCTGCCCGCCGCCCGCGACCGGGCCGCCCAACTGGGTCTCGCGGGGGCCGCGTTCCCATGGCGGACCATCGACGGCTCGGAGGGCTCCGCGTACTGGCCCGCCGGTACGGCCGCGTTCCACGTCAACGCCGACATCGCCGACGCCGTGGTCCGCCACACCCTCGTCACCGGCGACACCGACTTCGAACGCGACACCGGCCTCGAACTCCTCGTGGAGACGGCCCGGCTCTGGCGCTCCCTCGGCCATCACGACCCCCACGGCGCGTTCCACATCGACGGGGTGACCGGCCCGGACGAGTACAGCGCCGTCGTGGACGACAACACGTACACCAACCTCATGGCCCGCGCGAACCTCCTGGCCGCCGCGGACGCCGCGGAACGCCACCCCGAGCGGGCCGACCTGCTCGGCGTGGACGACGAGGAGAGCGCCGCCTGGCGGGACGCCGCCCACGCCATGCACATCCCCTACGACGACGAACTCGGCGTCCACGAGCAGCACGCCGGGTTCACCCGCCACCAGCGCTGGGACTTCCGCGGCACCCGCGCCGACCAGTACCCGCTGATGCTGCACTTCCCGTACTTCGACCTCTACCGCAAACAGGTCGTCAAACAGGCCGACCTGGTCCTCGCCCTGTACAAGTGCGGCGACCGCTTCGACGAGGAGCAGGTGGCCCGCGACTTCGCCTACTACGAGCCGCTGACGGTCCGCGACTCCTCCCTGTCCGCCTGCTGCCAGGCGGTCATCGCCGCCCAGGTCGGCCATCTCGACCTGGCCTACGACTATTTGACCGAGGCGGCGATGATGGATCTGCGGGACCTGGAGCACAACACCCGCGACGGACTGCACATCGCCTCCCTCGCCGGCACCTGGACGGCGCTCGTCGCGGGCTTCGGCGGCATGCGCCACCAGGGACCTGTCGTCGACTTCGCGCCTCGGCTCCCCGAGCGGCTGAGCAGGCTCGCCTTCAGCCTCGGACTGCGGGACACCTGTCTGCGCGTCGAGATCAAACCCCGCCAGGCCACGTACGAGCTGGTCGGCGGTGACTCCCTGACCATCCGCCACTACGGCGAACCGGTCACCCTCGACGGGGAGAAGCCCCGGCGGCTGGACATCCCGGCCGCGCGACCGGCCGGTCCGCCGCCGGAACAGCCGCCGCACCGGCGCCCCGGCCGGCGCGGGAGGCACGGGAGGCGTGGAGCCTGAGGGGTCAGCCGCAGAACGCGGCCTCCAGGGTGCGGTTCATGGTGGTGTACACCGTCGCGTTGTTGGAGGTGTTGGCGAACGCCGTCAGACCGCGCTTGCCGTTCTTCGAGGTGAACGCCCAGGTGTAGTAGCCCTGTACGGTTCCGGTGTGCCCGTACACCGAGCCGCACGACAGGTCACGACGGCGCAGCCCCAGCCCGTACGCCTGCGTGCTGTTCACCGGCGTCCACTTCAGCATCTGCTTCAGCTGGGTGGGGGAGGTCAGTTCGCCCCGCACCAGCGCGGAGAGGAACGTGTTCAGGTCCTTGCCGCTGGACACCAGGGCCCCCGCGCTCTGCGCCCAGGACACGGTCTGCCGGGTCGAGTCGATCTTCCGGCCGGAGGAGTCGGCGGTCATGTAGCCGCGGGAGTACCGGCCGGGGATCGTGTTCTTCGGGTGGACGTAGTACGTGTCGGTCAGCTTCAGCGGCTTGATGAGGCGCTCCTGGTACGCCGTCGCCACCGACTTCTTGGTGAGCTTCTCGATGAGCATGCCCGCCACGACGAAGTTGGCGTTGGAGTAGGAGTAGACCGCGCCCGGCTTGTTGGTGAGGGGCTTCGCGAGCGACAGGTCCATCAGCTGACGGTAGGTGTAGACCCGGTTGCGGACGTTCTCGAACCCCTGCACCGACTGGGCGAAGAGGGTGTTGGCGTGGTCGTACAGGCCGCTGCGGTGACTGAGCACATGACGCACGGTGATCCGCCTGTCGGGCAGCAGCCCCGGCAGATAGGTGTTCACCGAGGTGTCGAGCTTCACCTTGCCCTCGTCGACCAGCTGTAGCAGTACCACCGCCGTGAAGGTCTTGGTGACGCTGCCGACGCGGATCCGGTCCCCGGTGCCGATGGCCCGACCGGTGCCCCGGTCGGCGACACCCTCCGCCAGATGGATGGCCTTGCCGTTGTCATCGACCCGCGCGAACGCCCCCGGCGCGCCCTGCGCCAGTGCCGTGCGCAGCGCCTTGCGCAGCTCCGCCTTGTCGGGGGCGGCCAGGGGGGCCGTGGCCGCCCCCGACAAGGCGG
>NZ_LIQX01000332.1 GCF_001418475.1 Streptomyces ossamyceticus | reverse complement strand
GCCGGACTGCGCGCCCACGATGGGGGCGCTCTGCCCGGGCTCGATCGGTGCCGCCACCGCGGTGGCGCCGACGGCGACGAGCACCAGGGCGGCGCCCAGCGCGGACAGACGTCCGTACCGGCGGGGTCGAGGTATGCGAAACACCATGGCGGTTCCTCACCTGGTCGTAGGAAGGGCTGCCCGGCGCGCGACCGCGCCGGGCAGCCACCGGACGGGCTATACGGCGGTGAACCGCCACTGCTGGTTGGTGCCGCTGTGGCAGCTCCACTGCAGGAGTCGTGCGCCGTCGGCCGTCGAGCCGCCGTTGACGTCGACGCACAGTCCACTGGGGACGCTCTTCATCGTGTACACGCCCGCCGTGGTCGACGGGGTGACGAGGAACTTCTGCGGGTTGCCGTTGTTGCAGGTGGACTGCTGAAGGAACGCGCCCTGCGCGGTGGACCCGCCCGTGACGGCGAGGCACTTGTCGCTGTGCGCCGCCTTCAGATAGACGGCGCCGCCACCGGCGTCGACGGCCTGCCACTTCTGGTTGTTGCCGCCGGTGCCCGGCCACTGGACGATCTGGGCGCCGTCAGCGGTCGAGGCGTCGCCGACATCCATGAACTTGCCGCTGTGCTGCGCCGCGACCGTCCAGGTCCGACCGGCCACGCCGCCACCGCCACCGCCGCCGCTGCCCGGTTCGCCGACCCCGTTGCCGCCGAAGGTGAGCGAGTCGAGGTCGAACCAGTTGTTCGAGGTGCCCTTGAACACCAGGTAGAGCGGGTGCGAGCCGGAGAGATCGGCGGTGTTCACCCCCGCCGTGGACTGGTAGGTGTTCCAGCCGCCGGTGCTGGGCACCGGTGTCGTGGCCAGGAGCGTGCCGGTCGGGGAGTCGGCGCGCAGTTCGATCGATCCGCCGCCACTCGGCGACGACAGGCGGTACTTCACGCTCGTGATGCCCGACAGGCTCATCGGTTTGAACGCGATCCAGTCGCCGTCGGAGATGTTGCCGACCCGCTTGCCGCTCTCCGCGCCGGCCTGCTCGACGATCTGCACACCCGACTGGTCCGTGTAGAACTCGGCCTGCTTGTGCTTGGGCTGGAGGATCACCTGGGCGTAGCCGGTGAGCGGGTTCGCACCGCCGGGGCCGCCGTCGTCGGTGTAGCGGGCGTTGAGGACGTAGTACAGGTTGGCGCCGTCGGGATGCCCGCCCAGCAGCGACGTGTCGATGGTGCCCGAGCACCCCGAATGGTCCGTGGTCTCGTGCTGGTGGTCGTCGTGGCCGAGGGCGGGGTTGACGAACACCTTGGCGCAGTCGACGGGCCCGCCGCCGGGGTCCGAGACGGACACCTTGTACGGGACGCGGTCACCGAAGTCCAGCATGCCGCCGTTGGACGGAAGGGTGAGGGTGACGGTCGGCGCGGTGTTGCCCACGGTGATCGGCACGTTGGCGAAGGCAGTCTTGCCGGTGTTGTCGGTGACCTTGAGCTGGGCGGTGTAGTTGCCGTTGGCGGTGTAGGTGTGGGACGGGTTCGCTGCCGTGGACGTGGTGCCGTCGCCGAACGTCCAGTGGTAGGTAAGTGTGCTGCCGGGATCCGGGTCCGTGGACCCCGCGCTGCTGAACTGCACGTTCAGTGGCGCGTCCCCGTTGGTGGGCGTACCGGTGGCCTTGGCGATCGGTGACCGTCCGCCGTGGTTGTAGTCGATGCGGTAGAGCCCGGAGTCGTTGTTGCCACCGGAGAAGTTGTTGCCCCATTCGAGCAGGTACAGCGAGCCGTCGGGCCCGAACTCCATGTCCATCGGCTTGAGGAACTTGGCGGCGGGCATGAAGGGGTTGGTCCGGGTGACCGCGGTCGCGGAGTCGAAGTGGACCTCCTTGACGGTGTGGCGCGACCACTCGTAGAAGAAGTGGACCCCGTCGTAGTAGGGCGGGAACTTCGTCTCGGACGGGTTCGCGGCGTCGTAGCGGTAGACCGGTCCGCCCATCGGCCCCGAGCCGCCGGAGCCGAGTTCGGGGAAGTTCGGTGAGACGCCGTAGCCGTACCACATGTTCGGCGCGACGATCGGCTTGAGGTTGGTCAGGCCGGTGTTGTTCGGCGAGTTGTTGACCGGCGCGTTGCAGTTGAACTTGGCGCCGACGGCGCCGGTGCTCGGGTTGTAGGGCGCGTAGGCCTGGTTGTCGCCGTGGCAGAACGGCCAGCCGTAGTTGCCCGGTGACTTGATGACGTTGAGCTCGACGAGCCCTTCGGGGCCGCGGTTGGTGGTGGGCGGGTTCCGGTCCGGGCCGTAGTCGGCGAGGTAGACCCACCCGTTCTCCGGGTCGATCGAGAAGCGGAACGGGTTGCGGAAGCCCATCGCGTAGATCTCCGGCCGGGTCTGCGCCGTGCCCTGCGGGTAGAGGTTGCCGGCCGGGACGGTGTAGCCGCCGTCGGCCGACGGCCGGATGCGCAGGAGCTTGCCCCGTAGGTCGTTGGTGTTGCCGGCGGTGCGGGCTGCGTCGAGGTTGGCCTTGCCCTGCCGCCAGTCCAGCGGGGCGTAGCCCTGCCAGGCGGGGTCGAGGTTCGGTGGGACGTCGTCCCCGGTGCCGATGTAGAGGTTCTTGTCGGGGCCGAACTCGATGTACCCGCCCGTGTGCCCGGGCTCGGCGAACGTGCGGTCACGGGTCGCGGGGATGTCGATGATCGTCACCTGGCTCGACATGTTCAGGGTGTCGCCGGTGAGGGTGAACCGGGAGACCCGGTTGATGTCGTTCGGGACTCCGGCCGGGGAGTGATACAGGTACACGTAGCCGTTGTCGGCGAAGTCGGGGTCGAGCGCCAGTCCGGTGAGGCCGTCCTCGCCGCCGGTGTAGACGCTGAGCGTGGCGGCCGTCACGGTCCTGTTGGTGGTCGGTTTGAAGATCTTCACCTGCCCGCCCCGCTGGACGTAGAGCACCCGCCCGTCCGGGGCGACCGCGAGGGCCATCGGGTCCGCGGTGTTGTCGTCGAGGGTGCGCTTCTCGAAGTTGCTCCACACGGTGCCGCCGCAGTCGCCGGCCTCCTGGCCGGCCGCCCACTTGACGCCCCCGAGGACGTGGTTGCGGAAAGGGGTCTCGCTGTAGGCCGCGCCGGCGTGCCCCATGGCGGTGGCCCACACACGGCCGCCGCCGGTGTTGCGGCACCAGGAGATGGGGTGGTCCGGCCCCATCGCGCGAGGGCCCGGGTTGTACGTGCGCTCGTCCGCGGTGACCAGGACGTGGACGTCGCCACGGGGGTTGCGGTCGAAGTTGTACCACTCCTCGCTGCGGTTCCAACGGTCCGGCAGACCGGCCGTCGACGGGTGCTTCTTGTCCGCGACGACGGCGGTGCCGGACAGCACACCGGGGGAGTGCTCCGGCATGTGTGCGCCGCCGTTGACGGTCTGGTCCCACCACGGGTACTCGTTCTCGATGCCCATGTCCGTGGCGTTGTGGATCGAGACGATGCCCTTGCCGCTGGCGAGGTAGCCCTCCACCGCCTGGCGTTGGGACGCCGTGGTCCACACCATTCCCGAGGTCTGGAACATGATGAGCACGTCGAAGGTGGCGAGATTCGCCGGGGTGAAAACGCTGGAGTCCTCGCTGTGGACCAACTCGAAGTTGTTGGCCGCCGCCTGCTCCCGGAACATCGCCAGGCCGGCCGGGATCGAATCGTGCCGGTAGCCGGCCGTCTTCGTGAAGACCAGGGCTCGGAAGGCCGGCGCCGCTGACGCCGGTTGGGCGATGACGAGCGACAGGAGCACGCTCACGATCGCCCCGAAGATTAATGTGATGCGACGCATGCCGTCTCCTATTTCGGCGGAGCAACGATGGCATGACCACGGGCACGCGCCGGCCGCACCTCCGATGCGCCAGAGTGCAGAAGCGCGTCGGAGGCGCGCGTGTGCCGTCAGCTCGTCGTCCCGTCCGCCGTGACGGGCAGTCAAGTCCCTACGGAAGAGAAGGGGGGCGTCACACCGGATGCGACCGTCTCCCGTGGTCTGCCGGTCAGCATGCAGCGGGGTTTCGCAACAGTCAATATGGATTCGGTGCGGCTGATTCCATAACACATTTCGCGCATCATTCTTCGTGGTTCGGCAATCTTCTTGGTTCGGTGCGCGACTGTGGGCGGGGCGATTCGATAACAGATTTTGGCGTGTCGATCGCTGTCGGCTGATCACCGCTCCACATGGGGCAGTTGGCTCCGACGGTATTGCCAGGCGCTCATCGAGCCATTTACCCTCGGGGCCGCGATGTCGCCATTGCGTCCGGTGAAAGTTCGAGACTATTCGACGATAGCTCGCGGGCGGGAGCTGGCATTTCACGCCCGGCTGTACCCGAACGATTCAGCTATCGGTTGACTCATTCCTGCTGACGACGCGAATGTTGAGGGTCCCACGATGTCTGGCCTGCTGCCGTCGCCGCTGCTCGCTCTGCGAGGCATCGGCAAGTCGTTCCTCGGCGTGCGGGTGCTCGACGGCGTCGACCTCCAGGTCCGGCCGGGCGAGGTGCACGCGGTCGTCGGCGAGAACGGCGCCGGCAAGTCCACGCTCATGAAGGTGGTGTCCGGAGTCCACCAGCCCGACGAGGGAACGGTCGAGTTCGCCGGCGCACAGCGGACGTTCCGCAGCCCGCGCGAGGCCCAACAGGCCGGTATCGGCATCGTCCACCAGGAGCTGACGCTGCTGCCCGAGCGCACCGTCGCCGAGAACGTCTGGCTGGGCCGCGAGCCCCTGCGCCGTGGGCTCGTCGACCGTGGAGCGATGCTCGACCGCGCCGCGGGGCTCCTCGCCTCGATCGGGGAGGGCTCGTTACCGCCCGACACACGTGTGGGACGGCTCGGCGTGGCGCAACAGCAGGTGGTCGAGATCGTCAAGGCGCTCGCCCTCGACGCGCGGCTGCTCATCATGGACGAGCCCACCGCGGCTCTCGCCGACCACGAGGTCGACCAGCTCTACACGCTCGTACGACGGCTCCAGGAACACGGGATGGGCGTGCTGTACGTCTCGCACCGCCTCAAGGAGGTCTTCGACCTGTCCAGCCGGATCACCGTGCTCAAGGACGGCCGGGCGGTGACCACCCTGGACACCGCGGACACCAGCGCCGACCGGCTGGTGCGCCACATGGTCGGCCGTGAGCTGTCGAGCTACTACCCCGACCGGGCGCAGCCGCAGGAGCTGGGCCCGGTGCGACTGACCGTCCGCGGCGCGGGCAACCGGAAGCTGCGCGGCATCGACCTGCGGCTGCGCGCCGGCGAGGTGCTCGGCGTCGGCGGCCTGCAGGGCTCCGGCCGGTCGGCGCTGGCCCGCGCGCTGTTCGGCGCCGCACCGTTCGGCACCGGCCAGGTGGCCGTCGACGGGGCCCCGGTCCGGCTGCGTTCGCCCCGCGCCGCGATGCGGGTCGGTATCGCCTACGTCTCGGAGGACCGCAAGGGCGAGGGGATCGTCGCCGAGCAGTCGGTGCTCGACAACGCGCTGTTGGCCGTCCGAGCCGTCCGAGCCGTCCCCCCTGTCCGGGTCAGTCGCGGTGCCCGGACCGCGCGGGTCCGGGAGCTGCTCGCGGCCGTCGAGCTGCGCGCAGCACGGGAGGACCAGGAGATCCGCTTCCTGTCCGGGGGGAACCAGCAGAAGGTCGTGCTGGCCAGGTGGCTCGCGCTCGCTCCGAGGATCCTGCTCTTCGACGAGCCGACCCGGGGCATCGACGTGGGCGCCAGGTCGGCGATCCACGATCTCGTCCGCCGGCTGGCCCGCGACGGCGCCGCCGTGCTGATGGTGTCGTCCGAGCTGCCCGAACTGCTCGGCATGAGCGACCGGATCATCGTCATGCGCGACGGCCGGATCGCCGGTGAGCTGTCCGCCGGCGCGACGGAGGAGGAGGTCGTCGCCCTGGCGGTCGGCACCGCGCGGGAGGCGGCCGGATGAGCGGCGCGCTGTCCCCGCCGGCCCGGTGGACCCCGCCCGGCGTGTTCGTCGCCCTGGCCCTGACCCTGGCGATCGGTTGGCTCGTCGTCACGGTCGACGGCGGCCGGCTGTTCAGTCTGCCGACGACGGTGAGCCTGCTGCACGTCGCCGCCGGTCTGGGCCTCGTCGCGGTCGGCCAGACCGTGGTCGTCGTCGGGGGCTCGCTGGACCTGTCCGTGGCGTACACGGTCAGCCTGAGCACCCTCGTCGCCGCCGAGGCCATGGCCGGGGACGACGGAGCGCTGCTGCCGGCGATCGGGCTGACGCTCGCCGTCAGCGCCACCATCGGCCTCGTCAACGGCCTGCTCGTCACCCTGGCGCGGATCAACCCCTTCATCGCGACCGTCGGCGTCGGACTGCTGCTGAAGGGATACCTCGACAACGGATACGACGGCCCGACCGGCAAGACCGCACCCGCCCTGGTGCAGGGACTCGGGTACCAGCGCGTCGGCCCGGTGCCGCTGGCGTTCCTGCTGCTGCTCGCCGTCGCCGCCGCGGCCTGGTTCGTGCTGGCCCGCACCCGCTTCGGCCACCACCTGATCGCCGTGGGAGGTGACCCGGAGGTCGCCCGGCTCTCCGGCGTGCGCACCAGCCGGGTCCTCGTCACCGCCCATGTGCTGTGCGCCCTCTGCGCCGGCCTCGCCGGGGTCTACCTCGCCAGTCGGCTCGGAGCCGGCGCACCGAGGGTGGGCACCGAGGGACTGTACGACCTTGAGTCGATCGCAGCGGTGGTGCTCGGCGGCACCGCCCTGGCCGGCGGGCGCGGCGGCGTCGTCGGCACGGTGGGCGGCGTGCTGCTGCTCGCGAGTATCGACGCCGTCTTCAACCAGCTCGAGGTCGACGTGTTCTTCAAGCAGGTGATCCGTGGCGTGATCATCATCGCGGCGGTCGCCGTCTACGCCCGCCGGGCGATGCGAAAGGCGTCCTAGCATGCGGATCGCGCGCCCACCGCGGCTCCCCGGTTTCCGCTCCGGCGGTCTCGCACCGATCGTCGTGATCCTGGCGGTCCTGCTGGTGCTGCTGAGCGCCCGCCAACCGGACTTCTTCTCGCCGCCGTCGCTGATGTCGTTCCTCGGCCGCTCCGCGCCGATCGTCCTGCTCGCCGCCGGCCAGTACTTCGTGATCGTCTCCGGCGAGTTGGACCTGTCCGTCGGCTCTCTGGTCACCGCGCAGGTGGTCGTCGCGGCCCGGCTGATCGACGGCGATCCGTCGGCCGGCTGGCCCGTCGTCGTGCTCCTGCTCGCGTTCGGCGTCGCCGTCGGCCTCGTCAACGGCCTCGTCACCACATGGCTGCGGGTGCCGTCGTTCATCACGACCCTCGGGATGTTCCTGATCCTCGTCGGTGCCGTGTATCTGTGGTCCGACGGTGCCCCGAAGGGTGGGCTCTCCGAGGAGTTCCGCCTGCTCGGTCGGTCCGCGTTCGAGGATGTACCCGCGCTGGGGCGGATACCGTACGCCCTGCTCGTCCTGCTGGCGGCGGCCGCTCTGGCGCTGGTGCTGACGCGTTCGGACTTCGGCCGCACCCTGGTCGCCGTCGGCGGCAACCCGCGGACCGCCGAGCTGAGCGGCGTGCGCGTGGGGCGTGCCAAGACCATGGCGTTCGTCCTCAGCGGTCTCGCCGCCACGCTCGCGGCGGTTCTCATCGGCGGGTACAGCGGAGTGTCGTTCCAGGCCGGCGCCGGTCTGGAGTTCGGCGCGATCACCGCGGCGGTCCTCGGCGGTGTCGCTCTGGGCGGGGGCCGGGGTTCGGTCGTCGGCGCGATGCTGGGCGCGCTGACCCTCGAGACGCTCTTCACGCTCATGAACTTCTACGGCGTCTCCGGCGCCCTCGAACCGGCCGTCCAGGGCGCGATCATCCTGTTCGCCGTGGCGGCGGCGTCCTTCCGTGTCCCGTCCAGATGAAGGGGATCCAGTGAGGCATTCCATGACGGTGCTGGTCGTGAGCACCTTGCTGGTGCTGGCCGGCTGCGCCACCGACGAGCCCACCACCGGCGCATCCGGTTCCCCCTCCGCGGGTACCGGATCGGGCAAGGGATCGGGCACCGGGAAGCAGTCGAAGTTCTTCGTGCGGGCCGACTACGACAAGCAACTCGCGCTCCTCGACACCGCGCCCACCGGGCCCGCCGGCAAGCCCTGGGAGCAGGCGCTCAACCCGGCGATGGTGAAGACCGCGAAGTTCAGGAAGCCCGGACCGCACAAGCTCTGCTTCTCCAACGCCGGGCTCAACAACCCCTGGCGCCAGGTCGGTTTCAAGACCATGCAGGCCGAGGTCGACACGCACCGCGACCGGATCTCCGGGTTCGTCCACGTCGACGCCGAGGGCAAGGACCAGAAGCAGATCGCCGACATCAACGACCTGCTCGGCAAGGGCTGCGACGCGCTCATCGTCTCGCCGAACACCACCGCGACGCTCACCCCGGCCGTGGAGGCCGCCTGCCGGAAGGGCCTGCCGGTCATCGTCTTCGACCGCGGCGTCGACACGACCTGCCCGGTGACGTTCATCAACCCGATCGGCGGCTACGGATTCGGCCATGTCGCGGCGGAGTTCGTCACCCGGAAGATGAAGCCGGGCGGCAAGGTGCTCGCGCTGCGCATCCTGCCCGGCGTCGACGTCCTGGAGACGCGTTGGTCCGCGGCGAAGGTCGCCTTCGACAAGGCGGGCGTCGATGTCGTCGGCGTCGAGTTCACCGACGGCGACCCGGCCAGGACCAAGAAGATCGTCAACGACTACATCCAGCGGTACGGCACGATCGACGGCGTCTGGATGGACGCCGGCGCGGTCGCGGGCGCGGCGGTCGAGGCGTTCGAGGACGCGGGAAAGCCCGTGCCGCCGATCAACGGCGAGGACCAGCTCGACTTCCTGAAGCTGTGGAAGGACAAGAAGCTCACGGCGATCGCCCCGACCTACCCGACCTACCAGTGGCGCACCCCGATCATCGCCGCGCTGAAGATCCTCGACGGCGAGCAGGTGCCGAACCCGTGGAAGCTGCCCCAGCCGACCATCACCCAGGACAACCTGGACGAGTACGTCGACCCCACGATGCCGCCACTGCACTACGCGATGTGCGGCTGCACCGACCTGCCCGGCTACCCGAAGCGCTGGCAGTAGTCCGGTGTACGCCATCGGTGTCAACCCGTGGGTCTGGGCCTCGCCGGTCGACGACGAGGCCCTGGCCGAACTGGTGCCGCGGATCGCCGCGTTCGGGTTCGACGCGGTGGAGCTGCCGATCGAGCAACCCGGCGACTGGGACCCGGCACGCACGCGGGACCTGCTGGCGGCGCACGGCCTGCGCGCGGCCGGCGTCTGTGCCGTCACCTCGCCGGGACGTGACCTCGTGAACGCCCCACCGGAGGTCGTCGCCTCCACCGTGGCGTACCTGAGAACGTGTGTGGACCGTGCGGTGGCCGTCGGCGCGTCCTGCGTCGGCGGCCCGGTCTACGCCGCGGTGGGGCGGACCTGGCGGATGTCACCGGTGGAGCGCGCTGCCTGCTACGCGGATGTCCGCCACGCCCTGGCGCCGGTGGCCGACCACGCGGGGGAGCGGGGCGTGAGCATCGGTGTGGAGGCCCTCAACCGCTATGAGACGAGCGTCGTCAACACGGTCGAGCAGGCGGTGGAGTTGATCGACGGTCTGCCCGCGAACGTCGGTCTCATGATCGACACCTATCACATGAACATCGAGGAGGCCGACCCCTACGAGGCGCTCGTCACGGCCGGTCCGCACATCAAGCACGTCCAGGTCAGCGGCACCGACCGCGGCGCCCCGGGAGCCGACCACTTCGACTGGCCGCGCTTCCTCGCCGCCCTGGCGAGGACCGGTTACGGCGGCGCGGTGTGCATCGAGTCGTTCACCGCGCGGAACGAGGCCATCGCCACCGCCGCCTCGATCTGGCGGCCGCTCGCCCCGACGCAGGACACGCTCGCCCGTGACGGGCTGTCCTACCTCCGAACCGTCCTCCACGGACTGGAAAACGCTCCCTCGACCGGGTGAGGGGGTCGCTTTGGTATCCGAGATATCCGAAAGACGTCATACGTCATATGCGTAGGGAACAGCCATAAGGAGAAAGCGTGTTCACAGCCCACACCATACGGAAGCGGCTTCTCACCGCAGCCGCCGCAGTCGGTTTGGCCGCGACCGCGGTGGTGGCGTTCCCCGTGCCCGCCTCCGCAGCCGCACACACCGTGTACGTCTCGCCGTCCGGCACCGGCAGCGACTGTTCCAGCGCGCAGCCGTGCTCACTGACAGCCGCGCAGACGGCGGTGCGATCGCTCAACGACGCCATGTCGGACGACATCGTGGTGCAGTTGGCCGACGGTGTGTACCGGCTGGCCCAACCTTTGCGGCTGACGGCGGAGGACTCCGGCTCGGGCGGCCACACGGTCGTGTGGCGGGCCGCCCCGTCGGCGCGTCCGGTGATCACCGGTGCCCGGGCGGTCACCGGCTGGTCGGTGGCCGACGCAGGCAAGAACATCTGGAAGGCCGATGTGCCCGCCGGTCTCGACGCGCGGCAGCTCTATGTCGACGGCGCCGTGGCCACCCGGGCACGCACGCAGGTGAACAGGGCTGATTTCACGGCTTCCAGCGCCGGTATGAGGTTCTCGAGCGGTGCGCTGAGCTATCTGAACAACCTGGCCGACCAGAGCCGGGTCGAGGTGGAGAGCGTCAACTCCTTCACCGACCGGTACTCGCCGGTGCAGAGCATCGGTGGGAACTTCCTCACGATGCAGCAGCCGGCGTGGAACAACAACAACTTCGGCTACGACACCCTCATGCGGCCCCACCGGGCCGGCCCGCTCTATCTGTCCAACGCGTACGAATTCCTGGACTCACCCGGCGAGTGGTACCTCAACCCCACGGCCGGAACCCTGTACTACATCCCCCTGGCCGGGCAGAACATGAGCTCCGTCAGCGTGGAACTGCCTCGGCTCCAGTCGCTGGTGAACGTCGGCGGCACGTACGGCGAGCCGGCGCACCACCTCACGTTCAGCGGGATCACCTTCACCGGCACGAGCTGGCTGGGCCCCAGCAGCAACCAGGGGTACGCGGATCAGCAGACCGGCGCGTACATGGCCGGCGACTGGAGCTGGCCGAGCTTCGACTCCTGCCACAACGGCTGCACGCAGTTCGAGGCCGCCCGGCCGCACTGGCGGCAGATGCCGGCCGCCGTGCAGGTCTCCGCCGCCAACACCATCACCTTCACCGACTCCCGGTTCGTCAACCTGGGTCAGACGGCCATCGGTATCGGCAACGACGCGGGCGCGCACACCAGCGGCGTCGGCCTGGGCGCCGGCAACATCACGGTGACCCGGTCGGAGATCGCCCGAAGCTCAGCCGGTGGCATCCTCGTGGGCGGCGTGCGCGCCGACGCCCACCACCCCAGCGACCAGCGCATGGTCAACCGGGACATCACGATCAGCAACAACCGCATCCACGACCTCGGGGCGGACCACCGGGGCGTCGTCTCCGTCCTGACCACGTACGTCACCAACAGCACCGTCGCCCAGAACGAGGTCTACAACATGCCGTACTCCGGCATGTCGATCGGATTCGGCTGGGGTGCCAACGACGCGGGCGGCAGCAACCACTATGCCAACCGCGGCCTGTACAACTACCAGCCGCGCTACACGACGCCCACCACCGCGTCCAACAACCGGCTCATCGGCAACTACATCCACGATGTCATGCAGCAGATGAACGACGGTGGCTGCATCTACACGCTCGGATGGAACCCGGGCGCGCAGATCAGCCGGAACCACTGCCTGCGGACCAACGGATACTTCGGGCTGTACTTCGACGAGGGCTCGAAGTACTACAAGGCCGACAACAATGTCTTCGCGAACACCGGTACGTGGGCGACAGCCAACTACTGGGGTGGCGAGAACATGGGGAACTGGACCCTCACCAACAACTGGTCGACCAACGGCAGTACGAACGTGACCAACGGGGACCGCGGCAACGTGGTCTCCGGCAATGTCACGGTCACCAACGGCAACTGGCCTTCGGGCGCCCAGGACGTGATGGCGTCCGCCGGGCCGAAGGACACCACCCCGCCGCCGACAACGGCTGGGCAGATCGTGGGCGCGCAGTCCGGC
>NZ_LIQX01000331.1 GCF_001418475.1 Streptomyces ossamyceticus | reverse complement strand
CGGCCCGAGCCGTCCCTCGACCGGTGCGCGCAGCGCGTCCTCGACACGCTCGCCCCGGCCCGCCCCACCGACGACGTGGCCCTCCTCCTCGCCCGCACCCGGCGGCTGCCCGGCCACCGGGTGGCCTCCTGGGAGATCCCCGCCGACCCGGCGCTCGTCGCGGAGGCCCGCAAGACCACGGCCCGGCAACTCGGCGTGTGGGGCCTGGACGAGCTGGCGTTCACCACCGAACTCGTCGTCAGTGAACTCGTCACCAACGCCATCCGGCACGCCGCCGGGCCCATCCGGCTCCGACTCATCCTCGAACGCACCCTGATCTGCGAGGTGTTCGACGGCGGGGCGACCGCGCCGCATCTGCGGCACCCGCGCACCACCGACGAGGGCGGCCGCGGTCTGTTCCTCATCGCCCAGTTCACCCAGCGCTGGGGCACCCGTTTCCTCCCCGACGGCAAGGTCATCTGGGCGGAGCAGTCCCTGGCGGACCCGCTGGGGTGAGGGACGCGCCCGTGCCGTACTCCGGGTGGGGGCGCCGCCGCCGGGGCGGACGGGTGAACCGGGGCGCCAGGGCGCTGCCCCGTCGTCCGCTCCCGCGCGGGTCCCGTGCGCCCGGCCGCGTCCTGTGCCCCGTTCAGCCTGATTAGCGGCTCTGTGCGCTTCGTATGAATGCAGAGCCGACGTCGGGCACCGGGCTCCGTCGCCTCGGCGCGGACCAGGAACGGGCGGGCAGCGGCGAATGCGAGACGTGGTGCGGCGAAGAACACGGGGACGGGGACGGGGACGGTGTGCGGGTCTGGTGCTCGCCCTCGCGGCGGCCCTGGTGGTCGTCCCGGTCACCGGGACGGCGGCGGGCGCCACGGCGGCGGATGTCACGGCGGCGGGCGCTACAGCGACCGGTGCCCCGGCGCGTGGTGACGGCACGGTGACCGTGCGGGTCGTCGAGGAGGTCGACGCCGACGGGCTGTACGACCGTCCGGCGGAGAAGGGCATGCCGGGTGTGCGGGTCACGCTGACCGACGACCACGGCACCGTGCTGACCAGGACGACGGACGCCGACGGGGCCGCCTCGTTCCGTCCGGTGGGGTCCCCGCTGCGGGGCGGCCGGTACCGCGTCCAGGCCCACAACCCCG
This sequence comes from Streptomyces ossamyceticus, assembly GCF_001418475.1. Classification (GTDB taxonomy): domain Bacteria; phylum Actinomycetota; class Actinomycetes; order Streptomycetales; family Streptomycetaceae; genus Streptomyces; species Streptomyces ossamyceticus. The sequence goes on along the minus strand of NZ_LIQX01000331.1, from coordinate 14,168 downwards.
ACCTCGCCAGCCTCCACCCGGCCCTCGCGGGCCACGGTGACGGCCCGGACGTCATCCGGAGCCCCATCGGGTTCGTCGACGTCTCCGACGCCCGCGACTCCACGTACACCACCGGCTTCTGGGCGCCCGGCGGCCAGCGCAGGGAGCACCCCGAGCCGGGGCCGGAGGGCCGCCGCGGGGCGCCTGTGCAGATCGGCGACCGCGTCTGGTTCGACACCGACGGCGACGGCGTCCAGGACCCGTCCGAACCACCGGTGCCGGGTGTGCGGGTCACGTTCGCCCCGACGTCGTCCGGGCCGAGCCTCACCACGACCACGGACGCCGACGGGGAGTACTACGTCGGTACGGCGCAGGGTCTGCGGCCCGACACCACCTACCGGGTCTCGTTCGATCACAGGGGCGTCGATCCGGGCGGGCTGCCGGGGCGGCCGGGCGCCGCCGACCTGACGTGGACGGCGCGGGAGGCCGGGTCCCACCGGCTCATCGACTCGGACGTCGACGCGTCCGGCGGGAGCACGGTGTACGTCGGTGACCCCGGTTATGTGAACCACACGGTCGACGCGGGTCTCACCAAGGCGCTGCGGCTGACGCTCGCGAAGGCCGACGCCAAGACGCGGCGTCCACTGGCCGGTGCGGTGCTCGGCCTGTGGGAGGACACCAACGGGACGCCCGGACTCCAGCGGCACAGCCCCGGCGGGGACCGGCTCGTCGGCGACTGCGCCACGTCGAGCACCGGCCGCTGCTCGTTCGGGTCACTGCCCGCCGGCACGTACTACCTGGTGGAGACCGGTGTCCCCGAGGGTTACGTCCTGCCGTCCGAGCCGGTCACCGGCCCGTACGCCCTCACCCCGAAGAACGCCTCCCGGGGCACGGGCCTGCTCGTCCGCCTCGACGCCGAACGCGAGAAGCCGTGCGGAGGCGGGAAGAAGTGCGCGTAGCGCCGGAGCGCTCGCGCCCCGGGCGTTCGGCCGGCCCGGGCGCGCGACACGGCACCCCCCGGATGGGATCGGCCCTGACCAGGGGCCTGAGGGTGCCGTGCGCGTCCCGGAGGGTGGGGCTCCCGGGGGAAGGATGGGAGCCACTTCCCCCGGGAGAGTGAGGGAGACCGGATGTCAGCCGTGGATCAGCTGGGCGGTCCAGGTCTTGGTGTGACCGGTGACGGCCTGGTCCTTGGCGACGGCCTTGCCGACGGCCTGGACGCGCGGCGTGGCCTTCCACGTGACGTCGGCGCGGGCGATGCCCTTGACGGCGACCTTGACCGCGCCACCCTTGATCGCGTACGCGGCGTTGACGTTGGTGACCTGGGCCTGGGCGCGGGCGTTGCGCTGGACCTTACCCTTGACGACCTCGTAGCGGAGGGTCAGCTTCTCGGTGGTGACCGGGATGTTGAAGATCTTCTCGGTCGCGCTGTAGGTCACCAGGTGACCGCCCTTGAGGCCGCCCTTCGAGGACACGCTGTGGACGAACTTGACGTCCGCGTTGTACGAGGTGACGTTGGTCACCGGGCGGTTGAGGGTGCCCTTGAGCTGCTTGAAGAGGGACCCGTAGATCTTGCCGTCCTGGAGGTACCCCACGAACTTGGCCTTCTTGGCGGCCGGGAGCGCGGAGAAGCTCTTGAGGGTGCTCTTGGCCTCGGGCGTCTTCTGGGCCTTGAGGTAGGCGACGTAGCTGCCGACCGTCAGCTTCGCCGGCAGCTTCCCGGCGGCCTGGTCGGCGACCGTCTGTACGCCCTGCTGCGGGCCGAACTCGGCGGCGGACGCGGCCGGCGCCAGCACGGCGACGGCGGCGGCTCCCGCGACGGCTGCGGCGGCGAGGCGACGCGTGGTGAAGCGGCTGTGCACAGTGATCTCCCCGTTGATGGTGTGCCGTTGGGTGGTGCGTGCCAACGAGCTTAGGGATCAGCGGAGTTGGCCAAAATTGTCCCTTTGGGCAGTGACCTTGGGGGATCCCCTCACTGTGACGTGGCCGTGTCATTACAGGGTTCTTCTTGTCAGTAGCGGACGCTAAGTTGGAGGGAGATCGCCGCCGCACCCGGGGCACGGGGCTCTGTCGGGAAAAGCGGCATCGGGAAGGACAGACCCATGACCAAGAGGTCTGACGTAGGAGACACCGCGTGCGCCTACCGGCGCACGGGGGCCGACCCGGTTCGGGACATCAGCAGGCTCAAGACGCTGACGGACCGGGAGAAGGAAGTCCTGCTTCTGCTGGGGACGGGCCTGGGCAACCGTCAACTCGCCCGTGAACTCGGGATCGCCGAGCGGACGGTGAAAGCCCATGTCGCCCGAATAGTGGAGAAACTGCAGCAGGAGACCCGGCTTCAGGTCGCGGTGCTCTCCGTCCTCGCCCATGAGCTGCTGTGCGCCGACCCCCGGTGCGCGTGCGGCTCGGCCGCGCCGCTGTCGTCCCGACTCGTCGGGGCATCCGCGGTCTGAGCGTCGGCCGCGACCGGCCCAGCGCCCTCGACCACAGCTCCCCAAGGGCGTTGCACGGCGTGGATTTGACGTTCACTTGTGGGAATGTTGACTCTCCACAGCGGGAGAGATCAATCAACTCAACAGCAACGGAAACGACTTACGGGGTGAATATGAAGATGTGTCGCATGTCCGAAGCCATACCTGTCGCGGCCAGACCCGGACCGGGGTCCGGCACGCGGAGCTGACCTGTGGGTGGGGGCTCGCCGAAAGGCGGGCCCCCGCTCAGGTCCGGATCACCCGGCCGGAGGGCGCCGTCGGCACGAGGCGGTCGTAGCCCCAGGCGCTCAGCCCCATCGCCATCACGAACTGAAGGTCCAGCAGGGCGACGGTCATCATCACGAAGGCCCAGTCGACCGACTCCGCGAGACCGCTCCCGCCCCACACCCCGCCCAGCACCGCGCACACCAGCACCAGGAAGGCGTAGACCGAGACGTCGATGGTCGCGGTGCGCCAGCGCGACAGCGCGGGCAGCGCCTTCCGTACGACGGTCAGCACGGCGACGGCCAGCGGCGGGAAGAACAGCCCGCCCCCGGCGATCATCCCGAGCCCGAGGTCGGCGAGGGAGAACCCTCCGCCCACGTGCACGACGAGCGCGCCCCACAGCCAGGAGGGCAGGGTGACCAGGGCGGCGTATCCGGCCGCCCGGCTCCACGGTGTCAGCATGCGCGCGCTCCTCGGCTCCCCGTCGCCACCGGTGGTCGCACGGCGGCGGTCCCCGCCGTGGTCGGCCGGCGGGGGACGACAGGAGTCTCTCAGCCGGTGCCCCGCCCGCACGGGCCGGGTGCCCGTGCGTCGACCCGTGGGCCGGCCGGGGTCCCGGCACTACGGGTGCGGCGAACGGCCTGCTCACCCCCTCGGGCGAGCAGGCCGTTCGCCGTGTCCCCCGCCGCTGCCGACGGGATCCGCGGGAGAGGTCAGGCCAGACCCCACTCCTGCTTCTTGCGCGCGGCGTCCGAGCTGCCGGACGGCGTGATCGTGATCTTGGTGCCGGGCGTGTCACGGCCGGCGGTGATCACCTTGTTGGCGAGCTTGCTGTAGATCTTGCTGCCGCCGAGGGCCCACTGCTGGCCCTTGGACTTGTTGCAGCTCGACTGCTTGACCTGGGTGTTCGTCGCGGCCGACGACACGGACAGGCACTTCTTCGAGTGCTTGTTCTTGATCACGAACAGCCGGGTCTGGTTCGGCTTGTTGTTGTTGATCCACACGAGGTCCCACCGCTGGGTGGTCGCCGTCCTCGAACAGCCGCGCAGTTTCAGCACGGCCCCGTTGCCCTTGGCGTTGTCCATCGACAGACACCTGCCGCTCTGGCCCCACACCTTCTCCAGGCGCACGTTGCCGTAGCCCTTCGGAATGGTGTCCTGCGCCGCCGTGGAGGCCGCCGATGCCGGAATCGCCCCGCCCGCCAGCAGCGCACCCGCGACACCCGCGAGCACCAGGCCCTTCGCCCCGTTCTTCACCAGGACCACGTCCCCTTCGCAATCGCGTACTCGGATCACCATGAGCCTAGATTCCCCCTGGTGGGAGGGGTATTGACTCTTAGGGCACTGCCCCAAGGTGCAACGTGTCACAGCCCTTCCGCCGACCCGCCCGCAGAACCCGAACCCGTATCGCCGTACTGGCCACCGGCGCCGTGGCACTCGTCACCGCCGCCACCGTCACGGTGCGGGTGCTCGGTGAGCCGACCCATAACTTCGCCCCCTCGCGCCGGTGATGCCGTCTGCGCCCGGGTCAGCCGCAGTACCCGGACCGGCCGGGCGGGACCGGACGGGATACCGGCACGAAGGGCGCCGCTGTGTGGGGCGACGGGGCGATCGCCGTGCGCTGCGGGTTCCCCAGCCCGAGGCCCACCGAAGACCCCCTGGAGGTGGGTCGGGTGGCGTTCCCCGGCGGGACGGCCAGTGCCGCGTCCGTCGGCTGCGTCGGCGATCACCGGACGAGCGGCGCGAGGGCCTGCAGCCGCCGATCACCCACAGCCGCGAGACCGCTGTCGAGGTGCAGGTCGCCTTCGAATTGCGCGCACCCCCGAAGCAGTCAGATCACCTGGGCTCGTCCGCCTTGGCGGCTGCCGGGGCGTGCCGTCGGCACGAGGCGGTCGTAACCCCAAGCGCTCAGACCCAGGGCAGCTGCGAATTGCAGGTCGAGAAGGGCGATGGTCATCGTCACGAAAGCCCAGTCCACCGCTTCATTCATGGCATCTCCGGCCCACCAGCCGCTCAGCACTGTGGTCACCAGCACCAAGGCCGCGTACAAGCAGGTGTCGATGGTCGCGGTGCGCCAGCGCGACAGAGCCGGGAGTACCTTTCGGACCGTCATGAGAGTGAGGAAGGCCACCGGCGGAAAGAGCAGGCCGCCACCAAGGATCACGGCCGGACCGAAGTCCGAGAGCGAAACGTCTCCCCCGGACAGCAGCACATTGGCCATGATCGCTCCCCAGAACCAGGAAGGCAGGGTGACCAGGGCCGCATATCCGGCTGCCCGACTCCAAGGTGTCAGCATCTGCGCTCCTCACATGGCCGTCACCACCCGGCGGCCGGTCGGCGACTCCCACAGTGTCTCAACCCGCGCGCCGGGCCCGAACTCCGGGTCGCCATCAGGTTCGTCGCGGTGCTGGACGCGGTGACGAACTCAGCGGCGTCCGGACTTCATCCGAAAGTGGCTCTCCGGCCACGGCCTTTCGGCCGACCACGGACCCAAACTGCGGCGCGCATTGATGATCCCGAACATGTCCGAGTGGCGATCCACTGGCCAAAGGGACAATGTCGCAGGCCCGTTCATCCCGTTTAGGGTCACTGGCACGTCACGAAAACGATCAAGATGACTCCGCTCCGTGATGCCATGCGCCCAGAACAGGAGAACACGTGCGAACCATGTCACGCGTACCCGGGACCGTCGCTCTCACCGCACTGCCTCTTGCTCTCCTCGCAGGGGCAGCGGCCGCCGGCCCCACCAGTGCGGCGACCACCGCGGCCCTGGCGCCCAAGGCCACGTTCGTCCTGGACGCCGACACCGGAACGTTCACCACGAGTGGCGTTTCCGCGAAGTCCAGCGACACCAAGGTCGTAACTCTCGCGTCCCTTGATGGTGCTGCGACCGACGCGCGCGTTCTCGAGGCCGGGGGCACCCAGGTCCTTGCAAACACCACCTTCGCCAACGCCCCTGACCGCAACGCCCGCGCCGCTTGGGCCGCCGGCTCCCGTTTCGTGGATCTCTCCTGGCCAGACATCGAGGGCGACGGCACCTACACGGTCCATAAGAACGGCCGCGTGATCGCCACGACCTCCGAGCACAGCCTGCGCGATACGAACGTCACGCCCGGTGAGGAAGCCCGGTACGCGATCAGCGGTAGGGCTGGGGACAACGGCCACAACTGGAGCTTCACCGTCTCCGTCCCTCTCTCCTCCGATCGGGCGACGCTGGCAGCCACGGCAAAGCAGGCTGACGCCAAGGCGAGAAACTACCTCAAGACCAAGGTGGTCTACCGAGTATTCATCGGCGCGAAGACCGTCAAGATCGGCAAGGCGGCCGGGATCGCTGCCCGCTGCAAGTACTACGGCGACAAGCATGTCTACAAGGGTGACAACCGCAATTTCTCGTCCAAGATCTCCGGCCCCGGATACAGGGCGCGACTCGAGGGCAACATCTCCTGGAAGCGGTCCAAGTACGAGTTCTTCCGCGCGACGGGCAAATCCCATGTCCTGAACAGGAAGGGCAAGGTCATCGCCACTAAACACGCCAGCGCCAAGAAGATCGACTTCAGGGCGATGAGCAAGTTCAACGGCAAGACCCGAGACGTGCGCGGTGTCATCGAGGCGGGGAACCCCTTCTGCAAGGCCGGGGCCGCCTCCGGAATCTTCAACGCCCGCCTGGCCCGCAACGGTGACTTCTACCTTTCCGGTAAGCACAAGCAGGCCCCGAACCATGAGATCTACTTCTACGGGTACACCTCGACCAAGAAGCACACCACCAAGTCCGTCCTCCGCTTCCGTCAGAGCAACCCTGCATGCGTGGCAAATGGCGCCTGCCGCCCCAGCCCGATTCAGAACAACGGCTCTTACTGATCACCCGGTCACCGTGTGCCGGGACCGGCGCAAGGTGTCAGGGCGGGAAGGCACCGTGCACTACCTTCGCGCCATCTTCTCGCCGTGGTGCTGATGTCGCCGGCGGTGGCGCGAGGAGTAGGCGCCACCGCCGCAGCGGATCGCCTCGCGTAGGCGCATTCCATTTGACCAAACATACGGGGCGGCACCACCAGGAGAACTGGTGGTGCCGCCCCGTCCATGCCGGGAGCACTACTCGGAAAGGATCAGGAAAGGCCCCATTCCTGCTTCCCCCGGCCCTTGCCGGACCCGTCCCTCGGCGCGATCGTGATCTTGGTGCCGGCCTTGTCGCTGTTGGCCGTAAGAAGCTTCTTCGCCGACAGATTGGTGATGGTGCTGGCGGCGAAGCGCCACTGCTGCGCCTTGGACCCGGTCTTACAGGTTGTCTGCCTGACCTGCGTATTCGTCTTGGAAGACGGGACGTACAGACACTTCTTCGAGTGCTTGTTCTTGATCACATACTTATTGAACGGATCCTTCGGCTTGTCGTCGTTGATCCAGACGAGGTCCCAACGCTGCGTGGCCCCCTTCTTCACACACTTACGTAGCTTCAGGACGGCCTTGTTGGCCTTGGAGTTGTCCATCGACAGACATTTACCGCCCGAGCCGAACAGCTTCTCCAGATGGATATTGCCGTAGCCTTTCGGGACCCTGTCCTGCGTCCCGGTGCTTGCCGCGGACGCCGGTGCCACAGCACCCGCCACCAAGGCACCCGCCACACCGGCGAGCGCGAAGCCCTTCATAGCATTCCTCAAGATGCCATTCCCCCTTCTTGATCACGTAGCGCGCTGGTCGAGATCGTAGGGGCTCCCCGGGCGGACGGGTATTGACCCTTGGGGCACTGCCTCAAAGGTTTACCTCTCACCATGCCGTGACACAGCCCACGCGGGGGCGGCCCCGAAGGGCCTCACTTTCGCCCCGTACGATCCCCTCATGCCCCGCAGCACCCAGATCACCGGCCTGGCCATCGGTGCCGTCGCCCTCACCGCCGTCATCGCAGTGGCGGTACGCATGCTCGACGAGCCCACCTTCACTTTCGCCTCCGCTCCCCTGGCCGACGACCCTGCCTGCGTCCGGATCAGTGAGCACTTTCCCGCCCGCCTGGCCGGGCTGGACCGGTCAGAGACCAGCACCAAGAGCGCCGCGGTGTGGGGCGACGGAGCAGTCGTCGCCCGCTGCGGTTTCGCTCACGAAGCCACCGACGACGCATGCGCGCAGGTGAAGGGAGTCGACTGGGCATGGCGCACAAACAGGGACAACAACGGACAGGAAGTGCTGTTCACCTACGGGCGGGAGCCTTCCGTCGAGGTCCAGGTGACCGTCGGCAAGGCGGCCCCCGACTCCGTACTGGTCGGCCTCTCCTCTGTCGTGAAGCCCCTCAAGCAGAACACGAGGTGTCTGGCCGGCTCGGATGTCCCTGCGCCGAACGACAGGACACCGTGATGAGGACGAAAGCGATCTCGCGGGCGGTGCTGTGCACGGTCGGGGTCACCCTTGCGTTGTCCGGCTGCGCAAATACCAAGACGCTGGATCTGGACACGGCCGCACCTCAGTCGGACCAGGCCCGGTCCTTCAAGAGCATTCCCGTGTCCGAGCGGACCGAGGCCCCCGATTTCTCAGGCCGGACAGTCGCCGGTGATCCAGTCCGCCTCTCCGACTACAAAGGCAAGATCGTCGTCGTGAATGCCTGGGCCACTTGGTGCGGTCCCTGCCGGGCCGAGTCTCCCGAGTTGGAGCGAACGTATCGGAAGTTCAAGGACCGGGGCGTGCAGGTGCTCGGCGTCAGCACCGACGTCACGCGGAAGAACGCCCTCACGTTCCAACAAGAGTTCGGGCTCTCCTATCCGAGCCTGCACGATCCCCACGGGAAGCAGTTCCTCGACCTTCCCACCGGCCTGGTGAACCCACAGATCCTACCCTTCACTTTCTTCGTCGACCGGAAGGGCAGGATCGCCGGAGCCCTTCAAATACCCCTGAAGGAGAAGGAGTTGCGGAGCATCCTCACGCCACTGCTGACGGAGAAGTAGCCAGGGCCTCGTCCTGGTACCCGTCCGAGTCCCCGGAGCCACCCGATTCGTCCGATCCATCCAGGTCGGTGACATCGGTGTCCCCGTCCCCGGTGGCCTCCTCCGCGGAGCCGTCGGTGTCGTCGTCCGGGGCCGTCCCGGTGGACTCGTCCGAGGGCTCGCCCCGCCCGCCCACACCCTCCCGGCCGGTCTCCTCCTCGTCCCGCTCCGGCGCCCGCGTCCCCTTCTCGCCCTTCTTCGGCTCGCCCTTCTCGGTCTCCCCCTTCTTCGCCCCGTCCTTCTTCGTCTTCTTCTCGGCGAGGACCTGCTGAAGCCTTTCGGCGCCGGCGCGGGCCGCCTCGCGGGTGGTGGCGTCGTCGATGCCGTAGAGGCCGCCGTGGGTGAGGAGGACGGCGGTGTCGCCGACGCGGACCGCGGCGAGGTCGAGGGTGAGGGCGCCCTCCTCTCCGCCGACGTCACCGCGGACGACCAGCCGCAGCCCCTGCCGGGCGTCACCGATGCCGCGGGGCAGGTCGACGGGGGTGACCTCGGCGGCGTACTCACGGTCCCCGAACCCGGTGACGGTGAACTCGCGGCACTCCCCGGCGAGGCTGCGGAAGTGGTCGAGCCGCTCGTCGACCTGGGCCCGGTCGTAGGCGCCCACCTGGTAGCGCAGCTGGGAGCCGTACTCGTCGTCGTCGAAGCCGGTGACGGCCCGGCCGCCGCGGGGCGCGCCGAGCAGGTCCTCGGCATAGAAGGCGTCGAGGAGTTCCTGGCACTCGGCGGGGTCGGTGCGGCCCTTGAGGAGGCCGTCCCGCCAGGTCGCCGCGCCACGGGTGCCGGACCAGGCGCCGCCGAGGTCGCCCTGGCGGAGCAGCGCGCTGCGGGCGCGGGCGTCGGTGAGGGCGGGGGCCGCAGGCCGGGCGCTCGGCGAGGGGGGAAGCGTGGCCTCGTCGACGGCGGCCTCGGGGAAGCCGCGCGGGGGCGGGGTCCGGTCGGCCACACAGGCCGTCGCCGTGCCGAGGAGCAGCCCGGCGCCCAGGAGCGGGACGAGGACACGGCACGTACGGGGCGTACGACGGCGCATGGCGGAGCCTTTCGGGAACACGGCGTTTGGCTCTACCGCAGCACCGCCCGGTCCGGCCCACCAGCGGAGAGGGGACGTACGGGTGAGGTGCGCCGGACGGCGGTGTTCCCCGGCGCGGCGCCTTGTCCTTCGGGCCACTGCCCTCAAGGGCACTGCCCCAGGAGCCACTTACGCACCGTCACCTCGCCTACCTAGGGTCATGACAGGCGCCTGACACGAGACACCCGAAGGCTGTCCCTCCCACGGGCGCCGGCGTCATCGCAGTGGACGAAGGAGAAGAACACATGCAGCTTTCCCGGTTGGCGAAGGCGACGGCTCTGTCCGTGGCTCCGCTCACCCTCGTCGCGGGCGCCTACCAGGCGAACGCGCTCGGCGGGCAGGACACGGCGGGTGCGCGGCCGGCCGCCGCCGCGGCGTTCTCCGCGTCCGCGCTGTCCGCGAAGGCCGACACCGGTCTGAAGGACGTCTCCGGCTTCGCCGCGGGCTCCGCGCAGGGCAAGCAGCTGAAGGCGCAGGGCTTCGGTGTGCTGAAGTCCGCGGCGGGCGAGACGGCGGTCGTCGACTCCTCGATGGCCCGCCAGGGTGTCACCGCGGCGGCCGGCAAGGGCTTCGTGGAGCTGTCCTGGAAGGGCTACGCCGACGGCGCCCGCTATGTCGTCGCCCGTGACGGCAAGGACATCGCGACCCTGGGCGCGGGCGTGACCTCCTTCCGCGACACGGCGGTCCGGGCGGGTGCCGAGTACACGTACCAGATCATCCCGATCCTGCCGAAGGGCGGCGCGCCGGGCTCCCGGCTGTACGGCATGAAGGTGGCCGTGCCCGAGTCCTCGTCGCTGACGGGCATGCGGTCGGCCGCGGTCGAGCGGGCCTCCGCCGCGGCGGCCGCCTCGACGACCACGCTGAGCTGGGTGGGCTTCATCCCGCAGAAGTACGTGGACGCGCCGCTGGCCGGCTGTGACCACGGCCGGAACTTCAAGTTCGGCGGCGACAACCACAGCGACTTCAACTGGAAGTCCAGCAAGTACCGCTTCGCGCTGCACGCCACCATCACGTGGAGCAACAAGAAGGTGGTGGCCAACAAGCACATCAACCCCACCACCGTCTATGTGAAGAAGACGAGCAAGTTCGTCGCGAAGAAGACCGCCAGCGCCAAGAACGTCTACGCGAAGAAGCTGGGCGGGAGCGGCAACTCCGTGGACATCCGGATGAACGTCCACGCCACCAACCCGTTCTGCAAGGGTCTCGGCGGGGTGAAGGGCGCGGCGTCCGGCGCGTTCACCATCAACATGACCAAGAGCGGCAACTGGACCATCCGCTCCGGCAAGCACCGCCTGTACCCGAACCACTTCATCTACATCTACGACGGTGGCAAGGTCACCAAGGTGTACACCCGCAAGCACGCAGGCACGGCGTGCCTGATCGGCTCCGCGACCTGCCCCGAGGCGGACCTGACCGGCCGCTACGGCAAGTTCTGACATCGTCCCGCCAGGGGGGTGTGCCGGGCGCCTCGCGCGCCCGGCACACCCCCCTTCGCGTCCCCGGGGCGGAGGGGACGCCGGGTCACGGTGTCGGGGTCGCGGTCGGGGTGGGCGTCGGGGCCGCTTTCGCGGTCGTCGGGGTCGCCCTCACGGTCGTCGGTGCCGCCGGTGTGGCCGGTGTCGACCGGGCGATGATCTCGACCACCGCGCCTTCCGGCAGTTGCTCGTAGAGCCAGGCAGCGTCGGTGGGGCGCAGGGTGATCCAGCCCGTGGTGGTGGTGTCGTCGCCGGGGACGGCCTGCTCGTCGGTGAGGGCGGAGGCGATGTAGGCCCCCGTTCCGGGCCTCGGCTTCTCGCCGGGCGCGGTGTCCGTCCTGTCCAGCGGGGCCAGTTCGAGGACCCAGCGCAGGCGCACCGACCGGGTGCCGGTGGACGCCTCCGTGTCCCTGGAGGCCAGCCTGACGGTCTCCTTCCCGGTCACGGTCATCAGGCCCGTCGGTGTCGGCGTCCCGGTGGTGCCGAGCGAGACGGGGAGTTCACGTCCCTCGGCGGTGAGGACCTGGCGGGACAGGTCGACCGTGACGTAGGGGACGTCCCGGGCGGAGGACCGGTCGGGGCCGGGGCTCGCGAGCGGGGAGGAGCGCTGTTCGGCGCCGTGGCCGGTGCCCTCGCCGGTGACGTGCACCGTGAGGACGGCGGCCAGGGTCGCGGCGGCGCAGCCCCCGGCGAGGAACGCGGTCGTCCGGCGGCGGTGCCTGCGGCGTCCGGCGGCGGCACGGACACCGGCACCGGGCAGGCGTGGCGGCGTCTCGGCTCCTTCGGCCAACTCCCGCAGGCGGCGGGTGAGTTCATCGGACACGGCCGTGCTCCTTCTCGCCCTCGCCGGGGGCCAGTTCGCGTGCCAGTGCCGCCCGGCCGCGGGACAGCCTGGCCTTGACGGTGCCCACGGGCGCACCGGTCTCGGAGGCTACCTGCTCGACACTCAAATCGCACAGATGGTGCAGGACGACCGCCATGCGCTGCGCCTCCGGTAGTCTGCGCAACGCGTCGACCAGCACCGCCCGTTCCGGTTCGGGGCCGGGCGCGTGCTCGGGGGGCGGATCGCGGCGCATCAGCTCCAGCCAGCGGCGTGCCCGCCGCCACCGGCTCACCGCGAGCCGCATCGCCACCGTCCGTATCCACGCCTCCGGCGCCCCGTCCGCGAGGAACTCCCGCCGCCGGTCCCAGGCCCGGACGAACGCCTCCTGCACGACGTCCTGCGCCTCGCCGTGGTCCCCGGTGAAGGCGAAGAGCTGGCCGGTCAGCCGGGGGAACGCGGTGGAGTAGAACGCGTCGAACTCTTCCTCGGTCATGTCCCCGCCGTCATCGACAAATCCGTCGGGCCGCTGTGCAACCCGGTCGCCCCCCTCGTGCGTACAGGTCCCGGACGTACGCCACGTACGCCCGACATCGAAACACACCCAGGACTCATCACAGGGGGGCCCATGACCTCGCGAGCCGCACGGATCCGCCGACGTCTCGCCCGTACGCTCGCCGCCGGCGCGCTGGGCGCCTTGTTGCTCGCGGGCTGTTCGAGCAGCGGGGAGGGGGTGCGGGACGAAGGGCCGAGCCGGCTGCCCGCGGCCCTGAGCGTCGCGACGCACCACTGAGAATCGCCGGAACTCGCCGGAACCCCGTTCGGAAACTTTTTCGCCCCGCGTGTCATCCGACCCGTACGGCACCGAGGTTTACGGGGTGTCAGAACAACACAGCCACAAGGCACATCTCTGGGGGTTGTCCGTTCATGTCCATGGCACGGATGCACAAGTACGTCGCCGTCGCAGCGCTGACCACGCTGCTGGCGGGGGCGCCGACGCTGTCGTACGCCGTCTCGCGGGGGGAGACGGCGCACGGCACGTCGGTCGCGGCCGAGGTGGCCGCCGCCGCGCGGAAGGCGCCGACGCCGAAGATCGTCAAGCCCGGTGAGCACGTCGTCGCCGCGCCCGGCTTCGAGCTGTGGCTCACCGCCGAGGGCAAGCACTGGGTGGAGCCCGACCTGCCCGACTTCGAGCAGTTCCGCAGCGTCGTCGACGGCAACATCGACCTGAGCCGGCCCGGCGTCTCGCTCCAGGCGGGCGGCCACGAGGGCGTCTACCACCTCTCCGGGATCTACTACGGCGGCAAGGGCACCGCCTCGCGTGTCCAGGTGAGGACGAGCGAGGGCACGGTCCACGGCAAGCTGATCGAGCTGGCCGGGAAGCCGGGCTGGGGCGTCTGGTACGCCACCACCCCGCTGCCCGCCGGCGACGACGGCGAGGACTTCCTGCGCGGTGTCACCGTCTACGACACCAAGGGCCGGGTCTACTCCCAGCTCCGGATCCCGGGGGTCTGACCCGGCGCCCCCGCCGGGGCCACCGACACCCACGTGACCGTGCGGGCGCGGGAGCTGACCACTCCCCGCCCGCACGGCGCGCTCCCCCACGTTCCCGACCCCGAGGACCGTCGTCCGTGCCGCACGAGACACCCGGATCGCCCGAGGACGGCGACTTCGCCGCGTACGCCACCGCCGCCTGGCCGCGTCTGGTGCGCACCGCGCACATGCTGACCGGCGACTTCCACGAGGCCGAGGATCTCGTGCAGACCACCCTGGCCAAGGTGTACGCCCGCTGGCGGCGCATCCCGCGCGACGAGATCGACTTCTACGTCCGGCGCTCCCTGGTCAACAACAACATCAGCCGGGTGCGCAAGAGACGCGTGGCCCACCTGCTGACCCCGTTCCTGCCCGAGCGGGTGCACGAGCGGCAGGCCGGGCACGCCGAGTCGGTGGCCCAACGGGCGGCGCTGGACCAGGCGTTGGCGGCGCTGTCGGCACGGCAGCGGTCCGTGCTGGTGCTGCGGTTCTGGGAGGATCTCAGCGAGACGGAGATCGCCCAGCTGCTCGGCTGCTCCCTCGGCACCGTCAAGACGCATCTGAGGCGCGGACTGACCGCCCTGCGCGCGCACCCCGTGTTCACCGCCGCGCCCCCCGACGACGGCGGCCCCACCAC
>NZ_LIQX01000330.1 GCF_001418475.1 Streptomyces ossamyceticus | reverse complement strand
CCCGATTTCCCCTCACCGCCATCTGGTCGGCAGACCTCGGTTTCGCCGGCCCCGACCCGGAGCCCGCCGCTGTCGCCCACGCCGCCGCGCTCCGCCTCGTGGACGCCGGTCTCCTCCGCCTCGTACCACCGGCGCGGCCCGTACGTCTGGACGACCCGGCCCCCGCCTGGCTGGCCCTGCGCGACTCCTCGGCCCCGCATGCCGGGGCCGGGCGCCCCACGGTCGACGCGCTTCGCGCCGAAAACGACCGGCGGCTCGACACGCTGTTCGCCGACGCCGATCTACTCCTGACCCCGGCCACCCCCAACGCCCCGCACGGCCATGAAGGCCCCGGCGACCGTTACTCGACGGCCCTCACCTGGGCGTTCAACCTCAGCGGCCACCCCGCCCTGAGCATCCCGGCCGGCCTCGGCTCCGACGGCTGCCCGGTCGGCCTTCAGGTGGTGGCCCGCCACGGCGAGGAGGACCTGCTGCTCGACGTGGCCCGCGCGGCCGAAGCCGCCCGCACATAGCCGGACCAGCCGCGCAACCCGACCTCACCCCTCAGCCCTCAGCCCTCACAAGGCCAAGCCCCTGCCCCTGCGGAACCGCTACGTCGTGATGTCCCGGCTCGTGAACCGTGCCCAGGCCGCCGAGCCGAAGACCGCCGCGTACAGGGCCTGGAGGCCGAGGTTGCGCTGGAGTTCGTCCCAGTAGACCGGCTCGCGCATGAGGTCGGCGAAGGACAGCCAGTAGTGGGAGAAGAAGTACGGGTGGAGGGCGTCGAGTTGGGGGATCTGGTCGAGGATCTGGACGGTGATGAGCAGTCCGACCGTGGTCGCCATCGCGGCGATGCCGCTGTTCGTGAGGGTCGAGACGAAGAGTCCCAGCGCGGCGATCCCGATCAGTGACGCGGCCACCGCCAACGCGATCAGCAGCGCCCGGAAGAGTCCCTCGCCGAAGCCGATGCGTGTCCCCGAGATCGTCGTCACCTCGCCGAGGGGGAACAGCAGCGCCCCCACGGCCAGCGCGGAGGCCGCCACGACCAGGGTCGCGACCAGGCAGAACGTCATCACCGTGGCGTACTTGGTGAGCAGCAGCCGGGTGCGGCCGGCGGGCGCGACCAGCAGATAGCGGAGGGTGCCCCCGCCCGCCTCGCCGGCGATCGCGTCCCCCGCGACGACGCCGACCGCCATCGGCAGGAAGAAGGGGAGCGTCGCGGCCAGTGCCGTGAACACCAGGAACAGCCCGTTGTTGGTGATCTGCGCGATGAACGCCGGGCCCTCGCCGCCACCGCCCCCGCCGCCCGGACCGCCGCCCATGGACGACCCGTCACCGGTCTCGATCTTCACGGCGATCCCGACGAGGATCGGCACGGCCGCGAGCACGGCGAGGAGCGCGAGCGTCCGCCACCGCCGGAAGGTGGTGACCAGCTCACTGCGGAACAGCCCGAACGTCCACACCAGGCTCGGCGCCCTGCCCACCCCGGCACCCGCATGAGACGCGGTGGTCGCGTCGGGAGTCGTGGTCACGTCGGAAGTCGTGGTCACTTCGGAAGTGGTGGCCCCGCCGGCGGTGGTGCCCCCCTGCTCAACCCGCGACATCGAAGCCCTCCCCGGTCAGTGCCACGAACGCGTCCTCCAGGGAGGCGCGTTCGACGCCGAATCCGCGGACGCGTACGCCCGCGGTGACCAGCGCCGCGTTCAGTTCGGCGAGGTCGCGGTCCGGTGGTTCGCCGGTCACCCGGTCCTCCGTCACCACGACGTCACCGACCCCCTGCTCCTTGAGCACCCGGGCGGCGTCCGCCGGGTCGGGCGTGGTGACGACGAGCCGTCCCCGTGCCCCGGCGGCCAGTTCGGCGACCGGGCCCTGGGTGATCAGCCGGCCCTGGGTCATGACGGCGGCGTGCGAGCACACCTGCTCGATCTCGTCGAGCAGGTGTGAGGAGAGGAAGACGGTGGTGCCGTCGGACGCCAACTCGCGGACCAGGGCGCGGATCTCCCGCATGCCCTGCGGGTCGAGCCCGTTGGTCGGCTCGTCGAGGACGAGGAGACGTCGCGGTCGCAGCAGCGCCGAGGCGAGGCCCAGCCGCTGTTTCATGCCCAGCGAGTACGCCTTCGCCTTCTTGCCGGCGGCGGCCGTGAGCCCGACCCGGTCCAGCGCGACCCCGACGCGGGCGCGCCGGGTGCGGGGGTCGGCGGTCGGGTCGGCGGCGTCGTACCGGAGGAGGTTGTCGCGGCCGGAGAGGAACCCGTACAGCGCGGGTCCTTCGATGAGGGCGCCGACCTCGGGCAGTACGGTCCGGGCGGCCAGCGGCATCGGCCTGCCGAGGACCTCGGCGGTGCCGGAGGTCGGCTCGATCAGGCCCATGAGCATGCGGATGGTGGTGGTCTTGCCGGAGCCGTTGGGGCCGAGGAAGCCGAAGACGCTGCCCGCCGGGACGGTCAGGTCGAGGCCGTCCACGGCGAGTTGCCCGCCGCGGTAGCGCTTGGTGAGCGCACGGGTGGAGATCACCGCCGCACCGGTGGCCGCCCTCCCGCCCGCGCCCGTGTCGGCGGCGGACTGTTCCTGCATGGCTCCCTCATTCACGTACAGGCGTACGCCGTACGGCCGTACACCCGTTCGGGCATAGGGCGTACGGCGCACGGGCCTACTTGGCGGCGTCGGCCGCCTTCACCAGCGCGTCCTTGGTGACGGCGCCCGCGTACACCTTGCCGTCATCGGTGAACAGGACGTTGATCAGGCGGGTCTTGAAGACCGTGCCGGAGCCGAAGTCGCCCTTGACCTGGTCGCCGAGGGAGTCCAGGAACCCGTCGACGCGGCTGTCACCGGACGACTCGGAGCCACCGGTGGGCATGCCGCCCTCGGCACCGCTGTCGATCACGGCGATGGCGCTCCAGCCCTTGCCGATGGTCTTCAGCCCGCCGAGTCCGCTCGCGAACTCCTCCTCCGCGGCCCCGGCCCCCTTGCGGTCCGCGCCCTCGCCGAACTCCTTCCCGAACTCCTTCTCGAAGTCCTTCCCGAACTCCTTCTCGAAGTCCTCGCCGAACCCGTCGCCCTTGTCGTCGTGGTGGCCGGACCCCTCCATCTCGTCGGCCTCGGTGACCTTCGCACCCTTCGGCGGGGTGAAGTCGAAGGTGGACGCGCTCGGCTTGCCGAAGTCGACCTCGGTGAAACCGGCGTCCACGACGGCCGAACCACCGCTCGCCGGGGTCAGCGTGAACTTCAGCGGCAGCCCCGTCTTCGCGTCGACGGCGATGGAGATCGCGCCGATCGTCGAACCGGACTGCTTGGGCGCGATCACCAGCTTGTACGCGTCGCGCCCGGCGACCTGCGCGGTCCCGTCGACGGTCACGGACGTGGTGTCGTCGACGGCCTTCAGGGCCTCCTCGGCCAGCTGCTGCGGCGTGGCGGGCACGTCCTCGGGAACGTCCTCACGGCCCTTGCCGCCCTTGCCCTCCTCGCCGGCGCCGGTCGCGTGGTACACCTCGTTCGAGGCGCTGTCGTACGCCCACACCTCGTCGCCGTTGTGGATGAGGCTGTACTCCGAGGTCTTGTCCAACAGGGACAGCTTCTGCTTGTCCGGGCCGTCGGTGGCGATCCGCAACGTGTGGGTGCCGGTGGCGAGTTCGAGCAGCTTGGAGGACGGGTCGGCGGAGGAGCCGTCGCCGCCGGAGGCGCCCTGCGCCACCAGGCTGTCGGCGAGACCGCCCAGGTCGGGCAGGCCGAGATCCGTGGTGATCTTCACCGTGCCGGACACGCGCTGTACGTCCGAGGCGGCGATCTTCTCGATGAGTTCCTGCGCGCTGATCTTCGGCAGATCGGGGTCGCCGGAACCGGCGAAGGCCGGGACGAGACCGATGGTCGCCGCCGCCACGCCCAGCACGGTGGCCGGGACGACGTACCGCGCGGCCTTGCGGCGTCGCGCCGAACGCACCTCCTCGGCCTCGGCCGCGAGCACGGCCGCGTCACCGGCGCGGGCGCTGTCGTCGGATTCGTACGGTGCCATGTGTGCCTTACCTCCGTCGTCGGCGGCGGCGTCCACTTAGAGCCGCCATTCTCACCCGAATCGGTGAGGAGTGGTGATACCCATCTGACCAAATCGGCCGGACTGCGTCGTCAGACTCGGGGCTCAACTCCATGTACTGCTACGGGATGACACAGCGACTGCTTCGGGATGACACGGTCCGACGAAGCCCGGGGAAACCCGTAGGGGTCACGAGAACCAGCCCTCCCGCACCGGGGCGACGGCCGGAAGCGGAGGGCCGCAGGGGCGAAGACCGGAGGAGGGCGAAGGCCGGAGGAGAGTGACGACCGGAGGAGAGCGAAGACCGCAGGGGTGAAGACCGGACGAGGGAACGGCCGCGGAGAGTGAAGGGCGGGGGCGGAGGGCCGGACCTAACCGGCCCGGTGCACCACCGCGTCGCACAGCTCGACCAGGGCCTCCTTGGCTCCGCACTGCGGCAGGGGGGCGAGCACCGCCCGCGCCTCCTCCGCGTACCGGACGGTGTCCCGGCGGGCCTGTTCGAGCGCGGGGTGCACCCGGAGGCGGGCCAGGGCCTCGGCGTGGCGGGCGTCGTCGGTGAGGTCGGAGTCGAGCAGTTCGCACAGGGCGAGGTCGTCGGGCTCGCCGAGCCGTCCCGCCCGCTCGCGGAGCCGCAGCACCGGCATGGTGGGCACGCCCTCACGGAGGTCCGTACCGGGGGTCTTGCCGGACTCGTGCGAGTCGGAGGCGATGTCGAGGACGTCGTCGGCGAGCTGGAAGGCGACCCCGAGCCGCTCCCCGTACTGGGTGAGCACGTCGACCACGGTCTCGTCGGCGCCGGCCATCAGCGCGCCGAGCCGTCCGGCGACGGCGACCAGCGAACCGGTCTTGCCGCCGAGCACGTCGAGGTAGTGGTCGATGGGGTCGCGGCCGTCGCGGGGGCCCGCGGTCTCCAGGATCTGTCCGGTGACCAGCCGCTCGAAGGCCTCGGCCTGGATGCGGACGGCGTCGGGGCCGAGGTCGGCGAGGACGTGGGAGGCGCGGGCGAAGAGGAAGTCGCCGGTCAGGACGGCCAGGGAGTTGCCCCACCGCGCGTTGGCGCTGGGCACGCCCCGGCGGACCTCGGCCTCGTCCATGACGTCGTCGTGGTACAGCGTGGCGAGATGCGTCAGCTCGACCACCACGGCCGAGGGGACCACGCCGGGCGCGTACGGGTCGCCGAACTGGGCCGCGAGCATCACGAGCAGCGGGCGGAACCGCTTCCCGCCCGCGCGCAGCAGATGCTGGGCGGCCTCCTGGATGAAGGGGACCTCGCTCTTGGTGGCCTCGAGCAGACCCTCCTCGACGGCAGCCAGTCCGGCCTGGACATCGGCTTCGAGAGCCTGGTCCCGCGCGCTCAGCCCGAACGGCTCGACGACGGTCACGAGGGTTCTCCTGTCTGCTGACGTCTGCTGACGATCACACGGTCGGTCTAGGTCGGTCTCACGGTCGATGACACAGTTTGTCGATCTGTCGCTGCCATCACCCGAGTCAGCGTATCCGGTCACCTTTCGATCACCACGAGCGCCCACGGGTTCGACCTGGACAACACGGATGGACGCCCGAAATATTCCTGATCAGGAGATATGTCCGCATATTCAGCGGCGCCCACGATCGCACCGTCCGCGATGACCGAAATCCACCTCTGTGCGCCACTCTCGCCCCACCCCCGCACCACCCCAAACCGGCCTTCCGGGCAACCCGAGTTGACCGTTTTGCGCGTTACCCGCACTTCACCCCACTTCTCCCGTGAGTTGGGTCACGCGCGCCGAGTGCAGCACCTCGCCCCACCCGCCCCGCTTTCCCTTTGCAGTAGGCAAGTTGAGGTGCGCAAAGCGCGCGAACCCGACGCCCATTTCAGGCAAACTCAAGGTCAACTACGCCCATATCCGGATTCGAGGCTTGTTCCCCTCGTGTGCTCTCGCATACGTTCACACCCCGTCCGGACGGACCGCCGAATCCTGCCGCCGCCCGGACTCCCCACCCGACCACTCGACCACGCACGGCAGGAGCGGGGGAACCAGGTAAGCCGCCGGTCCGGCCTTCCCCACCGGACCGGCTCGGGGTGAAGCCACACACGGACCACCGACGCGCGCCGCACGCACGGCGCACGCCGGGCGGCCGAGTGCGGCCGGGCGCCTCCCGCCCGAACCCGACAGCTCACCTCGCAGGCGCCGGAGAGGAATCCGCCATGCCCGGACGAGGCAAGCACCGCCGTCCCAGAACCAACCCCTTCACCCGTGGCGTCGTCGCCGTCGGCACGGGCGGCGCCGCCCTCGTGCTGCCGCTCACCGCGGTCGGCACCGCGAGCGCCGCCCAGCCGACCCAGGCCGCCGCCTCCGTGCAGTCGGCCGCGCGGACCGCGCCGGCCGTCGTCCAGCCGAAGTCCGTCACCTACACCGTCGCCTCCGGGGACACGCTGTCCTCGATCGCGCGGAAGCACGGTGTCAGCGGTGGCTGGCAGCGGCTCTACAAGGACAACCGCAAGACCGTCGGCGACAACCCGCGGCTGATCCACCCGGGCCTGAAGCTGAAGCTCATGGCGACGAGGACGACGGCGACGAAGAAGAAGCCGGCGGTCACGAGCAAGCCGGCCGGCACGGTGGCCCAGGCCACCCCGGCGGCCGCCACGACGTACCCGAACAACCTCGACGGCTGGATCCGGGAGTCGCTGGACGTCATGGCGCAGAACGGGATCCCCGGCTCGTACGACGGCATCTACCGCAACGTCATGCGGGAGTCTTCGGGCAACCCCCAGGCCATCAACAACTGGGACTCCAACGCCGCCGCGGGCACCCCGTCGAAGGGCCTGCTCCAGGTCATCGACCCGACCTTCGCCGCCTACCACGTGCCCGGCACCGCCTTCGACCCGTTCGACCCGGTCGCGAACATCACGGCGGCGTGCAACTACGCCGCCGCGAAGTACGGCTCGATCGACAACGTCTTCGGCGCGTACTGATCCCGCGCGGCCCTCGGGCCGGTCCGCTCCCCCCGGGTCACCGGCCCGGAGGGAGCGGGCGTTCAGGCGAACAGCCTCTCCAGCACCACCGCGATCCCGTCGTCCTCGTTCGACAGGGTCACCTCGTCGGCGACGGCCTTGAGTTCGGGGTGGGCGTTGGCCATGGCGACTCCGTGCGCGGCCCAGTCGAACATCGGGATGTCGTTGGGCATGTCCCCGAAGGCGATGGTCTCGCCCGGGGTGAGGCCGAGGTGCTCGGCGGCCAGGGCGAGACCGGTGGCCTTGGTGATGCCGCACGGCTGGAGTTCGACGGTGCCGGGCCCCGACATGGTCACCGTCGCCAGCGAACCGACCGCCATCCGCGCCGCCGAGGCCAACTCGTCGTCCGACAGATAAGGGTGGCGCAGCAGCACCTTGCTGATGGGCTCGCACCACAGGTCGTCCCGGCGCGGTACACGCAGGGCGGGCAGCGTGGGGTGCGGCATGAGGTAGCCGGGCTCGATCAGGGTGAGGCCGTCGACGCCGTCCTGGTCGACGGCCGCGTACACCTGGCCCACCTCGGCCTCGATCTTGCCGAGCGCGGTCTCGGCGAGTTCCCGGTCGAGAGTGACCGACCAGAGCAGCAGGTCCGCGCCGGGGTCGTACAACTGCGCGCCCTGCCCGCACACCGCGAGCCCCCTGCTGCCGAGGTCGTCGAAGAGGGGGCGCACTCTCGGCGCCGGCCGTCCCGTCACCACGAGGTGCTGAGCCCCGGCCTCCGTGGCCTGCGCCAATGCGGCGAGGGACCGGTCGGAGAGCGTGTCGTCACTGCGCAGGAGCGTTCCGTCCAGGTCAGTGGCGATGAGTGAATATGCGGTGGGTGCGGCCATGATCAGAGAATACGGATGCCGACCCCCATCGGTTCGCCCGGAACCGGCCGACGTCAACTCCCTTTGCCCGAACCCGTGTTCATCGCCGGGGCGCCGCGTACGCCGAGGCCCTCCTAGCCGTGCGCGCCCGCGAGGTGCCGGGCCAGCCGGGGTGAGGCGAACTCCGTGCCGCACACGAACCGCATCACCGGCCCGTACGAGGCCGCCGCGGGCAGCCCCGTGAAGTACAGCCCGGGGATCGACGACCGGAATCCCGCCCCCAGCACCGGCGTCCCTCGGCTCACCTCCAGCTCCGTCCGCAGCTCGTGGCCGAGGAAGCCCATCGCCCCGAGGTCCACCCGGTACCCGGTCGCCGCGATGACATGGTCGGCCGCCATCTCCTCCGTACGCCCGTCGTGCCCCCGCACCACGAGCCGCGGGCCCCCGTCGATGATCCCGCCGCGCACCACCCGGTCGACCTCCCGCACCTCGACGTGCCCCTCGAAGCGCTCGCGCAGCCACCACGCCCCGAGCGGCCCGAGCACCCGGCGCACCAGGTAGTGCCGGGCCTCGGCGGGCAGATACCGGTAGGGGTGCGGGTGGTAGCTGAGCGCCCACAGCGACCAGGCCCGCCCGAACGGCGACTCCGGCCGCAGCCGCGGCTGCTTCCACGGCGGCGCCCCGAACGCCACCGCGCCCCGGCCGCGCGCGACCACCCGTACCCGGGCTCCCGCCTCGGCGGCCAGGACGGCCGTCTCGAGCGCGGACTGCCCCGCCCCGACGACGATCAGTTCCTTGCCGGCGAACCGTCCGAGGTCGTGGTGCTGGGAACTGTGGGAGACCGGCCCGCCCGGCGTGGGCCCGTCGCCGGCCGCCCCCGCCAGCTCGGGCGGCACGTGCGCGAGCCCGAACAGCCCGCTGGCCACGACGACGGCCCGCGCGGTGAACGACTCCCCCGAGTCCAGCTTCAGTTCGAAGCCGCCGCCCCTGCCGCGGTCCACGGAGACGACGCGCACCCGCTCCAGCTCGGGCACGAGCCGCTGCTGGAACCACTCGCCGTAGGAGGTGAAGGTCTCCACGGGGATGATGTCCTCGTCCGTCACCAGCCGGCGGATGCCCACCGCGTCGCAGTAGTCGCGCAGGGTGTTGCCGCGCTGCGGCGCGTCGATGTTCGACGCGACCGGTGTCGACTTCAGGAGCATCCCGGCGGACATGCCGTCCCGCCAGCTGACCATGGGTTCCCCGAAGACACGGACCGGAATGCCGTGCGCCCGCAGATGGGCTGCGGTGGACAGACCGAACGGCCCGGCGCCGATGACTGCTACCGGTTGAATCACGAAGTCCCTCCCCAGGACGCGATGTGCCTACTTCGTGTGCTGCCTAGCTGCGGAGCCCGAAGCGGTCGCCCCGCCCGATCCGCCCGCCCCGGCCTCCTCGGCGCGAACGGCGGGACCGTTTCGACCGGCCGGCAGCGCCCGTCCGGCCGGACCGGTTGGCCCGCCACAGTTGGTAGAGGTGCTTCGCGCCGGGCCGCACGAAGCGCGCGAGCATCGTGAGGAACGGCAGCGGGTCGTCACCCGCGAGCCACGCCAGCTCCGTACCGTTCGCGCGGGCGGGCGCGTGCGGTGTGGTGTACCCGCTGCGCCGGTAGGCGAGCAGGGCCGGCAGGTCGATGTTCTCCACGATGTAGCGCCGCCCGGCGAGCTGTTCCCCCTCCGGCACCGGGCGTCTGGTCAGATCCAGGTGCATGGCGCGCACGACGTCGATGCCCGCCTCGTTCTCGAAGATCCGGAACTGCGCGCCCATCCGCGGATTGAAGTCGAGCAGCTTGTACTGCCCGTCCCGCCGGTCGAAACGCAGGTCCAGGTCGATGACGCCGCTGAAGCCGATCTGCTTGATGAACCGGGCCGCGATGTCCGCCAGTTCCGGGTTGTCGACGATGTACGCGTTGGCCGTCATCCCCGCGTGCGGCGGCCACGAGCGCACCTTCACCCCGGTGAACAGGGCGAGCGGCGTGGACTCCGCGTCGAAGTAGGCGTGCACGATCCAGTCCTCGGCGTCCTCCCTGGGCAGGTACTCCTGGAGGATCACCCCGGGCCGCTCGCCCCATCCGCGGGCGAGCCGCAGCAGCGCCTGGGGGCTCTCGATCCGGGTCGTCCCGTTGACGGCGGGCTGGCGGCGCCGCTCGAACGCCTCCCGGTTCTTGGCCACCACCGGGAAGCGGGCCCGTCCCGCGAACCGCTCGACCTCGTCGTACGACTGCGGAAAGGCGGCGGTGGGGCTGGCGACGCCGTGCTCGACGCACAGCTCGTGCAGCCCCTGCTTGCTGGCGAGGCGACGTGGCAGCTTGGGCTCGACGCGTGGGAAGAGGAACACCGCGCCCAGCGCGTCCTGATGCTCGGCGATGAGCACCGCGGCCTCCTCGTCGGTCGGCACGAGCACACTCGGCCGCCCGATCTCCCGCCCGATCCTCAGCAGCCCCTCCACCAGCAGCTCGGGCGCCTCGGTCCCGGTGGTGGGCCATACGAACGCCCGCCGCAGGTACCGCGAGAGGGCGGCCGGCGTGTAACGGTCCTCGGTGATCGCGTACATGGGCACACCGAGCCGCCCCAGGCTGCGGATCGCCCCGACGCCGCCGTGGTGCAGCGGATAGTCACCGAACTTGACGATGAGCCCGGGAACATCCCGATCCACCGGGATCGGCGCATGCCCGGCGCCCCTGGCCACGGGTCCCCCCACGTGTCCCCCTTACCGGACCCGGAC
>NZ_LIQX01000033.1 GCF_001418475.1 Streptomyces ossamyceticus | reverse complement strand
CACCGATGAGCTGGGCGCCGACGGGACGGGTGCCGACGGGACGGGTGTCGATGTGCCGGGCGCCGTTGCGGCCCGGCTCGCCGAGCCCGATGCTGCCGTCGGGGCCTCTGTCGCCAGGAAGACCGCCGCCGAGAGGGGCGACGCCCATACCCCTGGGGTGCGGAGGGCCGCGGCGAGCGCCGACATCCGCGCCGCGAGGAACGTCGCCTCCGCCGCCCCCGATCTCGGTACCCCGGCCACCTTCGTGCTGCTCCGGCACGGGGAGACGCCCCTGACGCCCCAGAAGCGGTTCTCGGGGAGCGGCGGTTCCGACCCGTCCCTCTCCGACGTCGGCCGCTACCAGGCGGAACGGGTCGCCGCCGCGCTGGCCGCCCGGGGGACGATCCAGGAGGTCGTGTCGTCGCCGCTGGCCCGCTGCCGGGAGACGGCACAGATCGTCGCGGCCCGCCTCGGGCTGGGCGTGACCCTCGACGACGGGCTGCGGGAGACGGACTTCGGCGCGTGGGAAGGGCTCACTTTCGGTGAGGTGCGGGAGCGGTACCCCGACGACATGAACGCCTGGCTCGCCTCGCCGGACGCGGAGCCCACCGGCGGCGGTGAGAGCTTCGGGGCTGTCGCCCAGCGGGTCGCCGCGACCCGCGATCGGCTGACCGAGGCGCACCGGGGCCGTACGGTCCTGCTCGTCAGCCATGTCACGCCGATCAAGACCCTGGTCCGCCTGGCCCTCGGCGCACCCCCCGAGTCCCTGTTCCGCATCGAACTGTCAGCGGCCTCCCTGACGGCCCTGGCGTACTACGCCGACGGCAACGCCACGCTCCGCCTCCTCAACGACACGTCACATCTGCGCTGAGCGGCGACGGCCGTACGCTCACCGCAGGGCCGCCGCGCTGCGCGCCAGAGCCTCGACGCGCCCCCAGTCCCGTGCGGCGATCGCGTCGGCCGGGAGCATCCAGGTCCCGCCGACGCAGCCGACGTTGGGGAGGGAGAGGTACTCGGGCGCGTTGTCCGGCCCGATGCCTCCGGTCGGGCAGAACCGGGCCCGCGGCAACGGCCCCGCGAGCGACTTCAGATAGGCCGTACCGCCCGCCGCCTGCGCCGGGAAGAACTTCATCTCCCGTACGCCGCGCTCCAGCAGCGCCACGACCTCCGACGTGGTCGACACCCCCGGCAGGAACGGCACCCCGGACGCCTGCATCGCCGTGAGCAGGGCGTCCGTCCAGCCGGGACTCACCAGGAACCGCGCCCCGGCCCGCACCGCCGCCGTCACCTGTTCCGGCGTGACGACCGTGCCCGCCCCGACCACCGCGTCCGGCACGGCCCCGGCGATCGCCCGGATCGCGTCGAGCCCGGCGGGAGTCCGCAACGTCACCTCGATCGCCGGCAGCCCCCCGGCGACCAACGCCCGCGCGAGCGGCACGGCGTCGGAGGCGTCCTCGACGACGACGACCGGGACGACGGGGGCGAGGTCGAGCACGGAGGACGTCGAGACGGGACCGACGGGCGACGGAGAGGTCATGGGCTCATGCTGCCCGGCCTCCGCAGCATGCGCAAAGGTCGTTGCGCATGCTGCAATGCTCTGCTCGGTGCCTCGGTGCCTCGGTGCCTCGGTGCCTCGGTGCCTCGGTGCCTCGGCGCCTCAGGTCCTCACTCGGAGAGGTCGGCGCCCCGTCAGTGCACCTCGGTCACCAGCACGTCCAACGCCCAGGCCTTCCCCGCCCCGGCCGGAGGCTCCACCTCCACCATGTACCCGAGGTCCCGCAGCGCCTCCACGAGCTGCGCAGGGCCCTTGGGCGCCGCGCCGGCCGAGAGCAGGCTGCGGACGATGCGGCCCTTGGTCGCCTTGTTGAAGTGGCTGACCACCTTCCGGGTCGGCGCGTGCAGCACCCGTACCGTCGCCGTGCGCCCGGCGATCTCGCCCTTCGGCTTCCACGCGCCGGCGTACGCCGAGGACCGCAGATCGAGGACGAGCCCGTCGCCGGCCGCCTCGGGAAGCGCCGACGCCATCGGCGTACGCCAGTGCGTGCCGAGCGCGCCCACGCCGGGCAGCTTCACGCCCATCGAGCAGCGGTAGGAGGGGATGCGGTCCGTGACGCGGACGGCGCCCCACAGCCCGGAGAAGACCAGCAGCGAACGCGCCGCCCGCTTCTTCGCGGAGGTGTCGAGGGACGCCAGGTCGAGGGCGTCGTAGAGCACGCCGGTGTAGATCTGGCCGGCCGGTCGGGCCCCCGCCGTCCGCAGCTCCGCGTTCTTGGCGATCTCGCCGCGCAGCCCTTCGCTCAGGCCGAGCACCTCGCGGGCCTTGTCCTCGTCGCCCGCGCACAACTCGACCAGTTCACCGAGCACGGCCTCCCGCGCCTCGGTGAGCGCCGGGAGGGAAAGGGACTCCAGCTTCAGCGGAGCGCCGCCCGCTGAGGGGGCCTTTCCTTCGGACGGGGGCAGCAGGACGAGCACGGGGACTCCTTCGGATAGGGCTCCGCGACAGCGTACGGGGTGCGAACCGGGCCCCCGGCGACCCGGTCGGTCGGCCGACACCGGGCACCTGTCGGTACGCCGACCACCCACCCATGCCGAGCCTGGCGACCCGATCGGCCCGTACAAGGCTCCCGTCGGTACCTCGACCACCCGTACCGACCCGTACTACCGGCCCGTACGACCCGTACCGACCTGTGCGACCCGTACCGACCTGTGCGACCCGTACCGGTCTGTGCGACCCGTACCACCCGTACCACCCATACCACCCGTACCACCCGTAC
>NZ_LIQX01000329.1 GCF_001418475.1 Streptomyces ossamyceticus | reverse complement strand
GGCTGCTCCGCGACGCGGCGGACGTGGTCGAGGTCCAGGTCCGCGAGGTCCAGGCGGGCGTACGTCAGCGTCAGTACGTCGCGGAAGCCGCGCGCCGCGAGGAACGCGTCACCGAGGGAGCCCTGGCGGGCCTGTGCGACGACCGACCGGCGCCGCTCGCTCCTGGCCGCGCCGACCGCCGCGTCGCGGAGCAGCCACGGCCCGGCTACCACCTGACCGCCTGGGCGGGTGTCGTGCCCGCCGATCTGGCCGAAACCTATGCGGCCTCCCGCCGCGCGATGGACGACATGCCGATGGGCGACACCGACTACGGGACGGTGATCTGGGACGTCGAGCGGCTCGTGGCGGCCGCCGAGACCATCGAGAAGCGCGGCGACTCGCTCCACACCGTCGCTGCGGTGGACTCGTCGGACGGCACGATCGTCGGCTTCTCGGAGCTGGTGCTGCCCGCCGGCGGCGAGGGCGACGGACAGCACTACGGCACGGCGGTCCTGCCCGAGCACCGGGGCCACGGGCTGGCGTCGAAGATGAAGGCGGAAGCCGTCCTCCACGCCCACAGCCTGTACCCGGGCATCGCCCTGCTCACCGACACCGCGGAGGACAACGCGTCGATGCGCCGCGTCAACGACCGGCTCGGCTACCGGCCCACGCACCGGGCGGTGGAGTACCAGCTCGACCTGTGACGGACGCGAGGCGGCGTCACTCCGCGCCGGCCCGGCCCACGGCGTACTCGTGCGGGGTCGTCGTCGTCAGCGGCTCGAAGCCGAGGCGGGCCAGGATCGGGCGGCTGCGGGCGAGGGCGTCGACCTGGACGTAGCGATAGCCGCGGTCGGCGGCGACCCGGGCGCGATGGGCGACGAGGGCCCGGTAGACGCCCCGGCCACGCCAGTTCTCCACGGTGCCGCCGCCCCACAGACCGGCGAAACGGGTGCCCGGGAGCAGCTCCATGCGGGCGGCGCTCACCGGTTCGTCACCGGCGAGGGCCACGACCGCCACGACCGTGTCGGTGTCCCCGCCGAGCTGGGCGAGAAGCTGGTTCCGCATTCGGGAGCTGTCCGTGCCGAACGCCTTCTCGTGGACGTCGGCGACCATCGCCACGCCCTCGGCGTCCGTGACGGGCAGGATGCGGACGCCCTCGGGCGGATCGACGTCGAGGGTGAGATCGGCGACCTCGGCGACCATCAGCGTCTCTTCCGGAGCGGCGGTGAATCCGGCCGCGCGGAGTCTTCGCCCCAGATCCACGGGCAGGTCGTGTCCGTACAGCTTCCACTCGAAGTCACGGCCGAGGCCGGAGAAGAAGCGGATCTGCTCGGCGATGGCCGCGTCGGCGCCCGCCTCGTCCAGATCGGACCAGACGACTCCGCTCCAGCCGTTCTCGGAGCCGACCTGACGCACCACCCCGCCCACGCGCTCGATCCGGGCTCCGGGGCTGTCGGGGCGGGCGCCCTCGCGCATGTCCCGGTCGAACAGTGCCAGCACAGCAGCGTGATCCATACGGTCACTCCATCATCACTCGTTCGCCCTGGCAACGGGTGTCGCCCGCGGAAAGGGGTGCGATTCGGACACACGTCGTAGGGTGCACCCCGCGCAGTGCATGCGAACGGTCTCGAGGAGGGCTCGTACGACCATGGTGGACGAATCCGAACTGGCGTACCTGCGGCGGTGTGTGGAGCTGGCGACGGAGGCGTTGGAGGCCGGTGACGAACCGTTCGGCTCGGTGCTCGTCGGCGCCGACGGGACGGTGCTGGCGGAGGACCACAACCGGGTGGCCGGCGGCGACCGCACCCGTCACCCGGAGTTCGAACTGGCCCGCTGGTCCGCCACCCGGCTCACCCCCGAGGAGCGGGCGGCGGCGACCGTCTACACCTCCGGGGAGCACTGCCCGATGTGCGCGGCCGCCCATGCCTGGGTGGGCCTCGGACGCATCGTGTACATCGCCTCCTCCGAGCAACTCGCCGGGTGGTTGGGTGCCTTGGGGGTGCCCGCGCCGCCCGTGCGAACCCTTCCCGTGCGGGACGTCGCGCCGGGGGTGGTGGTCGAGGGCCCGGTGCTGGAGCTGGTCGAGGAGGTACACGCACTGCACCGCAGGTTCCACACGGGAAAGGCGGGCGCGGCCGACGACCGAGACCACCGGAACCGCGACGACTGAGACGACCGGAACGAGGACGACTGGGACGGCCGGAACGGGGCAGGCGGTCCGGGTCCGTCGTCGTTGACCGGAGAACTTCTTTCCATGCCTGAAGACGTGGCGCAGCACTCCCGTCCCGCCCCGGCGGCCCCGTCCGACCGGGGCGGGCCCTCGGTGGGGCGCGGGTCGCGGGACCCGTACTTCGACAACGCGAAGTACCTCACCATCGTCCTGGTGGCGTGCGGGCACGCCTGGGAGCCGCTGACTTACGGAAGCCGGGCCGCGACGGCCGCGTATCTGACGGTCTACGCCTTCCACATGCCGGCCTTCGCCCTGATCTCCGGTTACTTCTCCCGGAGCTTCGACATGGCGCCCGGCCGGCTGAGGCGGCTGCTGACCGGGGTGGTGCTGCCGTATGTGGTGTTCGAGACGGCGTACACGCTGTTCTACCGGTGGGCGCAGGACGATCCGGGGTATCCGCTGAGCCTGCTGGACCCCTGGTACGTGATGTGGTTCCTGGTCGCGCTGTTCGTGTGGCGGGTGACCACCCCGGTGTGGCTGGCGCTGCGGCACCCGGTGCCGGTCGCGCTCGGTCTGGCGACGCTCGCGGCGGTCTCGCCGGATCTCGGCGGGGACATCTCCATCCAGCGCGTCCTGGGGTTCCTGCCGTTCTTCGTGCTGGGCCTGACCCTGCGCCCCGAGCACTTCGAGCGGCTCCGCACCCGCCGGGTGCGGCTCGGGGCGCTCGTCGTGGGCGTGGGGGCGCTCGTGGCGGCGTACGGGGTGGCCCCGTGGTTCGACGCGGGCTGGTTCTACCACCGGGGCAGCGTCACCGGGCAGGGTGCCTCCCGCTGGACGGGGCTGCTCACCACGCCCGCGCTGTTCGGTCTGGCGGTGCTGCTGACGGCCTGCTTCCTGGCCTGGGTGCCGCGCCGACGGCTGTGGTTCACCGCGCTGGGCACGGGCACGATGTACGGCTATCTGCTGCACGGTTTCGTGATCAAGTGGGCCCGCTTCCGGGACTGGTATGCCGCCGGGTGGCTGCGCACCCCGCTCGGGGAGCTCGCGGTCACGGCCGTCGCGGTCGCCGGCATCACCCTGCTGTGCACGTCCCCCGTACGCGCCGCGCTGCGCTGCGTCGTCGAGCCGCGCATGGAGTGGGCGTTCAAGCGGCCGGCCACGGCGGAACCGTCGCGGGCGGGCGCGGCGTCGGCACCGTCCTCGGAACGGGCGACGCCCTAGCCGAGCTCCAGAGTCGTGACCCCGAAGACACGGTCACGGGCGTACGGCCGGATCGGGCCCGTGTACATGCGGGCCGTCTCGAAGGACGGCGTCAGCCCGTACTCCTCGGCCAGGGCGACCGCCGCCGTGTTCTCCTCGGGGATGTCGACGGCGAACACCCGGCCCGCGGCCTCGGCGGCCAGACCCGCGAGGAGCGCCCGCGCGTCCGCGGGAGTGTCCGCGAACAGCGGGCCGACGCGCAGCGCGTCCCGGCCGGGCCGGATGACGCCGTAGCCGGTGAGCCGTCCGTCGACGACCCGGGCCAGGGCCCGATGCCCCCTGGTGGTCAGCCACCGCTCCAGGAAACGGGGGCGGTCGGCGGCGCAGCAGGCGCTGTCGTACGCGGCGACGGTCCGCGGGTCCTCGACAGGCCGGACGTCGGCAGGCACCTCCGCCCGGGGGGCCGTGCCCGTGTAGCGGAAGGTGCGGTAGGCGAACTCGAAACCGGACTGCCGGTAGTTGCCCTGCTGCGCGACCACCCCGTCGAGCCCGACGGTGCGGCCCTCGGCGTGGGCGAGGGCGGTCTTCCAGGTGGTGAGGCCGTAGCCGCGGCCACGCCGGTCGGGGCGGACGAGGTAGAAGCCGAGGAAGGAGTAGTCGGCGTCGTAGTTGACGACGGAGACGGACGAGACCGGCTCCCCGTCGACCCTGCCGATGAAGAAGCCGTCCGGGTCCTGGGCGAAGAAGCAGGGGGCGTCCGAGAGCCCCGGGTTCCAGCCCTCCTGCCCCGCCCATGCGGCGACCACCGCCCAGTCGTCGAGCGTGGCCCGGCTGACGACGAGGTCCTGAGCCCCCGAAGTGGTCATCTGCGCTCCGTTCGATGAGGTCGCGAGTGCGGTGGTCGGCCGCACGCCCGCAGCATCCTGGTCGAACCCGGTGGCCGTCGCGACGCGGGATACGGACGAGATCGGTCGGCCATCGGGTTTCGCGGAGGCCGGATTCACGCGGACGGGTGAGACGCGTCCCACCGGTGCCGTCCGGCGTCTCGGCGCAGGTTACGGCAGGTCCGGGCGGGCCGCCCGCCGGGAGGCGTGGACGCGGGCGCCCGCCTATCGTGATCCGGGGGTCGTTCCCGGCCGCCCCTGGCCGGGTGCCCCTGGAGGCACGCATGCGGTCCACGCGCAGACGGCGTCCGTTCAGCGGAGCCGCGGTCATGGTGCTGGCCCTGCTGGGGGCCGGGCTGCCGGCCGCGGCGGCGGGCGCCGACGAGCAGGACGACAAGCAGCCCGACCTGTCCCGCTTCTACGACCAGAAGATCAAGTGGCGCAGATGCACGGGCGTGGAGATGCCCAAGGATCTGCGCTGCGGCAAGGTCACCGTTCCCCTCGACTACGCGCGGCCCGGGAAGGGGACGCTCGACCTGGCGTTGGCCCGCTACCGGGCGACGGGCGACTCACGCGGCAGCCTGCTGCTGAACTTCGGCGGCCCCGGCGGCCCGGGCGTCCCCGAACTGGCCTATGGCGGCGCGGAGTTCATGGCCCTCACCAAGGGGTACGACGTGGTCTCCTTCGATCCGCGCGGCGTCGGCCGTTCCTCCCCCGTGAGCTGCGGCGAGGGCACCGACGAAGCCATGGAGGCGACGGACGACGGCAACGACGCCAACGACCCCGAGGTCGCGCTCAAGCAGTTGAAGAAGGCCGCCGCGGCCTGCGGCAGGCACTCCGGTCCGGTGCTGCCGCACATCGGCACGATCAACGCCTCCCGCGACCTGGACGTGATGCGTGCCGCCCTCGGCGACAAGAAACTCAACTACCTCGGCTTCTCCTACGGCACCCGGCTCGGCGCGGTGTACGCGGCGCAGTTCCCGAAGAAGGTGGGCCGCATGGTGCTCGACGGCGTCGACACCCTCACCGAGCCACTGGCGGAGCAGGGTCTCGTCGGCGCCCAGGGTCAGCAGACCGCGCTGGAGGACTATCTCGACGCGTGCGCCGAGCAGTTGACCTGCCCGTTCGGGCAGGACGCCCGCTCGGCCCGGGAACAGGTCGTCGACCTCGTCGAGTCGCTGGACGAGTCCCCCGTACCGACGGACTTCGGGCCGGAGTTCTCCGGGCAGGACCTGGTGGGCGCCATCAGCCAGGCCCTCTACAGCGAGCAGATGTGGCCCGCGCTGACGCAGGCCCTCAACATGCTCGTCCACGACGGCGACACCCGTGGCGTCGTGGCGCTCGCGGGCGGCGGCATGAGCAAGCCTCCCCGGTCCGCCGCCCCGAGTCCGAGCGGCGGACTCGTCGACGAGGAGGACGTGCCGCTCGACAACGTCCCCGCCGCGCTGATGGCGATCAACTGCGCCGACGACCCCGACCGGCCCACCGCCGGCCGGATCACGGAGGAGATCGCGGACCTGCGCGCCGCCTACGAGGACGCCTCCCCGGTGTTCGGCAAGTACCGCCTCACACAGGTGCTGATGTGCTACGGCCGCCCGAGGGGCACCGACTTCATCCGCGAGGAGGTGCGGGACGTGGCCACCCCGAGGATGCTGCTGGTGGGTACCCGGGGCGACCCCGCGACGCCGTACCGCTGGACCGTGGAGACGGCGAAACGCCTCGGCCCGTCGGCCGTCGTCCTCGACAACAAGGGGAAGGGGCACACCGGGTACGCGTCGTCGAAGTGCGTGCGCGAGGCAGTCGACGAGTTCCTGCTGTACGGCTCGCTGCCCGACGACGGAAGTTCCTGCGGAGCCGACGATTGAGCATCAGGCGTGTAACACGGGCAGCTCGGCCACAACCCCGCCCGCGCCTCGGGCGTCACACTGGGTGTGCGTCGCATTTCACGCGTCCCGCACTCGTTTGTGACCGAACCTGGGGGAATCCACCGATGCGTATCCGTTCCGTCCTCACCGTCTCGACCGTGGCGACCGCCGGCGCCGCGCTGCTCCTCGCGGCCGCGCCGCAGGGTCTGGCCGCCCAGCCGGCCGCCAAGCTTCCCGTCTGCAAGGCGAAGGTCCTCAAGATCGGCGCCAAGCAGGCGAAGGACACGAGGATCGTGCACATCACCGTCAAGAACACCGGTACCCGTACCTGCACGATCGACCGCCTGCCCGTGGTCACGTTCGGCGATCTGGACGGGTCGGCCCAGCCGGTGCCGTCGGGCGAGAGCGGGCCGTACAAGCTGGTCGCCGGGAAGACGGCGTACGCGACGGTCCGCACGATCGCCGCGCTCAACGACCCCGAGGCGCGCCGCGTCGACTCGATCGGCGTCTCGGCCAACCCGGTCGCCGGCCGTCTGTTCACGCTGAAGCAGCTGGGCGCGACCAAGAAGGTGAAGGTCTGGGAGCCGGTGACGACCTGGTGGAAGGCGTCCCAGGCCGCCGCGGACAAGTCGCTGAAGAAGGAAGTCGGCTGACGCGCACGGCGGGCACCCACCGCCACTGAACGACCGAGTCGGGCCCGTCGGGCGCGCACCCTCACCGGTGCGCGGCGGCGGGCCCGACCCGTGCTCGCCGCCGGCCCGCCCGTCTCCTCACCCCCGCCCCGGTCCGGACTCCGACCTGCCGCGACAGGTGACCCGAATACCCCAAATGCCCGACACGCGAATCAGTCCTATCGTGAAGTCATGGAGCATGCCCTCAGCCCCGCGACCCTCACCGAGCTGCGCCGTCCGCGGCCCTACCCCGCCGTGTCGGTGCTGACGCCGACGCATCGGCGGGAACCGGAGAACGCCCAGGATCTGGTCCGGCTCCGCAATGTGCTCGCCGAGGCGAAGAAGCAGCTGGACCACGATCCCGCGGTCACCCGTGAGCGGCGCAACGACGTCGTCGAGCAGTTGGACCGCGCGCTGGCCGAGGTGGACCTGACGCACGCCGAGGACGGTCTGGTGATCTTCGCGGCTCCGGGCGAGCACCAGGTGTGGTCACTGGCCCGGCCGGTACCGGAGCGCGTGGTGCTCGCGGACACCTTCCTGACCCGGAACCTGGTGGCCGCGCAGGCCGCCGAGCGCCCCTTCTGGGCACTGTCCGTCTCCTCCGACCGGGTCGCGCTGTGGAACGGCGGCGGCGACCGGGTCGTGCCCGCGCGCGCCGGCGGGTTCCCGCTGACCCGGGACCGCGACAACTTCGACGCGGAGCGGCAGCAGCGGATCGGCGACATGCCGAGCGCCTTCCGCGACGAGGACACCCGGCACTTCCTGCGGGACGCCGACACGGCGATGAGCCGCCTGCTGCGCACCCATCCGCGGCCCCTGTACGTGA
Source organism: Streptomyces ossamyceticus (assembly GCF_001418475.1). Classification (GTDB taxonomy): domain Bacteria; phylum Actinomycetota; class Actinomycetes; order Streptomycetales; family Streptomycetaceae; genus Streptomyces; species Streptomyces ossamyceticus. The sequence goes on along the minus strand of NZ_LIQX01000329.1, from coordinate 6,816 downwards.
CGGGCGAGACGGCGGCGCTGTCCCTCCTGGACGAGATCGGCACCGTCACCAAGGACGCCACCCACATCGCGCACGGCGGTCTGGCGCACGGCACCCCGGACGCGGTGTGGCAGGCGATCGGCCCGATGATCGAGGCCGAGAACCGCAGGAACGTCGACACGGTGGCCCGGCGGCTGGAGTCGGCCCGCGGCAGCAAGTCGTTCGCGGCCGGTGTCGACGAGGTCCGGCAGAACGCCGAGCAGGGCCGCGTCCAGCTCCTGGCCGTCGAGGAGAACTACCGGGCGACCGTCCGCGCCGACGGCGGGGTCCATCTCGTCCCGGCGGAGAGCGGCGAGCTGGACGCCCGCGAGGACATCGTGGACGAGATCGTCGAACGGTGCCTCGACACCGGGGCCGAGGTGCGGTTCGTGCCCGACGGCACGCTCGGCGACGCGCGCGGCATCGCGGGCGTCCTGCGCTACTGAGCCGGCCGTCCCGCCTGCCGAACGCGCCGCCCTGCCGGCCGAACCCGACGCTCTGCGCTGCCGAACCCGCCGTCCCGCGCTACTGGGCCCGCCGGCCCACTACCGGGTGTACGCCGCCGGTCAGACACCGTCGAAGAGGGCCGTCAGGCCTCGGTCGACGGCCCGACCGACCGGCTCGCTGCCGGAGCCGACGACGGCGAAGGTGCGCACCAGGAAGCGCCGGAGAGCGACGGTGTCGAACCGGAGCAGGGCCATGCCGTGCGGCGAGTGCAGCTCCACGACCGTACGGGTGCGCCCGCAGGGCCAGATGTGCACGTCCCCGGTTCCGGCGGGCCCCCGCAGCCCCTCGTCGAGCAGCTCGCGCGCGAACGTCCAGGTCACCATGGAGCCGCTGAGCGAGATGTCCGCGGGGAAGTCGAGATGCACGGCCAGCGGGTCGTCCGAGGTGTAGCGCAGCGTGGTGGGCACCGGCAGCTCGCGGTCCTCGGCCGTGACCAGGAGGACTCGTGCGGGCTGTTCCAGTGTGACGGTCATGCGCGCTCTCCGTTTCGGATCCGGGTCGGCCCTGCGCCGACATGCCTCATCGGCCTCGCGAAGGGCATTCGCGCGCCACGCTTTCCTGGATTCACCGCTGTGACCCAAGTCACCCGTTTCCCCCGCACCCGAGTCCCTGGTTCCCCGGCGGACGCCGGTTCTCCTCGGATGTACCGACACCGCTCCCCAGGATCAAAGCGGCTCGCACAAACGACCCTCGAACACGGGCTTGAAAGCGGCTCGTAGCAGACTCGACCATCCATCAAGTCGCGTACGCTGCCTACGACTTGCCCCCTCGGAGCACGTAGCGAGATGTCGTGGCGGACCCGGTCCGCGAGGACAGCGGCATATGCCGGAAGCACCACCGTATCGTGTCTTGCCGAATCCCTTACAGCGCGTCGCGGGCTGTGCAACAGTCGTAACCGGCCCATCCGTCAGCGTTGGTCGTACCGTCCCCCCTCGGAGTACGTGATGCCGTCCCATCTCTCTGCGGATCGCCCCGCCGCCCCGCCGCCCCGCCGCGGCACGGTCGACGCGCTCATCTCGCAGACGCGCCGGCTGCGCGGCGACATGGACGCCGTACGACGTGGCGCCGCCGTCGACGGGACGGACGCCGAGGGCCGATGGCAGCGCGCCCTGTACGACCTGGCCCTCCATCAACTGAACGATCTGGACGAGCACTTGGCCCAGCTGCGGGACGGCCCCGACGTCCCGGCGGCCGACGCGGACAAGGCGGGCGCTTCCGCCGTACCGGTCGCGGCGCACCCGCGCGAGTCGCTGCTCAGCCGGGTCGGCAGCGCCGAGTGGAACCTCCTCACGGACGAGGCGAGCTGGTCCGGGGAGCTGTACGAGATCCTCGGCCGCGATCCGTCCGCTCCGGCGCTCACGCTCGACGAGCTGCCGTCGCTGGTGCTGGAGGAGGACCGGCCGCAGCTCACGGCGATGGTGACGGACTGTCTGATCGACGCCCGGCGCATCGACGGCGAGTTCCGGATCGTGCTCCCCGACGGGGCGGTCCGCACCGTGCACATGATGGGCGAGCCCGTACTCGACGACGACGGCAGCACCGCCTCCATGTGGGCCGTGCTGCGGGACGTCAGCGAACTGCGGCGCAGCCAGCGTGCGGTGAGCGAGACCCGTGACTCGTTCGAACGCCGACGGCACATCGCGCGGGCCGAGCACCGGATCGCGGTCGAGCTCCAGGAGGCCGTGCTGCCTCCGTGGCGTGGCGCCCTGCGGCTCCCGCACCGGGGCCCCGAGACCCTGGACGTGGCGGCCCGCTATCTGCCCTGTTCGACGACCGCGCTGATCGGCGGCGACTGGTACGACGCGCTCGAACTGCCGGGCGGCGGGAGCCTGTTGAGCGTCGGCGACCTCACCGGCCACGGGGTGACCGTCACCTCGGGCATGGCGACGCTGATCGGCGCGGTCCGCGGGATGGCCATGGCCGGTACCGAACCGGGACAGCTGATGGCCTGCCTCAACCAGTTACTCGACGCCACCGGGCAACCGGCCCTCGGCAGCGCCGTGTGCTGCCGCTACCGGCCGGCGACCCGCACCCTGGTGTGGGCGCAGGCGGGTCACCCCGCCCCGCTGCTGTTCCGCGACGGGACGGGGCGCGTGTTGCCGGCGCCGGACGGTGTCCTGCTCGGAGCGACCTCGGGCGCCGTCTACGGGCAGGCCGAGGTGACGCTCCGACCGGGTGATCTCCTGCTCCTGCACACCGAAGGGCTGGTGCCCGGGGGCACGGCAGCCGTCCAGCGGCTGCTGGACCTGGCCCCGCGGTTCGCCGAGGCGCGGACGGCCCGGGATGGTGTACGGGCGGTGGTGGAGGAGTTCGGCGAGGGCGAGCGCGAGGACGACGCCTGCGTGCTCGTCGCCAGGGTCCTCGCCTAACGTCAGGATCGTCGCCTGACCTCAGGGTCCTCGTCCGGAGGGGGAGAAGTGATGACCTCCTGATGCCGTGGGACACCGCCGGCCGGCGGTCACGCCGGTGCGATGTCGCCGCTGTTCCGCGAATGCGGCTTCGGCAGGGCGAGCTTGATCTCCTCCCGAAGGTCCTGGATCTTCGGATAGCTGGAGTACTGACCGGTGAGCCGGTACATCTGACGCAGCCGGTCCCAGGTGCGTCCCGACGAGTTCGACCCCATCGACATCAGGGCCAGCCGGGCGTACCGGTTCGCCTGCTCTGGATCGTCCGCGATGAAGCAGGCGGACGCCATGGAGAGATGGTCGAAGATCTTCGACCGTTCCCGGCCGTCGTTGCGCAGAGCCAGGGCCTTCTCCGCGTAGTGCTGGGCGTGCGCGGCCGCGCCGGGCTCGAACTCGGCGAGGGTGCGGTAGGCGAGGGCCTGCATGCCGTACAGGTCCTCGTCCTTGAAGGTCTGCATCCAACTCGGCGGCGGTGTGTCGCCCTTGTCGGAGACGAAGAGGTCCTCCGCCTGCCCCAGGGTGCGGCGCATGGCCTGGCCCTTGCCCATGGACGCCTGCGCCCACGCCTCGATGGTGTGGAACATGGCCTTGGTGCGGGGCAGCACCCGCTCGCCGGAGCCGGACTGGGCGAGTTTCATGAGGTCGAGCGCCTCGTCGGGTTTACCGAGGTGCACCAGTTGCCTGGCCGCCCGCGAGAGGGCCTCGCCGGCGCGGGGCCGGTCACCGCCCTCCCGGGCGGCGTGGGCGGCGATGATGAAGTACTTCTGGGCGGTGGGTTCGAGGCCGACGTCGTGCGACATCCAGCCCGCGAGGACGGCGAGGTTGGCGGCGACGCCCCACAGGCGGCGCTGGAGGTGTTCGGGGTGGCGGTAGGAGAGCATGCCTCCCACCTCGTTGAGCTGTCCCACGACAGCCTTGCGTTGCAGCCCGCCGCCACGGGCCGCGTCCCAGGCCCGGAACACCTCGACGGAGCGCTCCAGTTCCTCGATCTCCTGCGATCCGATGGGGGCGGCCTCATAGCGGTCGAACCCAGCGGGGTCGGCGTGCAGGGGGTTGTCGAGGTCGGGAGCGTCGGCCTTGAGCGTCGGGTCGGTGTGCAGCCAGTCGTGCATGGCGCTGCTGAGTGCTGATCCCGCGGTGAGCGCGACGCCCGCACCCACCAAGCCGCGTCGGTTGAGCATGAGGTCCATTCCCGTGAATTCGGTGAGGACCGCGGCAGTCCGTTCGGGCGCCCACGGCACACCGTCGGGATGCTCCGCATTCCCGCCGCCCTGCCGTTTCCCCGTACGCCCGTGCCGGACCAGACCGAGGTCCTCGATGGTCACGACACGGCCGAGACGCTCGGTGAACAGCGCCGCCAGCACCCGCGGCACGGGATCGCGCGGGATCTCTCCCATGTCGATCCACCGCCGCACCCGTGAGGTGTCGGTCGACAGCTGCGGATGGCCCATGGCCGCCGCCTGCCGGTTGACCAGCCTCGCGAGCTCGCCCTTCGACCAGCCGGCCAGGCCGAACAGGTCTGCGAGTCGGGTGTTGGGTTGTCCGCTCACGTCAAGCCCCCAGGTTCTCGGCTGAGTTGAATGTAGCCCGCTGTCAGTTGCTGGGGGACTATTCGCCAGGCTTCGCCAGGGTGCGCTACATGGTGTGCCACGGGCCATCCGGTGTCAGGTAGGAAAGCGCCACCCCGGCCCGGTCGCCCGACAGGCACTCCCCAGGGTGTCCCCGGTCGGCCGGGGCGGGTGGCGCGTGACATCGCAGGCACACGAAGGGATCTGTATCCGCCCATGTACGCAGCATCGTCCTCCGTGTCCGCTCCGCCCCGGCCGCTCGCACCCCGCCAGCCGGGCGGTGGCGGCCCCTATCTCGACCCCACCCGTTCCGCGGCCCCCGGGCTCGGTGCCGGCCGGGCCCGGCGCGTTCCGGGGCTCGGCCCTCAACCGCTCAGCGGGAGACTCGACTTGTCCGGCCCTCAGGGCGCGCAGCTACGCACGGCGATCGCCTCGGTGCATCGCATCTGTCCGGAGTTCGCTCCGGTCCAGGTGCTGCGCCGCAGCGGCCGCTCGGTGCTGCTCGTCGGTACGACAGGGCGCAGCACCGCCGTCGCCAAGTGTTTACTGGACCACTCGTCCATCTGGCAGGAGCGGCTCCGGCACGAAATAGCCGCATACCGCTCGTTCGTCCGGCACCGCCCCCCGGTGCGGGTGCCGAGGCTGATCGCGGCGGACCCGGACAACTGCACTCTGGTCGTCGAGCGGATGCCGGGCCGGGTGGCCGCGTTGCAGCGGCATCCCGTGGAGGCGCCGCCGCGCGCCGACATCCGGGCGGCCCTCGGCGCGATCTGCCGACTGAACGCGTGGCGGCCACCGGCGGGCACGTTCGACGCCCCGCTGGACTACGCCGAGCGGATCTCGCGGTTCCATGAGCTGGGTCTGCTCACCGACCGGGACATGGGCGATCTGCAGAAGCTCCTGCACGGCATCGCTCACGCGTCGGGCCGTCAGGGCATGGGCCAGTTCTGCCACGGCGACGCCCTGCTGTCGAACATCCTGCTCTCACCGGCCGGTCCAGTGCTGGTGGACTGGGAACACGCGGGGTGGTACCTGCCGGGCTACGACCTGGCGACGCTGTGGGCGGTGCTCGGGGACGCCCCCGTGGCGCGGCGTCAGATCAGTCAGCTGGCACAGTCCGCGGGCCCTGCCTCTCGGGACGCGTTCCTGGTGAATCTGATGCTCGTACTGACCCGCGAGATCCGTACCTACGAGACGGCCGTGCAGCGTTCGATGCACGACACGACCCCGGCGGCACCGGGCCCGGCCCACCCGGCTGCTGCGCCGTCCGGCGAGGAACAGCGGCTGCTGCTCAGGCGGCTGCACGACGACTGCCAGCTGGCCCGCAAGGCCGTACGGGCGGCGGTCGGCACTCGCTGAGGGGAAACGAAGGCCCGCGGCGCGCCCCGCACACCGGTGCACCGCGGGCCTTCGCCATGTCGGCCCGGTGAGTAGTTGTCGCGCTCAACCACCGTCGTCGCACGGGCAGATAGACAGGCGGGCAGGGCTCGACTCCTGTCACCGACACGGAGCAGGCCCAGGTCGACGCCATGCGGAGAAGCCGAAGAAGCCCCCGCGGCACCAGGAGGCCGCACTTCCCAGCAGCCTCTGGTCCCGTTGCCCCGTACCCGGGCTCTGGGGTGGCCGGGGCCGGCTGGCCACTCACATGACGTGTCGCTTGCCCCTCGGCTGCGGTCATGGATGCAATGTGCGTCATGATCACGCACATGCGCTCGCCGGAGCAGAGCGACAGGGACCCGTCGGCCGTCCGGATCGGTGTACTCGTCCCGTTGAGCCCGCCCGGCTGGGTGGAGGCAGGCCGGCACTTGCTGGCCGGCCTCGAACTCGCCGCCGACGAGGTCAACGACGGCGGCGGAATAGCCGGAAGACCCCTGGTACTGCTGGTCCGGGACACCGCGGCCGATCCGCGCAGGGCCGCGGCGGCCGTGGACGAGCTGGCTCGACTGGGTGTGACGGCCCTGGCCGGGGAGTACCACAGCGTCGTCGCGCGCTCCGCCGCCGCGCGAGCGGACGCCCTCGGTCTGCCGTTCCTGTGCTCGTCCGCGGTCCTCGACGCGCTCATCGACCGGCCGACGGACCGGGTGGCGCGCCTGTGCCCGGCCCAGTCCCACGGCTGGCGGATCTACACCGACTTCCTCCTCGACGCGGGCCACCGCCGGGTCGCCGTGGCGGCCCAGTCGAGCGTCTACTGGGCGGCCGGGACCCGCATCCTGCGCGACCACCTCGCCCCGCACGGCGGCTCCGTCGCCGAACTCGACATGAGTGTGCTCGACCCCACGACCGTGTGCGAGTTCCTCGCACACGGTCGTGGGGTCGAG
>NZ_LIQX01000328.1 GCF_001418475.1 Streptomyces ossamyceticus | reverse complement strand
GCTCTACGGGTGGGGCCGCCGTCAGCGCTCCGCCTTGGTCTTGAAGCCGCGCCCCCACTGCAGGCCCCACCCGTAGAGCCGGTCGAGCTCCGCCTGGAAGCCGTAGACGAACTTCACCTCTCGGCGCACGATGATCTCCCCCTTGACGTTCTCGATCATCACCACCGCGCACGACCGGGCCTGCGGATGGCGCTCGTCGAGCCCGATCTCGATCCGGGGGCCGTTGCTCGGGTACAGCGTCACGACGGCGTGCGTACGGTCGAAGGCCGGCGTCTGGTCGTAGATGTAGACGAAGACGAGCATCCGCTTGAAGTCGTCGCGGTGGTCCAGGTTGATGTACATGGTCTCGCCGGACCCCGACCCGAACCGGTCGTCGCCGCTGAGCCGCATGTACGGCGGGTCGTTGATGTCGCCGAGGAAGCCGCCCAGCGGCTGCACGACCCCCTTCGTCCCGTCGGCCAGCTCGTAGAGGCAGCCGAGGTCGAGGTCGACGTTGACCATGCTCTGGCTGTGCGCCACGACCTCCTCCGGCTTGAGCGCCCTGAAAGGGTGCCGGAGCACGCTCTGCCGCTTGGGTCCGCCGATGTCGGAGGTCCGCATCCGCCAGGACAGGTTGACGCGCAGATGGCCGGTGGCGGCGCCCTGCTTGCTGAGGGAGACCTTCTGGTGCCGTTTGGTCAGCTCGATGGCGTTGGTCGCCGCGTTGCCCGCGTCGAACTCGGTGGCCCGTCCGCGCCAGAGGTTGTCCAGGAAACTCATGCCCGCCCCACAACTGCCGTGTCGTCGCGTCAACCACCGACGGGGCGGCCGACGAGGACGAGTCCTCGTCGGCCGCCCCGCTGAGAGCGTTCCCTCACCTGGAGGGCAGTCACACTCCGGAACCGGTCACACCGGCCCCGGGTTCCGGGTCGTACCTCTCTGGAGGTCAGACGCCGGACGCCACCTCCTCCTTGGAGGCCTCAGCTTTTCCCTCCGCGGCCGCCAGCGCCTTGTTGCGGCGGACCGAGGACCAGAAGGACCAGCCGATCAGGACGACACCGATGAGGCCGGTGATGATCTCGTTGATCTCGTACTGGATGGTGACGAGCAGGATCACGGCGAGGGCGCCGATCGCGTAGTGCGCGCCGTGCTCCAGGTAGACGTAGTCGTCGAGGGTGCCCTGGCGGACCAGGTAGACGGTGAGCGACCGGACGTACATCGCGCCGATGCCCAGGCCGAGCGCCATCAGGACGATGTCGTTGGTGATGGCGAACGCGCCGATCACGCCGTCGAAGGAGAACGACGCGTCCAGGACCTCCAGGTAGAGGAACATGAAGAACGCGGCCTTGCCGGCGAGGGCGACGGCCGAACGCGGCTTCCCGGCGCGCTCCGCCTCCTCCTCCGCCTCGTGCTCGCGCTCCTCCTCTTCCTCCAGGCGGTTCTCGAAGAAGCTGGAGAGACCGCCGACGATGAGATAGGTGATGAGGCCCGCGAGACCCGAGATCAGCACCGTCTGCGCCTTGTCGACGTGGGTGCCGCCGTGCTGGTGTGCGTGGGTCGCGAAGGTCATCGAGGTGATCAGCAGGACGATCATCGCGATGCAGGCGGACAGCATGTCGATCTTGCCGAGCTTGGCCAGCGGGCGCTCCAGCCAGGCCAGCCACTTGATGTCCCGGTCCTCGAAGATGAAGTCGAGGAAGATCATCAGCAGGAACATACCGCCGAACGCCGCGATCGACGGGTGGGCGTCGGTCACGTACTGCTGGTACTGGTCCTTGTCGGTGAGGGCCAGGTCCACGGCCTCGATCGGGCCCAGCTTGGCGCTGATCGCGACGATCACGACGGGGAACACCAGGCGCATGCCGAAGACGGCGATGAGGATGCCGATGGTGAGGAAGATCTTCTGCCAGAAGGCATTCATCTTCTTCAGGATCCCGGCGTTGACCACTGCGTTGTCGAACGACAACGAGATCTCCAGGATGGACAGGATGGCGACGAGCCCGAGCGCCGTCCATCCGTCGTAGAGAACCGCTGCAACCAAGCCGAGCGCGGTGACCGCGAACGACCAGCCGAAGGTTTTCAGAACCACTGGCTACCCAATCGTGTGTGTACGGGGTTCCCCCGCGCCGCGCGCGGCTTTACCAAACATTGACTCCGATGCCGAAGTCTAGTCGGGCACCCCTCGTCCCCCACCAGGCCCCAGGTTTTGCGCATATAGCGCCGGACCCCTCAGAAGGCCACTACGACACATTGACCCCGAAATCCAGGGCGATACCGCGCAAGCCTGACGCGTACCCCTGGCCGACCGCCCGGAACTTCCATTCCCCGCCGTAGCGATAGACCTCACCGAAGATCATCGCGGTCTCGGTGGAGGCGTCCTCCGAGAGGTCGTAGCGGGCCAGTTCCTGGCCGTCGAGCTGGTTGACGACACGGATGAAGGCGTTGCTGATCTGTCCGAAGGACTGGCCGCGGTTGTCCGCGTCGTGGATGGAGACCGGGAACACGATCTTGTCGACGGTCACGGGCACCCGGGAGAGGTCGATGATGATCGACTCGTCGTCGCCCTCCCCCTCGCCGGTGAGGTTGTCACCGGTGTGCTTCACCGAGCCGTCGGGGCTCGTCAGGTTGTTGTAGAAGACGAACCACTCGTCCCCCAGCACCCGGCCCCCCTGGCACAGCAGCGCGCTGGCGTCGAGGTCGAAAGGGGCTCCGGTGGTGGTCCGGACGTCCCAGCCGAGCCCGATCGTCACCTGAGTGAGGTTCGGCGCGGCCTTGGAGAGGGAGACATTGCCTCCCTTGGCGAGCGTGACGCCCATGGTGCTGGTCCTCCCCGTTGTCGAGCTTCGCAGGTGTTCAGTTGTGGTGTTGGAGCGCGTCCGGCGCCGCGGTCGAGGACGACTGCGGCGCCGGAACGGTTGAGCCGGATGGTTCTTCCCCGGTGGCTCAGACGTTCACACCGAAGTCCTGGGCGATACCGCGCAGACCCGAGGCGTACCCCTGGCCGATCGCGCGGAACTTCCACTCGGCGCCGTGCCGGTAGAGCTCACCGAAGACCATGGCGGTCTCGGTGGAGGCGTCCTCGGACAGGTCGTAACGGGCGATCTCCGCCTCGCCGGCCTGGTTCACCACGCGGATGAAGGCGTTGCGGACCTGACCGAAGGACTGCTGGCGGTTCTCGGCGTCGTAGATCGACACCGGGAAGACGATCTTCTCGATCTCGACCGGCACGGCGGCGAGATTGACCTTGATCTGCTCGTCGTCGCCCTCGCCCTCACCGGTGAGGTTGTCACCGGTGTGCTCCACGGAGCCGTCGGGGCTCTTGAGGTTGTTGAAGAAGACGAAGTTGGCGTCGCTGCTGACCTTGCCCGACGCGTCCAGCAGCAGCGCGCTGGCGTCGAGGTCGAAGTCCGTGCCGGTGGTGGTGCGGATGTCCCACCCCAGACCGACGATGACCGCGGTCAGGCCCGGGGCCTCCTTGGTCAGCGATACGTTGCCGCCCTTGCTGAGGCTGACTCCCACGAAGTCCTCCCATAGATGTCTGGGGCGGGGAGCCCCGTCGTGCGTTGGTATCGGATCAACGTGTCGATCCTAGTGACGGGTTCCCGAGAACCGCAGGCCTTGGAACCGAAGAATCACAGGGTGTCGAGCGCGGCGACGTACTCGTTCAGGTCACGGGCGTCCGGCAGGGCGTTGACGACCGTCCAGCGGACGACGCCCTCCTTGTCGATGATGAACGTCCCGCGCACCGCGCAGCCCTTGTCCGCGTCGAAGACGCCGTACGCGCGCGAGACGTCGCCGTGCGGCCAGAAGTCCGACAGCAGCGGGTACTCCAGCCCCTCCTGGTCGGCGAAGACCCGCAGGGTGTGGATGGAGTCGTTCGACACGGCCAGCAGCTGGACGTCGTCGTTGACGAACTTCGGCAGGTTGTCCCGCAGCTCGCACAGCTCGCCCGTGCACACGCCGGTGAAGGCGAACGGGTAGAAGAGCAGCACCACGTTCTTCTCGCCCCGGAAGTCCGAGAGCTTCACCGTGGCGCCGTGGTTGTCCTTGAGCTCGAAGTCGGGTGCCTTGTCGCCGACCTGGATCGCCATGATTTCCTGCGTCCCTTCGTGGGGCTGTTCGGGTGACCCAGCCTACGCAGGTGACCGGCGGGGAAAACGGAGCGCCCCTGGACGGGCCCTGTAGGGGCGCCCGTCCAGGGGCGCGGGGAGCTGCGCGACCGGTCACGACGATGTCGCGACCGCCTCGACGCAGAACCCACCGGGTTCTCGGGCGACGCTCTATTTCTTGCCGGACTTCGCCGCCTTCGGCGTCACCAGACGGCTTCCGCTCCAGTCCTTGCCGACGCTGACGCTCTTCGACGCGGACAACCCCGCGGTCGTCGCGGCTTCCGAGATGTCACTGGGCTCCACATAGCCGTCGCGCCCTGTCTTGGGCGTCAGCAGCAGGATCGAGCCACCTTCCTCGATGTACGTGGTGGCGTCCACCAGCACATCCGTCAGGTCGCCGTCGTCGTCTCGGAACCACAGCACGACGGCATCGGCCACGTCGTCGTAGTCCTCGTCGACGAGATCGCTGCCGATGACTTCCTCGATGGACTCGCGGAGCTCCTGGTCGACATCGTCGTCGTAGCCGATCTCCTGGACCACCTGCTCGGGCTGGAACCCCAGCCTCGCGGCAGGGTTCGTCCGCTCCTCCGCGTGGTCCGCGGTCGCGCTCACGGGTTGCCTCCTGATCATGTTTCGGGTGGGGTCGCCCCCGGGGAATCAGCCACGCGCGTACGCGAAGCGTTGGCCGTAGTCCACACGGGCGGGACGGATCGCGCAAGTACCCAGCCTGCGAGACCGCCGAAACGGTGACGATCCGGGCCGTGTCCACGCAACTCCAGGCATCGATTCCCAGCGCCTCGTGACGCACACCACACCATTCTGTCCGGTTTGCGCATTCGGCAACCGCTCTTGGGTACGAGTGCCGCATGCCCTTCCTACTGTGACAGAGCGGGTGACCAGCTTGGTTACCTCTCGGTAGAGATGACGTTTGCGCCCTCGAGGTACACGATGGGGGGCGGTGCAGGCACCCAGAAGAACCCATGAAGAGTGGCCCTCTGACAGCTAAGGAACAGCGTGGCTTCCGGATCCGATCGCAATCCGATCATCATTGGCGGCCTTCCGAGTCAGGTCCCTGACTTCGATCCCGAGGAGACCCAGGAGTGGCTCGACTCGCTCGACGCCGCCGTGGACCAGCGCGGGCGTGAGCGCGCGCGCTACCTGATGCTCCGGCTCATCGAGCGGGCCCGCGAGAAGCGCGTGGCCGTGCCCGAGATGCGCAGCACGGACTACGTCAACACCATCGCCACCAAGGCGGAGCCGTTCTTCCCGGGCAACGAGGAGATCGAGCGGAAGATCCTCAACGCCACGCGGTGGAACGCCGCCGTGATGGTGTCCAGGGCCCAGCGCCCGGGCATCGGCGTGGGTGGCCACATCGCGACGTTCGCGTCGTCCGCCTCCCTCTACGACGTGGGCTTCAACCACTTCTTCCGGGGCAAGGAGGAGGGCGACGGCGGCGACCAGATCTTCTTCCAGGGGCACGCCTCCCCCGGTATCTACGCCCGCGCGTTCCTGCTGGACCGGCTCGGCGAGCAGCAGCTCGACGCGTTCCGCCAGGAGAAGTCGAAGGCGCCGCACGGTCTGTCCAGCTATCCGCACCCGCGGCTGATGCCTGACTTCTGGGAGTTCCCGACCGTCTCCATGGGCCTCGGCCCGCTGGGCGCGATCTTCCAGGCGCGGATGAACCGCTACATGGAGGCGCGCGGGATCGCGGACACCTCCAAGTCCCATGTCTGGGCGTTCCTCGGCGACGGCGAGATGGACGAGCCGGAGTCACTCGGACAGCTCACGCTCGCCGCCCGCGAGGGCCTCGACAACCTGACCTTCGTCGTCAACTGCAACCTCCAGCGCCTCGACGGCCCGGTGCGCGGCAACGGCAAGGTCATCCAGGAGCTGGAGTCGGTCTTCCGCGGCGCCGGCTGGAACGTGATCAAGCTGGTGTGGGACCGCACCTGGGACCCGCTGCTCGCCCAGGACCGCGACGGTGTGCTCGTCAACAAGATGAACACCACGCCGGACGGCCAGTTCCAGACGTACGCGACCGAGACCGGCGCGTACATCCGCGACCACTTCTTCGGCGGCGACCACCGGCTGCGCGCCATGGTCGAGAACATGTCCGACGACCAGATCCTGCACCTGGGTCGCGGCGGTCACGACCACCGCAAGATCTACGCGGCGTACAAGGCGGCCCACGAGCACAAGGGCCAGCCGACGGTCATCCTGGCCAAGACCATCAAGGGCTGGACGCTGGGGCCGAACTTCGAGGGCCGCAACGCCACGCACCAGATGAAGAAGCTGACCGTCGCCGACCTCAAGGGCTTCCGCGACCGTCTGCACCTGCCGATCTCCGACAAGGAGCTGGAGGGCGGGCTCCCGCCGTACTACCACCCCGGCCGGAACTCGGACGAGATCCAGTACATGCACGACCGCCGCAAGGGGCTCGGCGGTTATGTGCCCACCCGTGTCGTACGGGCGAAGCCGCTGCCGCTACCCGAGGACAAGACGTACGCGAGTGTGAAGAAGGGCTCCGGTCAGCAGTCGATCGCCACCACCATGGCGTTCGTGCGACTGCTGAAGGACCTCATGCGGGACAAGGAGATCGGCAAGCGGTTCGTGCTGATCGCGCCCGACGAGTACCGCACCTTCGGCATGGACTCGTTCTTCCCGAGCGCGAAGATCTACAACCCGCTCGGGCAGCAGTACGAGGCGGTCGACCGTGAACTGCTGCTCGCGTACAAGGAGTCGCCGACGGGGCAGATGCTGCACGACGGCATCTCCGAGGCGGGCTGCACGGCGTCGCTGATCGCGGCCGGTTCCGCGTACGCGACGCACGGCGAGCCGCTGATCCCGGTCTACGTCTTCTACTCGATGTTCGGTTTCCAGCGCACCGGCGACCAGTTCTGGCAGATGTCCGACCAACTGGCGCGCGGCTTCGTCCTGGGCGCGACCGCGGGGCGTACGACGCTGACCGGTGAGGGTCTCCAGCACGCGGACGGGCACTCGCAGCTGCTGGCCTCCACCAACCCGGGCTGTGTCGCCTACGACCCGGCGTTCGGCTTCGAGATCGCGCACATCGTGAAGGACGGTCTGCGCCGGATGTACGGCGAGACCGCCGACGGACGGCCCGGCGAGGACGTCTTCTACTACCTCACGGTCTACAACGAGCCGATCCAGCACCCGGCCGAGCCCGCCGACGTGGACGTGGACGGCATCCTCAAGGGCATCCACCGCTTCAAGGCCGGCGAGTCCGGTGCCGTCCCGGCGCAGATCATCGCCTCCGGTGTCGCGGTGCCCTGGGCGGTCGAGGCGCAGCAGATCCTCGCCGCCGAGTGGAACGTCAAGGCGGACGTCTGGTCGGCGACCTCCTGGAACGAGCTGCGCCGTGAGGCGGTCGAGGTGGAGCGGCACAATCTGCTCCACCCGGAGGAGGAGCAGCAGGTCCCGTACGTGACGCGGAAGCTGAGCGGCTCCGAGGGTCCGTTCGTGGCCGTCTCCGACTGGATGCGGTCGGTTCCGGACCAGATCGCGCGGTGGGTGCCGGGCACGTACCAGTCGCTCGGCGCGGACGGCTTCGGCTTCGCGGACACGCGGGGCGCGGCGCGGCGGTACTTCCACATCGACGCCCAGTCGATCGTGGTCGCGGTGCTGACCGAGCTGGCGCGTGAGGGCAAGGTGGACCGCTCGGTGCTCAAGCAGGCCATCGACCGCTACCAGCTGCTGGACGTCTCCGCGGCCGACCCCGGGGCGGCGGGGGGCGACGCGTAGGCGCTGCCGCTGAGGAAGCCGGTGCGTCCTCGCGCCGGTGGGGGCTTGTCGCGCAGTTCCCCGCGCCCCTTTCGGCGGCTGCGCCGCGGGGACGAGGCGCGGGCGGCAAGTGCGAAGCCCGGTGTCAAGGGGTGGTGAACCTGGGGGTTCACCACCCCTTCACGTTTCCTACGATGCGCCCATGAAAGAGCGAGTCGCCTCGGCGCAGATCCGGTGGGAACAGAAGACGCAGCGGCCGCTGTTCGGTCTGGCCGCGGTGTTCGCCGTCGCGTACGCGGTGCCGATCGTCCGGCCGGACGCGAGCCCGGACGTGAGGTGGTGGTGCGATGTCGCCGAGTGGGGCGTGTGGGGGGCCTTCGCGTTCGACTACGCGATACGGCTCGGTCTCGCTGAGCGGCGGTGGGAGTTCGTGCGGTCGCGCTGGCTGGACCTGTGCGCGGTGCTGCTGCCGATGGTCCAGCCGCTGCGGCTTCTGCGGTTGGTGGCGACCCTGCTGCTGCTCGGGCAGCGGGCGCGGATGGCCTCGCAGATACGGTTCACGACCTATGTCGGCGGGTCACTGATCGGGCTGCTGATGTTCGGGTCGCTGGCCGTGCTCTCCGTGGAACGGGACTCCCCGAACGGGAACATCCACACGTTGGGCGACGCCGTGTGGTGGTCGTTCACGACGATGACGACCGTGGGGTACGGGGACCACGCGCCGACGACCGGGCTGGGGCGGGTGCTGGCCGTGGGGCTGATGCTGTCGGGGATCGCGCTGCTCGGTGTGGTGACCGCGAACATCGCCGCGTGGTTCATAGCGCGGTTCGAGAAGGACGACGAGGAGGAGCGGCGGCAGACCGCGGCGATCGCGGAGCTGACCGAGGAGGTACGGCTGCTGCGGGCCGAGGTGATGGCGCTGCGGTCGGGGAGGGCGGTGCCGGAGCAGCGGCGCTGACCGAGGTGTCGCAAGAGCGCCGAGGGCCGTGGGGGCGCGTGTGCCTGGGCGCGTGCGGGTGCGTCGCGGCCGGTCGCGCAGTTCCCCGCGCCCCTGAGGTCCGCTGCGCCGTGCCGGGGCAGGAAGGGAGCCGTCCGCTTTCGCCGGCCGATTGCGCAGTTCCCCGCGCCCCCAGCCTTGCTGCACTGCCCGGTGTCGGGAGAGGGACCAGCTGTCGTCGGCCCATTGCGCGGTTCCCCGCGCCCCTGGCTTTGCTTCACCTGCGCCGACTGGAGAAGGGGCCCTCGGCTGTCGTCGCCGAGGGCCCCTGCCCTTTCCCCGCACTCCTGTGGGTCAGAAGAGTCCGGCCCCGGGAGTGGCTGTGCCGGCCAGCCAGAGGATGGCCAGGAGTGTGTCTATGGCACCCAGAACGACCGCGATGAGGGCGGGGACGGAGCGGGTGCCGGACCAGCTGCGGTTCATGGCCAGCCAGCCGCAGACGATCGCGACGGGACCGAGGATGATCCCCAGGACGAAGAATCCCGCGATCGCGCAGATGACTCCGATGATGCCGAGGGTCGCGCGATCCGGCCCGGTCCGTGACCACGTCCGGCCACGTGAGCGGGGGTGCCTGCGCGTACTGTGTCCGAAACCCGCCATCGTCAACAACTCCCTGAACTTCGCCGTCAGTTCGGGTACGAAGTGCCGGGTACCCCCCGATGAGGGTTGAAACCACGGAGTGTTGACGGACGTGCCCGAGCGCGCTGCCCCCCTCCGGCAGCGCGCCCCGGACCTCACACCCCTCCGCCGTCGAACACCCGTGCCGTGCGGAGGACTTGACTTACTGTGACCTGCGGCGCGCATCAGCTGGAAGTGATCTTCAGCCTTGTCACCCTGATAGGCGAACGCGGGCGGAAACCCGCGCATGAAGCGCCGGGGAGATCAGATGTGCGCCGCCCCGGCGCCCGCCTCCGCGTTCTCGCCCCGCTTGGTCAGGAACGCGACCAGTACGGCGACGGCCGCCACCCCGGCGGCGACGAGCGACGCCAGGCCCATGCCGGACATGAACGTGTCGTGCGCGACCGTGGCGATCTTCGCGGCGATCTCCGGCGGGGTCCCCTCGGCGACCGGGGGCACGCCGACCTGGACGGCCTCGGACGCCTTGTCGAGCTGGTCGCCCGTGAGCGGCGGGAGACCGGCGTCCGCCCAGTTGCCCGGCAGGTCGCCGTCGACCTTGGAGGCCATCACGGCGCCCAGGACGGCCGTACCGAGGCTGCCGCCGATCTGCATGGCGGCCTGCTGGAGACCACCGGCGACACCGGACAGCTCCAGCGGCGCGTTGCCGACGATGACCTCGGTGGCGCCGACCATCACCGGGGCGAGGCCGAGGCCGAGCAGCGCGAACCAGAGGGACATCACGGCGCTGCCGGTGTCGGTCTCCAGGGTCGACATGCCGTACATGGCGATCGCGGTGCAGGCCATGCCACCGGCCAGCGGGATACGCGGTCCGGCCTTGGTGATCAGCGCGCCGGCCAGGGGCGAGCCGACGATCATCATGCCGGTGAGCGGCAGCAGGTGCAGACCGGCGTCGATGGGGCTCATCCCGTGCACGTTCTGGAGGTAGAACGTCACGAAGAACAGGCCGCCCATGAAGGCGATGGCCATCAGGACCATCAGGACCACACCCGCGGAGAGCGGTACGGAGCGGAAGAGGCCCAGCGGGATCAGGGGCTCCTTCACCCTGGTTTCCCAGAAGCCGAAGAGGGCGAACAGGACGAGGGACGCCGCGACGAACGTCCAGGTCGTGCCGGAGCCCCAGCCCCACTCGGGGGCCTTGATGAGCGCCCAGACCAGGCAGAACATGGCTCCGGAGAGCAGGGCTATGCCGAGGACGTCGAAGGAGCGCGGGGCGTTCTCGGCGCGGTGGTCGAGGAGGATCCACGCGCCGAGGGCGACGGCGAGGACGCCGACGGGGACGTTGATCCAGAACACGGACTGCCAGCTGACGTTCTCGACGAGGAAGCCGCCGAGGATCGGGCCGCCCGCGGTGGAGGCGCCGATGACCATGCCCCAGATGCCGATCGCCATGTTGAGCTTCTCGGCGGGGAAGGTGGCGCGGAGCAGACCGAGCGCGGCCGGCATGAGCAGCGCGCCGAACAGGCCCTGGAAGACCCGGAAGGTCACCACGAAGGCGACCGAGTTCGACAGGCCGATGGCACCGGAGGCGGCGGCGAAGCCGACGACACCGATGAGGAAGGTCTGGCGGTGGCCGAAGCGGTCGCCCAGCTTGCCCGCGGTGATGAGGGTGACCGCCAGCGCGAGGAAGTACGCGTTGGTGATCCACTGGACCTCGGCGAAGCTCGCCTTGAGGTCGTCCGCGATGGCCGGGTTGGCGATGGCGACGATGGTGCCGTCGAGGGCGACCATCATGACGCCCACGGCCACGGTGAGGAGGGTGAACCACGGGTGGCCGCGCAGGCCCCGCCCCTGGCCCGGTGTCGGGTCCGACGGGGCTGCTGGCGCCTGGCCCCCCGGTCCCGTCTTGTCGACAGTGGTCTGACTAGTCATGCGGGCGAGGCTAGTGACAGCCACTGACAGTTGACAAACGAGTTCACAAGTCGGTAACTGTCACGTCACTCGGAGCACGGACCGGGTGGAGAAGAGGGTTCATGGAGACGGCGGAGGCGACGGCGGCGGAACGCCCCGGGCTGCGCGAACGGAAGAAGCAGCGCACCCATGACGCGCTGCTGCGGGCCGCCCTGGAGCTGTTCACGACCCAGGGGTACGAGGCGACGACCGTCGACGAGATCGCCGAGGCCGTGGACGTCTCGCAGCGCACCTTCTTCCGCTACTTCGCCGGCAAGGAGGAGGCCGCCCTCGCGGTCATCGACCTGAGCCAGGAGCACTTCGTCGCGGCGCTGCGGGCCCGGCCCGCGCACGAGGCCCCGCTGGAGGCCCTGCGCAACGCCGTCCTGGAGGGCTGGGACGCCATCGGCGAGGCCGTCGCGCGGATCGTCCCCGTCGACCTCTATCTGCGCAGCTACGGGATGATCGAGTCGACGCCCGCGCTGCTCGCCGCGCATCTGCGCCGCGCGGACGAGGTGGCCCGCGAGATCGAGGCGATCGTCGCCGAGCGCGAGGGACTCGATGTGCGCACCGACCCCCGGCCGCGGGTGGCGGTGGCCGTCTTCGCCGGGGTCATGCGCGTCACCGAACGCCTGTGGGCCATGGGCGGCGACCTCAGCATGGAGGCGATGCGGGAGTTGACCGCCGCCCATCTCGACGCCGTACGACCCTCGCTCGCCGAGAAATGGCGGAACAGCTGAAATCCCCTCATCACGCCATCTTCGGGACGTTCTCTGCGCACCGCGCGGAACAGGCCCGCTCGAAACGTGATCCCTCTCACTCGGTTAACGCGAGACCCTTCCGTTCTCTTAGTGTGTCCTTTCAGTGACTTCCTTCGACTCCTCCCCGCAACTGAACGTCTGGCGCGCACTGCTGGCGCTGGCCGTCGTTTTCGTGATGCTGGCGACCACCGGCTGGACGGCGATCCGCAGTCATCGAGGGGAGTCGCCGCTACAGGCGTCGCTCTCCGCGTGGCGCCACGGACACCTCGACGGGCGTGAACTGCCCGACGCGGAGTCGTCCCCGCACCGGCTGACCGCCTTCTTCGACTCGCTCACCGATCGGCAGCAGCGGCGGCTCGCCCACCGCTACCCGCTCGCGGTGGGCAACATGAACGGCGCCCCCGTCGAGCTGCGCTACCGCGCCAACCGCATCGCGCTCCGGCAGCAGACCAAGCGCGAACGGGCCCGCACCCACGACGAACGGCTCTCCGCGACCGGCCAGTACGAGGCGACCCGGCGCATGCACCGCTACGTCTCGCTGGCGGACGCCGACCGGCAGATCCTCGCCTTCGACCCCGACGGCTCCGGCCGGGTCGCCGAGGTCTTCGGCGACCTCGACAAGGCGGAGCGCGTCTCGGTCGTCGTCCCCGGCGTCGACACCGACATCCTCAACTTCCAGCGCACCAACCGCCGGTACTCGGCGCCCGTCGGCATGGCCGAGGCGCTGTACCGGGCGGAGCGCACGGCGAGCACCCGGACGCGTACCGCCGTGATCGCCTGGGCCGACTACACCGCACCCGACGGCCTCGGCCTCGACTCGGCCACCGCCCTCCGCGCCGAACAGGGCGCGATCCGGCTGAACACGCTGGTCAGGGCGCTCCCCGGCGGGTCCACCGTCGCCCTGGTGTGCCACAGCTACGGGTCGGTGGTGTGCGGGGTCGCCGCGCGCTCCCTGCCGTCGCGGGTCACGGACATCGCGGTCGCCGGCAGCCCCGGCATGCGGACCGAGAAGGTCTCCTCGTTGCGCACGGCGGCCCGGGTGTGGGCCATGCGGGACGCCGACGACTGGGTCCAGGACGTGCCGTACCTGGAGGTCGGCGGGCTCGGTCACGGCACCGACCCGATGTCGGCGGAGTTCGGGGCGCGCCTGCTGTCTGCGTCCAACGCCGAGGGACACAGCGGCTACTTCGAGCCCGGGACCGTGAGCCTGTACAACTTCGCGGAGATCGGGATCGGCGCCTACCACTTGGTGGAGTGCGCGCGGAAGAACGACGGGTGCCGGGCGGGTCTGCCGGACAGCAGCGCCGCCTGACGCGCGTAGAGGCCGTAAGAGTGCGGTTCGCCACGGGTCGGGACTTCACCGCCCCGTCCGCATACGATGAGCCGCATGGGTGACGTACTGGCCGGATTTCATGCCGCCTGGGAGTTCGAGTCCGACTCCGTGCTCATCCGCTTCGAACGGGGGATCCGAACACCGAAACTGTTCCAGGCGCTCGGCGAGCGACGTGTCCCTCTGGAGGCGATCGCGGAGGTGACGCTGGCACCGGGCAAGCGGGGCACCGTCGTCCTGCGGGCCGTGCCGCGGCCGGGCGCCGACCCGCTGATGGAGGCGGCGGCCGAGCAGTTGAAGGAGGGCTCCGATCCGTACCGGCTGGTGCTGCCGGCCGAGCAGGAGACCCTCGCCGAGTACTACGCGGACGAACTGCGGGCCCGGCTGACCGGCTCGGGGCCGGCCGAGCGCTTCCTGGTGGCGGCGCCGGAGGTGCCGTTGCAGTTCAAGGCGTACGACGGCAAGGCGTCGTTCGACGGGCGGTCGGTGTCGTTCCGGTGGTCCTGGACGGGTGCCTCCTCGGCGAAGTGGAAGGCCGGGGACCAGAGTTTCCCGGTGAGCGAGCTGAGCGGCGTCGAGTGGCGGTCGCCGGAGGTCTTCGAGGGGTATCTGCGGCTGCTGCGGCGGGACACCGCCGGTGACCGCCCGCCCCAGCCGGACCATGATCCGGCCGCCGTGGTGTTCGGGCTGGGGTACGGGCCGGTGCACGAGTCGCTGCCGTTCGCCGCGGCGGTCCTGGCGGCGGCGCGGTCCACGGGCGCCGGGGCCCTGGCTCCGGTCGAGGCCGGGCCCCGACGGGACCCGGCCGACATCGCCGACCGGATCCGGCACCTGGGGGAGCTGCACGAGGCGGGGCTGGTCACCGACGAGGAGTTCAGCGCGAAGAAGGCGGAACTCCTCGCGGAGCTGTGAGCCCCGGACCACTCCCTGCCTGTTACTCCCTGCCCTTACTCCCTGCCTGCCGATGTGAACCTCATGTCCGGGTAGCGGTCGCCCGCTACCTGGGCCGCTATCGGCTCCAGTACGGCGAGGTCCGCCTCGGTCAGGGCGAGCCCGGTGGCCGCGGCGTTCTCCTCGATCCGGCCCGGCTTGCGGGTGCCCGGAATGGGGACGACCGGGAGATCGTGCACGGAGGCCCGGTGGTGGACCCAGGCGAGGGCGACCTGGCCGAGGGAGGCGCCGTGCGCCTCGGCGACCTGGCGGATCGGTTCGAGCAGGGCCGCGTTCGCGGCGGCGTTGTCGCCGGTGAAGCGGGGCTGGTGGCGGCGGAAGTCGTCGGCGGTGAGGTCCTCGGCCTTGGCGAAGGAACCGGTGAGGAAGCCCCGGCCGAGCGGGGAGTACGCCACGAGCGCCACGTCGAGGTCACGGGCCGCGGGGACCACGGTGGCCTCGATGTCCCGGCTGAAGAGGGACCACTCGGACTGGAGGGCGGCGATGGGGTGCACCGCGTGCGCGGCACGGAGTTCCCCGGCCGTGACCTCGCTGAGCCCCAGGTGCTTCACCTTGCCCTCGCGGACCAGTTCGGCCATGACACCGACGGTCTCCTCGATGGGGACGTCCACGTCCCGGCGGTGCATGTAGTAGAGGTCGATCGTCTCGACGTCGAGCCGGCGCAGGCTGCCCTCGACGGACTCACGGATGTGCGGGGCGTCGTTGCGGATGATCCGCCTGGTCGGGTCGTCCGGGTGCACGGCCAGGCCGAACTTCGTGGCGATGACGACGTCGTCGCGGTGCGCCTTGAGGAACGGGGAGAGGAACCGCTCGTTCTCCCCCGCGCCGTAGGCGTGGGCCGTGTCGTAGAGGGTGACGCCCAGTTCCAGCGCCCGCTCCAGGGTGGCCCGGGACTCCGCCGCGTCCGAGGGGCCGTACGCGAAGCTCATGCCCATGCAGCCGAGGCCCTGTACGCCGACCTCGGGGCCGTTCGCTCCCAGCCGTGCCTTCGGGATCGCGCCGTGCGCGCCGACCCCTCCGCTCGTGCCGGCCGTGCCGGTCGTGCCACTGGTGCCGTTCGCGGCGTTCGTCATGAGGCCCTCTCCGACGCCAGGGCCTGCCCGGCGTCCGCGTAGAAATTGATCTTCCGGTCGAGCACGGCCAGGGTGTCCTGGAGCTCGGCGATCCGGGACAGGACGTCGTCCCGGGTCGACTTGAGCAGGTCGAAGCGCTCGGCGTAGGTGTGGTCGCCCTCGCGCACCAGCTCCGCGTACCGGACCATGTCGGCGACGGGCATCCCGGTGAGCCGGAGCTTGCCGACGAGGTCGAGCCAGTCGAGGTCGCGGTTGCGGTAGCGGCGCTGGCCGGTGTGGGAACGGTCGATGTGCGGCATCAGGCCGATCCGCTCGTACCAGCGCAGGGTGTGCGCCGTCAGACCGGTGAGGGTGACGACCTCGCTGATCGTGTACTTGTCCTGCCCGTCCGGCCGCCGGGGCTGCCGGGGCGGACCTGCACAACTGTCGGTACTGGCAGTACTGGTGGTACTCGTGGTCTCCATCACCGTCATGCCCTCCACGCTAAAACCTTGGAGTGCGCTCCAAGCAAGCGAATACGGTGAGAAAGCACGAGGACGTGAAGGTTAGGCTCGTGCGCATGTCCTTGCAGAGCCTCGCCCTGATCGAGAACTGGCCGGTCCCCACGGCCGCCGCGGCCGTCGTCCGGGCGGACGGCACCGTCCTCGGTTCGCACGGTCCCACCGGGCACCGTTTCCCGCTGGCCTCGGTCACCAAGCCGCTCGCCGCGTACGCGGTGCTCGTCGCGTACGAGGAGGGGGCGATCGAGCTGGACGAACCGGCCGGGCCCGCGGGGTCGACCGTACGGCATCTGCTGGCGCACACCTCGGGGCTGGCCTTCGACGAGCACCGGGCGATGTCGGCGCCCGGGGAGCGGCGGCTGTACTCCAACGCCGGGTTCGAGGTGCTCGGGGACCATGTGGCGAAGGCGACGGACATCCCGTTCGCCGAGTATCTGCGGCAGGCGGTCCTCGCGCCGCTGGGGATGACCGCGACCACGCTCGACGGCTCACCGGCCAAGGACGGCGTGTCCACCGTCGACGACCTCGTCCGGTTCGCCGCCGAGGTGCAGGCGCCCCGGCTGCTCGACCCGCGGACGGTCGCCGAGGCGATGACCGTGCAGTACCCCGGCACGAAGGGCGTGCTGCCGGGCTACGGGCACCAGAACCCCAACGACTGGGGCCTCGGTTTCGAGATCCGGGACTCCAAGTCTCCGCACTGGACCGGGAAGATGTCCTCACCGGGCACGTTCGGCCACTTCGGCCAGTCGGGCACGTTCCTGTGGATCGACCCGACGGCGGGCCTCGCGTGCGTCGCCCTGACGGACCGGCCGTTCGGCCCGTGGGCGATCGAGGTGTGGACACCGTTCACGGACGCGGTGCTCGCGGAGTCACGGGGCTGAGGCCCGCACCTCACCGGCGGCCCGATTACGTGATTCACGCCACCAGGGGGCGACTCTTCGCTTACGCTCGGTGACTCAAGGAGACGAACGCCGCGAGGCGTTGGAGGCCGGAGGCACCACGGTGGCCAACATCCAATCACTCGATCCCAGCGCTTCCCCGCTCGACTACTACGGCTGGGAGCTCCGTCGACAGCGCGAGGCACACGGCCTCAAACAAGGCCAGCTCGGCGACATCATCTTCTGCACGGGCTCGTTGATCGGACAGATCGAGACCACGAAGAAGATTCCCACCCGCGACTTCTCCGAGCGGGTGGACGCGGCGCTCGGCACGGACGGTGTCTTCTCCCGGCTGATCGGCCTCGTGCTGCGCAGCCAACTGCCCAGCTGGTTCCAGCCGTACGCGGAGATGGAGGCGAAGGCCACCTACATCTCCACGTACCAGGCGCAGGTGGTGTACGGGCTGCTGCAGACGGAGGAGTACGCGCGGGCGGTCCTGGCCACCGGCATGCCGGACGACCTCGACGGCCTGGTCGCGGCGCGGATGGAGCGCCAGCGCATCCTGGAGAGGGAGCAGCCGCCGCTGGCCTGGGCGATCCTCGACGAGGCGGTGCTGCACCGGCCCATCGGTGGCCCTGAGGTCATGCGGGGCCAACTGGCCCGGCTGTTGGAGTTCACCGGGCACCGGTGGATGCGGGTGCAGGTGCTGCCGAACGTGGCGGGTGAACACGCGAGTCTGGCCGGGTCGTTCAACCTCCTGCGATTCGAGGAGGACCCTGATGTCGTCTACACCGAGGACGTCATCGCCGGTCACATGACCGCCAACCCTGAGACCATCAGGGAGGCCGCACGCCGTTACGCTCATCTCCAGGCCGCCGCTCTGTCCGTTGAGGCTTCGGCGGCGTTGATCACCCGTGTGATGGAGGAGCGTTATGGAGAACAGCCCCGACCTGACGACAGCACGGTGGCGTAAGTCCAGCTTCAGCGGAAACACCGGCGGCGACTGCGTCGAGGTGGCCGACGGCTTCCCCGGCGCGGTCCCGGTGCGCGACAGCAAGAACGCCGGTGGCCCCGTCCTGCTCGTCGGCCCGGACGCCTGGCGGGCCTTCGTCGACGGGCTCCGCCGGTAGAGCGCGTCGGACGCGGTGCTCGCCGGGTTCACCGTAACTGCGCCCCCCATGAGAGCTGTTGATCCACTCGGATAACCTCCCCATGCACACACGCCACGGCAGACGCGGAGCCTCGGGGGAGACGATGGGCGAGGTACGAACGGGCGGGCAGTTCCGTCCGCTGGACGACAGCGACCCGAAAGCCGTGGCGGGTTACCGGCTCGCCGCCCGCCTCGGCTCGGGCGGCATGGGCACGGTCTATCTGTCGTACACACCCGGCGGGCACCCCATCGCCCTCAAGACGATCCGGCCGGAACTGAGCGAGGACCCCGAGTTCCGCCGCAGGTTCCGGCAGGAGGTGCAGGCCGCCCAGCGGGTGCAGGGCCTGTACACCGCCCCGGTCATCGACTACGACACCGAGGGCGACCGGCCGTGGCTGGCCACCGCCTATGTGCCCGGTCCGTCGCTGCACTCCGCCGTCGCCGAGCACGGCGCGCTTCCCGTCTCCTCGGTTCTGCTGCTGCTCGCCGGAGTGGCGGAAGCCCTGAAGGTGATCCACACCGCTGGCATCGTCCACCGCGACCTCAAGCCCACCAATGTGCTGCTCGCCTCCGACGGCCCCCGGGTCATCGACTTCGGCATCGCGCGTGCCGCCGACGCCACCGCCCTCACCGGCACCGGCGTCTCCATCGGCACCCCGGCGTTCATGTCGCCCGAGCAGGCGGCCGGCAAGCCCATCACGCCCGCGTCGGACGTGTTCGCGCTGGGCCAGGTGGCGGCCTACGCGGGGCGGGGCAGCGGCGCGTACGGCGACGGGCCCTCGCACGCCGTGCTGTACCGCATCGTCCACGAGGCTCCGGACCTCTCCGGTCTCCCCGGCGAACTCGGCTTCGTCGAGCGCTGCCTGGCGAAGAACCCCGAGGACCGTCCCTCGCCGGAAGAGGTCATCGCGCTGTGCCAGGAGGCCTCGCCCGCCCCGCTGGTCCAGTCCGGTTCCTGGCTTCCGGAGGCGATCGGCGCCGACATCACGCGCCGGGTCTCGGCGTCGGCGGAGTTGCTCGCCGCGCGGAGCACGGCTGCGCAGGCGCCGACCGCCGCGCTCCCGCCGGTTGCGCCCACCGCACCGGTGACCCAGCAGGACGTCGGCGCTGTGGGCCACGCCGCACCGCCGGCGCACGCGGCGCCCACCATGCTCTCCGGTCCCTCCGGTCCGACGGCCCCTCCTCCGCCCGGGCCGCCGCCGACGCCGTACCCGCCGCAGCCGGGCATGGCGTACCACCCGCAGCCGGGGCCGCACACCGTGCCGACCGGGCATCCGGCGCCTTATCCGCAGCCGCCGCACACCTGGCATCCGCAGCCGCACCCGCGCCCGCTTCCCGTCAAGCCACGGCGAAGCGCGGGCAGTTGGATCGGCATCGGCGTCGCGGTGGTGTTCGGCCTGTTCTGGCTCGGCAGCTGTGCCTCGGTCCTGAAGAGCATCGGCGACTCGGGCGACAACGCGAGCGGCTCCTCCGGTGGCGGTTCGAGCCCGGCGAGCAGCAAGCCACTGCCCAACCCGAAACCGGTCACCTACAAGGGCATCAACATCCCCCACAACTACTACGTGGAGTTCGCGGACTCCCCGCCCAAGCCGCAGGACGACGAAAGCGGCTCCATCTACTACAGCGACCTGTACTACTACGACGGCGAGGTACGCAGCGGCAACGACAAGATCGTTCTGCTGAACAACGCCCAACGGGGGTCCCTGAAGACCTGCCGCGAGGAGACCCGGTTCGCCGAGAGCGTGTCGCTGTCGCAGCTCTCGAAGGGCACCCAGCTCTGCGTGCACACCGACTCCGGCCACATCGCACTGGTCACCTACCAGGGCAAGGCCCCGGAGAGCGACCCCAGCGACTACGTCTCGGTCGACCTCACGATCTGGCGCAACGCGGAGGAGCCGGAGAGCGACGGCTGACCCGGTCTCACTCCCCCAGTTCCCAGACCAGCACCTCCGCCGGTACGGCCGTCCCGACCAGCTCCAGCCCCTTCTCCCCCTCCACCCGCACCGAGTCGCCGGGGCCCAGCTCATCCGGCCCGAGCCTGACCGTGCCGTGGACGACGTGCAGATACGCGCGGGGCGCGTCCGGCACCTCGGCCCGCTCACCCGGCGCGGTCAGGCGGCGGACGTGGAGCATGGCGCCGGCCTCGGGGACGGCGTACGGGGTGGAGTCGGCGATGCCGCGGACGATCTCGTAGGCGGGGTCGCCGCCGGGGGTCGTCGGGGCCAGCCACATCTGCACGAAGGTCAGCGGCTCCGTGCCGTCGTTGCGTTCCACGTGCCGGACGCCGCCCGCCGAGCTGAGCCGCTGGACGTCTCCGGGGCGGACCACGGTCTCGTGGCCGGTGGTGTCGCGGTGGGTCAGCTCGCCCTCGACGACCCAGGTGACGATCTCGGTGTGGCTGTGCGGGTGCTCGTCGAACCCGGCGCCCGGCGCGAGCCGCTCCTCGTTGCAGGCGATCATCGCCCCGAACCGGAGGTTGTCCGGGTCGTAGTGCGCCCCGAACGAGAACGCGTGCCGGGAGACGATCCCGGCCTCCGGGTCACCACCGGGGTAGCGCGTACCGGCGCGTCTGACGTCCATCACGTACTCCACGGTAGCGACCCGCGCCGCATGTCGGGCCGTTGATGAGGCACTCTAGGTCCCGTGCCCGAACCAGAAGCCAGCAAGTCCGAGACCGCACCGTACGTCCACGCGCACTCCGCGACGTTGAAGCGGCTGGAGAAGTCGTCCGGAAGCCTCGCCGCGCAGGCCATCGCGCGGATGGACGAGACGCTGCCCTGGTACCGGGCGATGCCGCCCGAGAACCGGTCGTGGATCGGACTGGTCGCCCAGGCGGGTATCGCGGCGTTCACGGAGTGGTTCCGGCACCCGGACGCCCCCCAGGCGATCTCGACGGACGTGTTCGGGACCGCGCCGCGCGAACTGACCCGGGCGATCACGCTCCGCCAGACCGTCGAGATGGTGCGGACGACCATCGAGGTCATGGAGTCCGCGATCGACGAGGTCGCGGCCCCCGGTGACGAGAGCGTGCTGCGCGAGGCGCTGCTCGTGTACGCGCGGGAGATCGCGTTCGCCACCGCCCAGGTGTACGCGCAGGCCGCCGAGGCCCGGGGCGCGTGGGACGCCCGCCTGGAGTCCCTGGTCGTGAACGCGGTGCTCAGCGGCGAGGCCGACGAGGGCGCGGTGAGCCGGGCCGCCGCCCTCGGCTGGAACTCCCCCGAACATGTGTGCGTAGTCCTCGGCACGGCCCCCGACGGCGACAGCGAGCTGACCGTGGAGGCCATCCGCCGGGCGGCCCGGCACGCCAAGCTCCAGGTGCTCACCGGTGTGCTCGGCGACCGCCTCGTGGTGATCGCCGGCGGCAACAACGACCCCTTGCAGGTGGCGAAGTCGCTGATCGGCCCGTATGCGGCGGGCCCGGTCGTGGCGGGGCCGATCGTGCCCGACCTGCTGGCGGCGACCCGGTCCGCGCAGGCGGCGGCCGCGGGCCTCAAGGCCTGTTCCGCCTGGCAGGACGCGCCCCGGCCCGTGCTGGCGGACGATCTGCTTCCGGAGCGCGCGATCGCGGGCGACCCCAACGCGCGCGAGCAGTTGGTGGAGGAGATCTACAGACCACTGGAGGAGGCCGGCTCCGCGCTGCTGGAGACGCTCAGCGTGTATCTCGAACAAGCGTCCAGTTTGGAGGGCGCGGCGCGGATGCTGTTCGTCCATCCCAACACCGTGCGCTACCGGCTCCGACGTGTGACTGACGTCACCGGTTGGTCGCCCTCCGATGTACGCTCTGCGTTCACGTTGCGGATCGCGCTGATCCTGGGGCGTCTGGTCGATGGGGATCACCAGCTCTAGGGTTTTGTCGAAGGGCTACAAAAGGCCCTGCTGTTCTTCGTCCCTGTCCTCACGGGCGGCTTCGGCCGTCCCCAAGAGAGAGTGTGAGAGTGCTCGTACTCGTCGCTCCCGGCCAGGGCGCCCAGACGCCCGGCTTCCTGAACCCTTGGCTCGAACTCCCCGGTGCCGCCGACCGCCTCGCCGCGTGGTCGGACGCCATCGGACTCGACCTCGCCCACTACGGGACGCAGGCCGACGCCGACGACATCCGGGACACCGCCGTCGCCCAGCCGCTGCTGGTCGCCGCCGGACTGCTGTCCGCCACCGCCCTCGGGGACGTCTCCCCCGGTGCGGTCGCGGGCCACAGCGTCGGTGAGATCACCGCCGCCGCCTTCGCCGGCGTCCTCGACGACACGGCCGCGCTGACCCTCGTGCGCAAGCGGGGTCTGGCCATGGCCGAGGCCGCCGCGATCACCGAGACCGGTATGTCCGCGCTGCTCGGCGGCGACCCGGCGACCACAGTGCCGCATCTGGAGAAGCTGGGGCTGACCCCGGCGAACATGAACGGCGCGGGCCAGATCGTGGCCGCGGGCACCCTGGAGCAGCTGGCCGCCCTCGCGGAGGACAAGCCCGAGGGCGTCCGCAAGGTCGTGGCGCTCAAGGTCGCCGGCGCCTTCCACACGCACCACATGGGCCCGGCCGTGGACGCGCTCGCCAAGGCCGCCGAGGCCCTGTCGCCAGCGGACCCGACCGTCACCTATGTCTCCAACAAGGACGGCAAGGCCGTCGCGACCGGCGCCGAGGTGCTGGAGCGGCTGGTCGGACAGGTCGCCAACCCGGTCCGCTGGGACCTGTGCATGGAGACCTTCAAGGAGCTGGGCGTGACCGGCCTGATCGAGGTCTGCCCCGGCGGTACGCTCACCGGTCTCGCCAAGCGCGCGCTGCCTGGCGTACGGACGGTGGCCCTCAAGACTCCCGACGACCTCGACGCCGCTCGTGAGCTCATCGCCGAGACATCGACACCTGCCGCTGACGCGGCGGGCGCCTGAGACCTTAGGAGCCAGACAGAAATGTCGAAGATCAGGCCGAGCAAGGGCGCCCCGTACGCACGCATCCTCGGCGTCGGCGGCTACCGCCCGGTCCGAGTGGTGCCCAACGACGTGATCCTGGAGCGGATCGACTCCTCCGACGAGTGGATCCGCTCCCGCTCCGGCATCGAGACCCGGCACTGGGCGAACGACGAGGAGACCGTCGCCGCCATGTCGATCGAGGCGTCCGGCAAGGCCATCGCGGACGCCGGCATCACCGCCGAACAGATCGGCGCCGTGGTCGTCTCCACCGTCTCGCACTTCAGCCAGACCCCGGCCGTCGCCACGGAGATCGCCGACAAGCTCGGCACGGCGAAGGCCGCCGCCTTCGACATCTCCGCCGGCTGCGCGGGCTTCGGCTACGGCCTGACCCTCGCCAAGGGCATGGTCGTCGAGGGCTCCGCGGAGTACGTCCTCGTCATCGGCGTGGAGCGGCTGTCGGACCTCACCGACCTGGAGGACCGGGCCACCGCGTTCCTCTTCGGTGACGGCGCCGGCGCGGTCGTCGTCGGCCCCTCCCAGGAGCCGCACATCGGCCCCACGGTCTGGGGCTCCGAGGGCGACAAGGCCGGAACGATCAAGCAGACGGTGCCGTGGAACGAGTTCCGGACCGGCGACGTCGACCACCTCCCGCTGGACAGCGAGGGCAACGTCAAGTTCCCCGCGATCACCCAGGAAGGCCAGGCGGTGTTCCGCTGGGCCGTGTTCGAGATGGCGAAGGTCGCTCAGCAGGCGCTGGACGCGGCCGGGATCAGCCCGGACGACCTGGACGTCTTCATCCCTCACCAGGCCAACGAGCGGATCATCGACTCGATGGTGAAGACACTCAAACTGCCGGAGCACGTCACGGTCGCCCGTGATGTGCGCACCACCGGCAACACCTCGGCCGCCTCGATCCCGCTCGCCATGGAGCGGCTCCTGGCGACCGGCGAGGCGAAGAGCGGCGACACCGCGCTCGTCATCGGCTTCGGGGCGGGTCTCGTGTACGCAGCGACGGTCGTTACCCTCCCCTAGGCAACCGTTCCGGATCTTGCGATCCGGCGCGGTACAGCAACACCTGCCGCTGACGCGGCGAACGCCCACCCTCTGGATATCTACGAAGGAGCGCCCGACATGGCCGCCACTCAGGAAGAGATCGTCGCCGGTCTCGCCGACATCGTGAACGAGATCGCCGGCATCCCGGTCGAGGACGTCCAGCTGGACAAGTCCTTCACCGACGACCTGGACGTCGACTCCCTGTCCATGGTCGAGGTCGTCGTCGCCGCCGAAGAGCGCTTCGACGTCAAGATCCCGGACGACGACGTCAAGAACCTCAAGACCGTCGGCGACGCGACCGACTACATCCTCAAGCACCAGGCCTGATCCGCCGGGACCGGGTCCGGCCGTCCGGCCGCCCGGTCCCCGGAATCAGTCCTTCTGCCCCGCCACCCGGCGGTGGCGCCGCTGAATCCTCGTAACCGTTGGAGAACATTCCCGTGAGTTCGACCAATCGCACCGTGGTCGTCACCGGTATCGGCGCAACCACACCGCTGGGTGGCGACGCGACTTCCACCTGGGAGGGGCTGGTGGCCGGCAAGTCCGGTGTCCGCCCCCTGGAGCAGGACTGGGCCGCCGACCAGGCGGTCCGTATCGCGGCGCAGATCGCCGTGGAGCCGCTCGAGGTCATCCCCCGGCCACAGGCCCGCAAGCTGGACCGTTCGGCGCAGTTCGCGCTGATCGCGGCCAAGGAGGCGTGGGCCGACGCCGGTTACACCGAGACCTCCACCGACGACGGCACCGTCGACGCCGACCGGGTCGGCGCGGTCATCGCCTCCGGCATCGGTGGCGTGACGACGCTGCTCGACCAGTACGACGTGCTGAAGGACAAGGGCGTACGCCGTGTGTCCCCGCACACCGTGCCCATGCTGATGCCCAACGGCCCGTCCGCCAACGTCGGTCTGTACGTGGGGGCCCGTGCCGGTGTGCACACCCCCGTGTCCGCCTGCGCGTCTGGCGCCGAGGCCATCGGCTACGCCATCGAGATGATCCGCACCGGCCGCGCCGACGTCGTGGTCGCCGGTGGCACCGAGGCGGCGATCCACCCGCTGCCCATCGCCGCGTTCGGCAACATGATGGCGATGTCCAAGAACAACGAGAACCCGCAGGCCGCGTCGCGTCCGTACGACACCGCCCGTGACGGCTTCGTCCTCGGTGAGGGCGCCGGCGTCGTGGTCCTGGAGTCCGCGGAGCACGCCGCCGCCCGCGGCGCCCGGGTCTACGCGGAGGCGGTCGGGCAGGGCATCTCCGCCGACGGCCACGACATCGTGCAGCCCGAGCCGGAGGGGCGGGGCATCGCCGCAGCCCTGGAGCACCTGCTGGAGCGCACCGACCTGGACCCGGCGGAGATCGTGCACGTCAACGCGCACGCGACGTCGACGCCGGCCGGTGACATCGCCGAACTGAAGGCGCTGCGCAAGGTGTTCGGCGACGACACCGATCACATGGCCGTGTCCGGCACGAAGTCCATGACCGGGCATCTGCTGGGTGGCGCCGGTGGTGTGGAGACCGTCGCGACGGTGCTCGCGCTGTACCACCGGGTGGCTCCGCCGACGATCAACGTCGACGACCTCGACCCGGAGGCCGAGGCCAACGCGGACGTGGTGCGCGGTGAGGCCCGCAAGCTGCCCGTGGAGGGCCGGATCGCCGCGCTGAACGACTCGTTCGGCTTCGGCGGGCACAACGTGGTCCTGGCGTTCAGGACGATCTGACGCTCGCGTCAGCGGCGAATGGCCCGGACTCTGGGAAGAGTTCGGGCCATTCGCCGTTGCCGGACCGTGTGTCGGCGTCTACACGACCTGGTGGAGCCAGCGGACCGGGGCGCCCTCTCCCGCGTAACGGAAGGGTTCCAGCTCGTCGTCCCAGGGCTTGCCGAGGAGCCTCGCGATCTCCCCCTCCAGGTCCGTCTCGCCGCGCTGGGATCTCGTCAGGGCCGCGCGCAGGCGGTCCTCCGGGATGAGGATGTCGCCGTGGATGCCGGTGACGGCGTGGAAGATGCCCAGGTCGGGGGTGCAGCTGTAGCGCTCGCCCTCGGCGGTGGGGCAGGGCTCGCCGGTGACCTCGAAGCGGAGCAGGTGCCAGCCGCGGAGCGCGGAGGCGAGCTGGGAGGCGGTGCCGGCCCGGCCCTGCCAGGAGAACTCCGAGCGCCAGGTGCCCGGCGCGGCCGGCTGGCGGATCCAGTCGAGGTTCACCCGGGTGCCCAGAACGCCCGCGACGGCCCACTCGACGTGCGGGCACAGCGCACGCGGCGCGGAGTGCACGTACAGAACTCCACGTGTCGTCACCGGGGCCTCCACAGAGCGGGACGTCTTGCAGTTTGACGGATCGGCAGTGGCAGAGCGGCCACGGGCCGAGGCTACCGTGCGGCGGGGCGGGGAGTGTGACGTACCGTCGGAGCCGGCGCCGGGAAGCAGCGCGGTTTCACCCGGCGGGACGCGTGTCCGACCCCTCGGTTGGGCCATCGGGGGGTGGACCCCCGGACAAACTCGGCCATCTGAGGGGACGTCCGGAATGGCTGGATCAGTTGCGTCGTCCGCCACATCCGTCCCGGCCGCCGTCCGTGTCGGGAACCCTCGCGCGTTGGGAAGGGTGGGAACTTGCATGGGGATGACCGAAGAGGGGACCAGGGGATGCGGAAGCCACGCCACCGTTCGAGGGCGGTGTCCGGTGCCGTGCTGACGGCCGCGCTGCTGGCGGTGACCGGCTGCGACGCCACCGGCGGCAGCTCCCCCGGCCCCGAGGGCACCGGCACGAAGGCCCGGCCCTCCGCGTCGCCGACCCCCGCCTGGGACAGCACCCCGCGCTCGCTGGTGGCGGTCGGGGACTCCATCACCCGTGGCTTCGACGCGTGCTCGGTGCTGTCGGACTGCCCCGAGGTGTCGTGGGCGACCGGCAGCGACGCCTCGGTGGACAGTCTCGCCGTACGGCTGCTCGGCCGGACCGGGGCGGCCGAGCGCAGCTGGAACTACGCGGTCACCGGAGCCCGGATGGCCGACCTGCCGAGCCAGGTGGCGCGGGCGGTGCCCCGCAAGCCGGAGCTGGTCACGGTCATGATCGGCGCGAACGACGCGTGCCGGGCGACGGCCGACGAGATGACCCCGGTCGCGGACTTCCGCGCGGACTTCGAGGACGCGATGGACACGCTGCGCGACAGCCTGCCCAAGGCGCAGGTGTTCGTGACGAGCGTGCCCGATCTGAAGCGGCTGTGGTCCGAGGGCCGGACGAACCCGCTCGGCAAGCAGGTGTGGAAGCTCGGCATCTGCCCGTCCATGCTGGCCGACCCCGATGTCCTCACCACGGCCGCGACGGAGCGGCGCGAGGCCGTCCAGGACCGTGTGGAGGCGTACAACGACGTGCTGCGGGACGTGTGCGCCGAGGACCGGCACTGCCGGTACGACGGGGACGCGGTCTTCGACTACCGCTTCGGGCAGGCCCAGCTCAGCCAGTGGGACTGGTTCCACCCCAGCGTGGACGGCCAGGCGCGGCTGGCGGAGATCGCCTACCGGATCGTCAGCCGGAAGGGCGAGTGAGCGTTGGCGGCGCCGTTCCTCGCCGTGGGCCCGTCGGTTGGTTGGCTTGGCTCGGTCGGCTCTGTGGCGGTTGCCGGGACCCTGTACCGCCCCTGACGGCGTGGTGATCGTCAATCTGGGCTCAGCGCAAAGCGCCGGCGAGGTAAGCGTTGCGGGTTCTGATGAGGCGGGGCATGTACCAGCTCAGGAGAGTGCGGTCGGCGACGCGTCCGAGGAATCCGAACGGCGAGGCAAAGTCGATGACGTCCCTCATAACGGTGCCGCCAGTGCCGTCCGACTCGAAGTGATGACTGTGATGCCATCGTTTGAAGGGGCCGGCATCCTGCTCGTCCACGAAGCACCGGGGCGGGTCATACGCCGTAATGCGGGCGGTGAGTCTCCAGGTCAGGCCGAAGTGGCGGGCCTGGAAGGTCACCGTGTCGCCGAGTGAGAGTCCGCCTCGGGTCCTGCCGCCGACCGCCCGCTCCGACGAATCGGCCATCGACCGCGTGTGTGCTTCCACGTCGAGGCATGCCTCGAACACCCGGTCCGGGGGTGCGGCGACGGCTGTCACGATCTCGAAGTGCGGCACCGGGCCATCCTAGAAGGGCGTGCTTGATCACCGGTCGTGAGGCCGGCGTGGTCAAGTGACGCCAGGCATCCAGGGGCTGCCTCGCATGGCTTGCACGAGGACGTCGAGCATGGGCTGGTCCTGGCGGGCCGCGGTGGCGAGGCAGGTGCGGATCGCGGCGAAGTCCCGGGCGCCTTGCAGGGTCCGCAGACATCCGGAGACCTTGATCCGCAGTTTTCCCATCCTGATCGTCTGTTCGGCGGGGTTGCTGTCGAACGGCAGCCGCAGGTCGTGGACTCAGCGCAGGTAGTCCTCCCAGCGGGCGGGACCCTGAGGGGGTCGACATGCCGGGCGCGTTCCGCGACTTCCTGACCCTGCTCGGGGAGAGCGGGGAGCGCGGGGAGATCCAGGAGCACGGGGGTCCCGCACGGCACGCGGCATGGCGTGCGTCCCTTCCGTCACGCGATACTGCCGCGGTCCGGGCTACACCCCCCGCGGCGCACTCGCGTCACAGCTACGGAAGGACTCTAACTCCCTTGCCTTCCACAGGACTTGGTTTCAGGTGCGGGCGGCGCTGCCGGGCCG
>NZ_LIQX01000327.1 GCF_001418475.1 Streptomyces ossamyceticus | reverse complement strand
GGGCACCACCGGGGCGGGGTACGAGGCGCCCCACGCGCCGTTCACCAACTGCACCACGGGCCAGCCGTCCGAGGTCCAGGTGATGGGCGCCAGGGCCGGTACCCGGCCGCCCGGGTAGGCGTCCACGAACGCCAGGTAGTACCAGGCGCCGTTCTGCGTCCGCACCAGCCCGCCCTGGTGCGGGACGCCGCCGCCGGGGATCGGCCCGCGCAGGTCGAGGAGGACCTGGCGCATGGTGTACGGACCGAAGGGGCCGCTGGACGACTTGAGGATGTACTGCCCGTTCGCGGGGCGGGTGAGGAAGATGTAGTACTGCCCGTTGATCTTGTAGAAGCGGGAGCCCTCCAGGGTGCCGACGCTCGACGGGGTCGTGAACACCTGCTGGTTACGGACCTGGGTGCGCCCGTCGGGCGACAGCTGCGCCACGCTGATCGTGGTGTTCCCGTACGCCACGTACAAGGTGTCGTCGGTGTCGACGAGCAGCCCCGCGTCGTAGTACGGCGTGTTGATCGTGGTGAGCCTGCTCCAAGGTCCCTCGGCGGCGGTGGCCGTGTAGATGTACGTCCTGGCGAAGTCGATCTGGCCGAGCCAGTAGAAGGTGCCGTTGCTCGGCCGGTGGGCCAGCGACGACGCCCAGATCCCGCGGACGTACCCGCGGCCGCCGTTCAGGTCGTACTTGGCGCCGAAGTCGAGGCTCGGCACCGAGTGGCCGGCGATCTCCCAGTTCACCAGGTCGTACGAGCGCAGGACGGGGGCGCCCGGCGAGTAGTGCATCGTCGAGGCCGAGGCGTAGTACGTGTCGCCGACGCGGATGACGTCGATGTCGGCGAAGTCCTGCCAGACGACCGGGTTGGTGAAGTTCGCCGCGGCGCTGTCCGGCCCCTCGGCGGCGATGCCGCGGGCCGCCGCGGTCAGGGGGAGAAAGGCACCCGACGCCAGTCCCGCTGCCGCGGTCAGTGCTCGACGACGGCCCCACTGGTGACGAGGGCATGACAGATCCATGTCGGTCTCCTTGTGTGGCCGGGCCGTTGGGGCGGCGGGTGAATCGCCGGCGGCCGGGCGGTGGGGGCTGCTGCCGGAGCGCGGTGCGGGTGCGGCGATGTGCGCGTGCGTGGGGGGTGCTCTGTCACTTCTCGTGGTGTGCGGCGTCAGGGAGGGTCCATCCCGTTCGCCATCTCGGACACCAGCCGACTCATCGAGCACTTTGGATGATAGGAGGACGATGAACCGAGTCAATACCCCTCGCATGATTCGCCTTTCAACTCGAAATCTTTCGCTTGATCAGGGGCTGAAATCGAGCGGATGGGGCGTGAGATGCGTCGGTCGAGAGGTGTTGACATGTGGTGCT
The DNA here is from genome assembly GCF_001418475.1 of Streptomyces ossamyceticus. Lineage (GTDB taxonomy): Bacteria > Actinomycetota > Actinomycetes > Streptomycetales > Streptomycetaceae > Streptomyces > Streptomyces ossamyceticus. Next base: position 14,291 of record NZ_LIQX01000327.1, on the reverse strand, counting down.
GTCTCTCTATGCTCCCGGACTACCACCGGGCGGCCGATGTGGTTCGATCGTGAACAAGCTCGAATCTTGCGCCCGTTCATCAATGTCAGGTGCACGACATTCATCGATCCGTGACCGCTTCGGCGGTGAGGCGCTCACGGACGCGCGCTGCCCGCATCGGCCCCGCTCTCCCCGCACAGCCGTATTCCGAGACAGAGGGAGTCGCATGATCACGAGGACAAGGAACCTCTTACGGCCCGCCATGGTCGCGGTCCTGCTCGTCCTGACCATGGCCGGAACGGCCCTGACCTCAGGCCCCGGCGCGGGCGCCGCGGTCGCGGCCTCCGACCCCGCCGCCGCACCTGCCCGAGAGGCAGCCGGGAGCCCCGGCTGCGGCAAGGCGCCCGGTCTGGCCAGCGGTACCCACACGATCCAGAGCAGCGGCAAGAACCGCAACTTCATCCTGCGGGTCCCGGACGGCTACGACCGCAACCGCGCCTACCGGCTGGTCTTCGGCTTCCACTGGCTGGGCGGCACCTCCAACGACGTCGCCACGGGCCGCACCGTGGAGACCGGCACCTGGGCGTACTACGGTCTCCAGCGGCTGGCGAACAACAGCACGATCTTCGTCGCGCCGCAGGGCCTCAACAACGGCTGGGCCAACTCGGGCGGCGAGGACATCACCCTCGTCGACGACATGCTCAGGCGGATCGAAGGGGCCCTGTGCGTCGAGACGACACAGCGCTTCGCCCTCGGCTTCAGCTACGGCGGCGCCATGTCCTACTCGATCGCGTGCTCCCGTGCGAACGTCTTCCGCGCGGTCGCCGTCCAGAGCGGCGGCGTCCTCAGCGGATGCAACGGCGGCGGCCAGCGCATCGCCTACCTCGGTGTGCACGGCCTCAGGGACAGCGTCCTGAACATCTCCGGCGGACGGTCGATGCGGGACAGGTTCGTCAGGAACAACGGCTGCGCCGCCCAGAACCCGCCCGAGCCGGCGCAGGGCAGTCTCCAGCACCGGGTCACCACCTACTCGGGATGCGCGGCCGGGTACCCGGTCGCCTGGGCCGCCTTCGACGAGGGACACATCGCCGCGCCGCAGGACGGACGCGGCGGTGACAGCGGCTCCCGGACCTGGCTGCCGGGCGAGATCTGGAAGTTCTTCACCCAGTTCGGTTAGACCACGGCGCCCTGACCCGGGCCGGCCCGGGTCAGGGGAACCGGCCGACCGTGACCGGCCGGCGCCGGACGCCGTGGGAGCGTCCGGCGCCGGTCGCGTCACGCCCTGGTGCAGGCCGTGCCGTTCAGACTGAACGCGCCCGGCGAGGCGAAGGAGCCGCTGTAGGTGCCCTGGAAGCCGAACGTCTGACTGCCGCCGGGGGAGATGCTCGCGTTGTGCGCCAGACTGCTCGCCGTGACGGAACCCGACGACGGGGACACGGACGCGCTCCAGGCTCCGGTGATCTGCTGCCCGGACGGCAGGGTGAAGGCGAGCCGCCAGCCGTCGACGGGCGACGAACCGGTGTTGGAGACCGTGACGTTCGCGGTGAACCCGCCCTGCCACACGTTCGTGGCGTACGACACCGCGCACCCGGCGCCGCCGCCCGGACCGCCGGGCCCGCCGCCCGTCTCGACGGTGGAGGAGAACGAGTTCACGGACAGCCCCGTGCCGTTCTGCCAGGGCTCGAAACCGGCCTGAACACTCGTCAGGTACCAGTTGTTCTGCGCCATTCCGCGGGACACGGCCTGCCGGACGAAGTCCATCACGTCGAAGCTCCAACTGCCGATGGCCGAGGGGGCGACGAAGGACAGCACCTCGTTGGTGCCGTTGCCGCCCTGCCACACCTGCCAACTGCGCCCGCCCACGGTGGCGGTGCCGACCTGCGAGCCGATGGGCTGGATGGGGCCCACCTTGTTGAGCCAGATCATGATCTCGGTCCGGTTCACCCCGTCGGTCCGGGGTGTCGGGTCCAGCCAGATGTCGTACGAGGCGTTGTAGACCGCGTCGCCGACGTACCCGTACGAGATGCTGCTCGGAGCGCTGGAGATACGGGAGAGCTGCGCGGGGAGGTTCGTCCCCGGCGAGCAGTTGGTGTAGTGGCAGCCGTTGAACATCGAGGGGTACGACTTCGGCGCGCCGTTCGTCGGGACCGAACCGTCGGCCCGGCTGACCCGGAAACCGGAGCCCGTGGTGGTGACGCACTGGGGCTCGTTGGTGCCCCAGCGGTTGTTCTGGACGACGTACCGGCCCTGGACGACGGCCGAGCCGAACTGTTCGCACACCGTCGTGTCGGCCTGGGCCTCGGGTGTGGCGGCGAAGAGCGCCGCGACGGTGACGAGCGCGGTGACGAATGCGCCGAGCGGGCCGCGCAGGATGCGCGGAAGACGTGGTGACGGTCGCATGGGGGACCTCTTTCGGAGGTACGGCCGGGAAGGTGGGGTCGCGCGGGCGCTCCGGGCATCCCCCGTGATGGGAGCGCTCCCAATTCCTGTTCCGCTGTGGACTGTAGGAGCCGGCCATGCCCCTGACAACCCTGGTGCAGTGGGTGAGTACGGACGGGTCGTCCCGCGTCACCGGGCCCGCAGCGCGTCGAGCGCGGCGAGGGCCACATGCAGCTCGGTGCGCTCCTCCCCGGATTCGAGGTCACGGCCGAGGAGCCGCTCGATGGTGCGCAGACGCTGGTACATGGTCTCGCGGGCGAGGCCGCCCCGGCGTGCGGCGGTCGTCTTGTTGCCGGCGGCGTCGAGGTAGTGGCGCAGCGTCGTCAGCAGGTCGGAGCCGTGCTGGGTGTCGTGCTCGATGAGCCGGCCGAGCTGCCGCTCGGTGTACTCCTGGATCCGGGTGTCCTCACGCAGGGCGTACAGCAGGCGCCGCAGACCGATGTCGGACAACTCGTGGAAGGACCGCCCCTCGGGCAGCGGAAGGCTGCCGGGGGTGGCCTCGGCCACACGGGCCGCCTCCCGGAAGGAACGGGCGCTCTCGGCCAGATCCGTGACCTCGGAACCGACACTCACGACCGGCCGGGGCTCCCCACCGTGCACGGCGCCGCACACCTGCTCGACGACCGGCCGCCAGGGCTGGGCCGGACGCAGGGCCAGCAGGACGCCGACCCGGCCGGGGGCCAGCTCACCGACGAGGCCCGCGACACCGGTCGCGTGCAACCCCTGGAGCAGTCGGGCCTCGGCTTCCTGGCCCCCGCCGCCTGAGGGAAGGTCCACGAGGACCGCGACGAAGCGGCTCCGGTCGGCCGGCAGCCCCAGCGCGGCACAGCGGGCGCGGGCGTCCTCCGCCGAGCGGTGGCGATGCTCGACCAGGTCGCGCAGGGCGTTGCGATGGGCGGTGTGCTCCCAGGGGGTGGGGTGGATGAGCCGGGCCACGGTCAGGGCCATGGCGGTCCTCTCCAGCACGGTGCGGTCCTCCGGCCCGAAGGCCGGCCCGTCCGGCCCGGCCGGGAGCATCGCCACCCGCCCCCAGCGCTCCCCCTGGTACGTGACGGGCGCCGTGAGCCAGCCCTCCGGTCCCTGGACCACCGTCCCCTCGCCCGTCCCGGTGGCCCGGGAGCGGTGTTCCCAGCCGGTGAGCGCCTCCTCGACGGTGCCGCCGGACGGCTCACAGATCAGCGCCTGGTGCACCAGGTTCTCCAGGACGACCGTGCGGCCGCTCATCTCCGCCGCCGCGCGCACCACGTCCTCCGGCCCGGCCCCGCGCAGGGTGAGAGCGGTGAACGCCTCGTGGACGCGCTGGGTGCGCCGCATCGCGTCCGCCTGGTTGCCGAGCAGCAGGGCGTGCACGACCTGGGTGACCTCCAGGAAGTTGACGTCCTTGGCCAGGGTGACCAGGGGCAGCCCCCGGACACGGCACGCGTCGACCAGCGCGTCCGGCGGGCGGTGGTAGCGGCGCACGAGCTCGATGACCAGCGCCGCGGCCCCGACGTCGGCGAGTTCGTCGACGTACCGGCGCACACCGGCCGCGTCCTGCGGCAGCGGCATCCCGGTGGTGAGGACGAGTTCGCCGCCCTTCAGGAAGGACGCCGGATCGGTCAGCTCCGTGATGTGGACCCAGCGGACCGGACCGTCGAGCCCCGCCTCACCGGTGACGACCAGCGGCTGCCCGGCGGCCAGCACGGGCAGGGCCAGCGCATCGGCGACGGTCAGCGGACGGGCGGGCCCCTGAGCGGCCGGATGGGTGTCGTTCACGGTGCCTCCAGGGGGTGCCCCGCGCGCACCGGGCCGTGCCCGCGGGGAAGTGCCCGGCCACTGTGACAAGCGTCGCTGACCTGCGCAAGAGAGGTCCCACAGGCGAACAGCCAGCACCGCCCCGATGGCGCTGACACAACGTCCGGATGTCGCGTCCCGTCCGGACACTTCGCGCGTTGGCGCCGTCCGGGCCCCCCGAGATGCTCGGAGGGCCGCAGCAGACCGAGATCGAGGCCGGGAGACGAACATGACCGCACTGTCGCCGCACCTTCGCCAGGCCACACCCGTGGTGGCGACCCGGGGCGAGGGCGTCCACCTCTACGGCGAGGACGGCCGCCGCTACCTCGACTTCACCGCCGGTATCGGCGTCACCAGCACCGGGCACTGCCATCCCAAGGTCGTGGCGGCCGCCCAGGAACAGGTGGCCACCCTTGTCCACGGCCAGTACACGACGGTGATGCACCAGCCCCTGCGGCAGCTCGTCGAGAAGCTCGGGGAGGTGCTCCCGACCGGCCTCGACAGCCTCTTCTTCACCAACTCCGGCAGCGAGGCCGTGGAGGCCGCCCTGCGCCTGGCACGCCAGGCCACCGGCCGGCCCAACATCATCGTCTGCCACGGCGGTTTCCACGGCCGCACCGTCGCCGCGGCGTCCATGACCACCTCCGGCACCCGCTTCCGGTCCGGGTTCTCCCCGCTGATGAGCGGCGTGGTCGTCACCCCCTTCCCGGCGGCCTACCGCTACGGCTGGGACGAGGACACCGCGACCCGCTTCGCCCTCCAGGAACTGGACTACACGCTCCAGACGATCTCCTCGCCCGCCGACACCGCCGCGATCATCGTCGAGCCGGTCCTCGGCGAGGGCGGCTACGTGCCCGCCACCCGCGCCTTCCTCGAAGGGCTGCGGGAACGCGCCGACCGGCACGGCTTCCTGCTCATCCTCGACGAGGTGCAGACCGGCGTCGGCCGCACCGGCCGCTTCTGGGGCCATGATCACTTCGGCGTCACGCCCGACATCCTCGTCACCGCCAAGGGCCTCGCCAGCGGCTTCCCCCTGTCGGGCATCGCCGCCTCCGAGGAGCTGATGGCCAAGGCCTGGCCGGGCTCGCAGGGCGGTACGTACGGCGCCAACGCCGTCGCCTGCGCCGCGGCCTGCGCCACCCTCGACGTCGTCCGCGACGAGCGGCTCGTCGAGAACGCCGAGGCCATGGGCAAGCGGCTGCGCCAGGGCCTGGAGGCGGTCGCCGACCGCACCCCCGGCATCGGCGACGTACGTGGCCTCGGACTGATGCTGGCCACCGAGTTCGTCACCGAGGACGGCGCCCCCGACCCCGAGACCGCCGCCCGCGTCCAGCGCGCCGCCATCGACGAGGGCCTGCTCCTGCTGCTGTGCGGCGCCTGGAACCAGGTCGTCCGCATGATTCCCGCCCTCGTCATCGACGAGGTCGCGGTGGACGAGGGCCTCCAGGCCTGGGCGACGGCCGTGGAAGCCGGTACATCCGGAGCGGCGGAGCGATGACCGACACCACCACGGCCCTGGAGCAGTCGGCGCCGACCACCCCGGCGCTGGACCAGCTGGTCGCGCGGCTCGACGGGCTGGCGCCCGGTCTGCGGGTGGAGACGGGAGCCGGCTTCACCGGCCCCTACGCCTACGACGCCTCCAACTACCGGGTCCCCCCGCGGGCCGTGGTGTTCCCCCGCAGCGCCGACGACGTCGTCGCGGTGCTCCGCGCCTGCCGGGAGACCGGAATCCCGGTCACCGCGCGCGGCGGCGGCACCAGCATGGCCGGCAACGCCGTCGGCCCCGGCGTGGTCCTGGACTTCTCCCGGCACATGAACCGGATCCTCGACATCGACCCGATCGCGCGCACTGCCCGGGTCGAGGCCGGCGTCGTCCTCGACGCGCTGCGCAGCGCCACCGCCCTCCAGGGCCTGACCTTCGGCCCCGACCCGTCCTCGCACAGCCGCTGCACCCTCGGCGGCATGATCGGCAACGACGCGTGCGGCAACCGGTCGGTACGCCACGGCCGGACCAGCAGCCACATCGAGGCCCTGGAGTTCGTGACGGCCGACGGCGTGCGGGTCGTCGCCGACCACCAGGGCCTGCGCGCGGCGGACCCGGACGACACGGCCGCGGTCCGGCGTGTCGCCCGCCTCCGCGCCGACGTACGCGCCCTGATCGACGCCAACCTGGCGCCGATCCGCACCGAACTGGGCCGCGTCCCGCGCCATGTCTCCGGATACCAGCTGCACCACCTGCTGCCCGAGCACGGCTTCGACATGGCCCGTGCCCTGGTCGGCACCGAAGGCTCCTGTGCGGTCGTCACCGCCGCGACGGTCCGCCTGGTGGCGACCGCACAGGCCTCCACGCTCCTCACCCTCGGCTACGACGACGTGGTCGACGCCGCCGAGGACGTGCCCGAGATCCTGCGCTGGAATCCCACCGCCGTCGAGGGCATGGACGAGGCGATCGTCGCCACCATGCGTGCCCGCCGCGGCCCGGACTCCGTGACCGGACTGCCCGAGGGACGGGCCTGGCTGTACGTCGAACTCGACGGCGACGACCAGGCGACGGTCGACGCCCGCGCCGCCGAACTGCTCGACGCGCTCAACGCCCACGGCCGGACGACCGGCGGGCGGGTCGTGCGTAGCCCCCAGGAGCGGCGCTCGCTGTGGCGGGTCCGCGAGGACGGCGCCGGGCTCGCCGCCCGGCTCGTCGACGGCGGGGAGTCCTGGCCCGGCTGGGAGGACGCGGCCGTCGCCCCGGAGAACCTCGCCGCCTATCTGCGGGACTTCCGCAAGCTGCTGGCCTCCCACGGACTCACCGGGGTGCTCTACGGCCACTTCGGCGCCGGCTGCGTCCATGTCCGCATCGACTTCGACCTCGCCACCGGCCCCGGCCGGGCCGCCGCGCGCCGCTTCGTCGGCGAGGCGGCGACCCTCGTGGTCGCCCACGGCGGCTCCCTGTCGGGTGAGCACGGCGACGGGCGGGCGCGCGGTGAGCTGCTGGAGGTCATGTACAGCCATCGCATGATCCGGGCGTTCGCCGCGTTCAAGGAGATCTTCGACCCCGAGGGGCTGCTCAACCCCGGTGTCATCGTCGACCCGGCCCCCCTCGACGCCGACCTCGCCCTGCACACCCCGGCCGACGTGGTGCCCGTCGACACCCTCTTCACCTTCCCGCACGACGAGGACGGCTTCGCGGGCGCGGTCCGCCGCTGTGTCGGCGTCGGCCGCTGCCGCAGCGACGCGGGCGGCGTGATGTGCCCCAGCTACCGGGCGACGGGGGAGGAGAGCGACTCCACGCGGGGCCGGGCCCGGCTGCTCCAGGAGATGGTGCGCGGCGGGACCGTCGAGGACGGCTGGCGCTCCACCGAGGTGCGGGACGCCCTCGACCTGTGCCTGTCCTGCAAGGCGTGTTCCAGCGACTGCCCGGTGGGCGTCGACATGGCCACGTACAAGGCGGAGTTCCTGCACCACCACTACAAGGGCAGGCTCAGGCCCCGCTCCCACTACTCGCTGGGCTGGCTGCCGCTGGCCTCGGCCCTCGCCGGCTACGCCGCCCGCCCCCTGAACGCGCTGCTGCGCGGCCCGGTCGGCAAGCTGCTCGCCCGCCTCGGCGGGGTGACGGTGAAGCGCCGCATCCCGGCCTTCGCCTCCCGGCACGCGCTGCGGCAGGCCCTGCGCACGGCGCGGACCGGTGAACCGGCGAAGACGCTGCTCTTCGTCGACAGCTTCACCCGCGCCTTCCGGCCCGAGGTCGCCGGGGCCGCGAGCCGAGTCCTGGCCGACGCGGGCATCCCCTGCACGGCTCAGGAGGGCCTGTGCTGCGGCCTGACCTGGGTCAGCACCGGCCAGCTGTCCGTCGCCCGCCGCGTCATGGCCCGTACCGTCGCCCGGCTCGACAACGGGGACGACCGCCCCGTAGTCGTCGCCGAACCCAGCTGCGCCGCCGCCCTCAAGCGCGACGTGCCCGAGCTGCTCGGCACCGACGCCGCCCGGCGGGTCGCGGCCCGCGTCCACACCCTCAGCGGAGCGCTGACCGAGCTCGCCGAGCCCGGCTGGACGCCACCGGAGCTGCCGGAGAACGTCGTCCTGCAGACCCACTGCCACGAGTACGCCACCTTCAAGGGCCACCACCCGCGCGACCTGCTCGGCCGCCTCGGGGTGCGGAACGTCGACGAGGCGGAGGGCTGCTGCGGACTCGCCGGCAACTTCGGCTTCGAGGCCGGCCACTACGACACCTCGATGGCCGTCGCCGACCTCGCCCTGAAGCCGCGCCTCGACGCCGTCGACGCCCAGGGACCGGCCGTGGTCGTCGCCGACGGCTTCAGCTGCGCCACCCAGATCGACCACCTCGCCGGTGACCGGGGCGTCCGCGCCCTGCACCTCGCGGAACTGCTCGACCCCGCCGCCGATCAACCTGGAGGAACCCCATGACCGACACACCCACACAGTTGTTCATCGGCGGCGCCTGGGTCGACGCCGCGGACGGCGCCACCATGGCCGTCGACGACCCCGCGACCGGCGAGATCCTCTGCCATGTCGCCGACGCGGGCCCCAAGGACGCGCAGCGCGCCGAGGACGCGGCCGTCGCCGCGCAGGAGAAGTGGGCCCGTACGGCACCCCGGGCCCGCAGCGAGATCCTGCGCCGGGCCTACGAGATCATCGTCGAGCGCACCGACGAGCTGGCCCATCTGATGACCGCCGAGATGGGCAAGCCGCTCGCCGAGGCCAGGGGAGAGGTGGCGTACGCCGCCGAGTTCTTCCGCTGGTTCTCCGAGGAGGCCGTCCGGATCGACGGCGGCCACGGCACCCTGCCCGACGGCCGCAACCGGATGCTGCTCTCCCGCCGCCCGGTGGGCCCCTGTCTGCTGATCACCCCGTGGAACTTCCCGCTGGCCATGGGCACCCGCAAGATCGGCCCGGCGATCGCCGCGGGCTGCACGATGGTGCTCAAGCCGGCTCCCCAGACCCCGCTCTCCAGCCTTGCCCTCGCCGCCATCCTCAAGGAGGCCGGGCTGCCCGACGGCGTGCTGAACGTCGTCACCACCTCCCGTGCGGGGGAGGTGTGCGAACCGCTCCTGCGCGGCGGGCGGATTCGCAAGCTGTCCTTCACCGGCTCCACGGGTGTCGGCCGCCTGCTGCTCGCCCAGAGCGCGGACGCGGTGGTGCGCACGTCCATGGAACTGGGCGGGAACGCGCCGTTCATCGTGTTCGAGGACGCGGACCTGGACAAGGCCGTGGACGGCGCGATGGTCGCCAAGATGCGCAACATGGGCGAGGCGTGCACCGCCGCCAACCGCTTCTTCGTGCACACCTCCGTGGTGGAGGAGTTCGGAAGGCGGCTGGCCGAGCGCATGGGCGCGCTGATCGTGGGCCCCGGTACGCGCGACGGTGTCGACGTCGGTCCGCTGATCGACCGCAACGGTCGGGGCAAGGTCGAGGAACTGGTCGCCGACGCGGTCGAGCGCGGTGCCCGGGTGCTGGTCGGCGGCCGTACCCCGGAGGGTCCGGGATCCTTCTACCCGCCGACGGTGCTCACCGGCGTCGACTCCGGCAGCCGTCTGATGGACACCGAGATCTTCGGCCCGGTCGCGGCGATCCTCACCTTCGACGACGAGGACGAGGTGGTCCGCCGGGCCAACGACACCCCGTGGGGGCTCGTCGGTTATGTCTTCACCGAGGGCCTGGACCGCGCCCTGCGCGTCAGCGAGCGCCTGGAGGTCGGCATGGTCGGCCTCAACACCGGTCTGGTGTCCAACCCGGCGGCGCCCTTCGGCGGTGTCAAGCAGTCGGGGCTCGGCCGCGAGGGCGGCAGGGTCGGCATCGACGAGTTCCTGGAGTACCAGTACCTCGCGGTGCCCGTCGGGTGACAGCGGTGACGCGGCGCCGGTCGGACGACTGCCGCGGCGCCGCGCCCTGCCCGCGCGGGGTTCCTCAGCGCGGGTGGCGGGCGGTGATCTCCGCCGCGGTGTCGGTCACCAGCCGTCCCAGCTCGGGGAGCCGGCCGGCGTCGAAGCGGGAGTCGGGCAGGGAGACCGCCACGGCGGCCAGCGGGACGCCGTCACCGTCGAGGACGGGGGCGGCGATGGCGCAGACGCCCTGGAGGTACTGGTTGTGGTTGACGGCGTATCCGCGGTCCTTGACGCGGCGCAGTTCCGCGCGCAGTTCCCCGGGGTCCGTGATGGTCTCCTCGCCGTAGCCCTCGAGGATGCCCGTCGCGATCTCGTTGACATCGGACGCGGGGAGATGGGCGAGGACCGCGTGGCCGGCGGCTGTGGCGTGCAGCGGCGAGGCGTCGCCGATGGCGTGGAAGGTGCGCACCGCGTGGTCGCAGTCGACGCGGTCGACGACGACCATGCCCTGGAGCGCGTCGGGCACCGAGAGGTGGATGGTCTCGTTGAGCACGTCACGAAGCCGGATCATCGGGTCGCGGGCGGCCGCGAACAGGCTGGAGCCCTGTAGCGCGGCCGGTCGTACGGCGAGGACCCGCGCACCGATCTCCCAGCGGGTGGTGTCCTTGCGGTTGGCCCGCAGCCAGCCCGCCTCGTTGAGAGTCAGCAAGGTGCGTTGCACGGTGGACTTCGGGAGCCCGAAGAGTTTCGTCAACTCCCCTACTGTCACCGGCTGATGCCGGGCGACGGCTTCCAGGATGCGTAGCGACCTGGTGACGCTCTTCATCTCCATCCGGTGCCCCCTCAGGTCGGCGAGGTCGTCCTGTTCATGTCCTGGCCCCCTGGGGGCCCACACAAGATCGTGCCGGATTCTAGCATGGCGTTCCACAATATGGCACGCACACTCGTCGGCTGTCCGAGGTTCGGATCGGCGTCGACGGGGGAGCGGGAATCCGGTGCCCTCGCGGCGATGGGCAGCGATGGCCCCGACCAGGCCATACCGTGCCGCGAGATGCGATCGCCCTGTGCCCGGTTCCCCCGGCCGGGCACAGGGCGGTGGCTGCGTCAGGCGCCCAGGCGGCGCCGCGCGATCTCCGCGGTCGTGTCGGCGACGAGCCGGCCCCACTCGGGTGTCCGTTCGGCGTCGTAGCGGGAGTCGGGCATGGAGATGGCCACGGCGGCCAGGGGGGTGCCGTCCTCGTCCAGGACGGGCGCGGCGACGGCGCAGACGCCAGGCCGGAACTGGTTGTGGTTGACCGCGTACCCGTCGGTGCGGATCCGGTCCAGCTCGGTGCGCAGCTCGGTGGGGTCGACCGGGGTGGTGTCGCTGAAGCGCTCCAGGCCGCCCGCGATGAACTCCTCGACGTCCCGCTTGGGGAGGTGGGCGAGCACGGCGCGGCCCACGGCGGTCGCGTGCAGCGGTGACAGATCGCCGATCGTGTGGAAGGTGCGCACGGCCTGCGCGCAGTCGACGCGGTCGACGACGACCATGCCGTCCAGGGCGTCGGGCACCGACAGATGGATCGTCTCGTCGACCTGGTCCCGCAGCTGCATCATGGGCTCGCGGGCGGCGGCGAACAGGCTGGAGCCCTGTAGCGCGGCCGGTCGTACGGCCAGGACGCGTGCGCCGATCTCCCAGCGGGTGGTGTCCTTGCGGTTGGCCCGCAGCCAGCCGGCTTCGGCCAGGGTGACCAGGGTGCGCTGCACCGTGGACTTCGGTAGGCCGAAGAGTTTCGTCAACTCCCCCACGGTCACCGGCTGATGCTGCGCGACGGCTTCCAGGATGCGTAGCGACCTGGTGACGCTCTTCATTTCCATCCGTTTTTCCCCCGTTGGTCCACGGAATTTTCTGTGAACACCCTCTTGACTCCCCTCCGTGCCACTGTCATTGTCTGTGCCAGATTCTAGCACAGCGTTCCACAATGTGGCACGGCTCCCCGAGTGAAGGTCCAAGAGAGAGCCGGAGCGACTCCGAGAAGCGGACGGATGCGAGCCCTGGGTCCCCGGAGGACACAGCCCCCGTCCAAACCCACTCGAAACGAACATCCTCGCGTCGAGGCCAGCATGCGCCTCGACGGTACGAAAGGAAAGTCCTGTGTCTGCTGCCAGGAAGCGGGTCGCCGTCGTCGGCGTCGGAACGATGGGCAGCCAGGCCGCCTGGCGGCTGGCCGCCCGCGGCGCCGAAGTCGTCGGATACGACCGGTACGCCCCCGGCCACGACCGCAGCGCCGCCGGCGGCGAGACCCGGATCTTCCGGAGCGCCCACTTCGAGGACTCCCGCTACGTCCCGCTCCTCAAGCACGCCGACACCCTGTGGGAGCAGCTCCAGCAGGAGACCGGCCGCGAACTGCGCCGTCTGACCGGATGCCTGCTGATGGGGCCGACCGAGCAGCAGCAGATGGCCACCGTCCTGGAGTCCATCGCCGAGCACGGCCTCGACCACGAGGTCCTGGACGCCGAGGCCCTCGCCAAGCGGTTCCCGCAGTACCGGCTGGAGGACGGCGACGCGGCAGTCCTGGACCGCCGCGCCGGGCTCATCCGCCCCGAGCTGACCATCCAGACCGCCGCCCGCCGCGCCGAGCAGCTGGGCGCCGTCATCCACCGCTACACCACGGTCCGTGAGATCGTCCCCGTCGCGAACGGTGTCGAGATCCGCACCGACGCCGGCAGTGAGCGCTTCGACGCGGCCGTGGTCACTCCGGGCCCCTGGGTCAACGACCTGCTGCCCGACCTGCCGTGGGAGGTGGAGGTCCGCCGCCTGATCAGCGCCTGGTTCGTGCCCACCACCGACGCCTGGTTCGGCGAGGAGCGCCCCGCGTTCATCCGCACCGCGCCCACCCACTTCTACGGCCTGCCCTCGCCGGACGGAGTGTCGGTCAAGCTCGGCCTCTCCCAGGCCCTGCACAAGCACGCGGGCGACCCGAACCAACTGGACCGGACGGTGCAGCCGGAGGAGTTGGACATCTTCGCCGAGCTGATCGGCCGCTACGCGCCGGACCTGCACCCCGACCCGACGCGCCTGTCCGTCTTCATGGAGGGCTACACCAAGAGCAGCCGCCCGCTGGTCGGCCCGCTGCCCGGCGCCGAGAGCGTCGTCCTGCTCGCCGGTTTCTCCGGCCACGGCTTCAAGCTCGCCCCGGCCTTCGGCGACATCGCCGCCGACCTCGCGCTGGACGGCACCTCCGCCCAGCCCATCGACTTCATATCCACCGTCGACCGCGCCGCGGCCTGAGTCCGAACGAGGTAAGTCATGACTCTGACCATCGGTACGCTGCGGGCCGAGCCCGGCCGCAAGACGCGCGGGGTTCTGCCCGCCGACCTGGGCACCACCACGGTCGAGGTGCCGCTGATCCTCGTCAACGGTGCCCGTCCCGGTCCCCGGGTCGTGATCACCGGTGGGGTCCACGGCGGTGAGTTCGTCGGTGTCGACGCCACGACCCGCCTGGCCGGGCTGCTGGAGCCGGAGGAGGTCGCCGGGCAGGTGGTGATCTGTCCGGTGTCCAATCCGCCGGCGGTCTACGGCGGCAGGCTCAACATCTCGCCCCTGGACGGTGTGAACATCAACCGCGTCTTCCCCGGCGACCCGGACGGCGGCCCCACCGACCGGATGGCGGCCTGGCTGTTCGCGCACCTCCTCGACGGCGCCGACGCCTACGTGGACCTGCACAGCGGCGGCATCGACCAGCACCTGCTCGACTTCGTCGGCTACCGCCGCACGGGCGACACCGAACTCGACGCCAGGAACCGGGCCCTGGCGCATGCGGTGGGATACGAGCGGGTCATCTTCGGCACCAGCCCCGAGGGCGGCAACAGCCACGCCGCCGCCAACCGCCAGGGCATCCCCGCGATCCTCGTCGAGACCGGCCAACTCGGCGACCGGCACCCGGACACCGTGGGCAGGCTCCTCGACGCCCTCCACCGGATCCTGCACCACCTCGGCGTCATCGGGGCATCCGCACACGTCAAGCCGCCGACCGCCCGGCCCCGTGACTGGATCTGGGCCGGCGAGGCCGCCTCCGAGACCACCGGACTGTGGTACCCGGACGCGGTCACCGGCGACGACGTGACCGAGGGACAGACCATCGGCCGCATCATCGACCCCGTCGACGGCACCGAACACAAGGTCACCGCCAACGCCACCGGAACGATCATCTACGGCATGAACGGACTCACCGTCCGCCCCGGCACCGAACTCGCCGCCATCGCCACACCACACAACTGACC
>NZ_LIQX01000326.1:432-5324 GCF_001418475.1 Streptomyces ossamyceticus | reverse complement strand
AGACAGTTGGTGGCGTGGCCCCGCCGGCCGGGGGTGGGGGCGGGGTGCCGCCGCCGTCTTCCTTGTGCGCGAGTCGGTCCATGGCGTGCTTCGCCTTGCCCGTGCCCGACTGGATCTTGTGGCTGTACTTGCCCTTGGTCTTCCTGTCGACCGCGTGCGCGGCCTTGTCGAGACCGTGGTGGATCTTGCCCTCGTGCTTCTGTGCGAGGTGCGAGACCTTCTCCTTGGCCGGGGAGAGTCTGGTTTTCATACTGTGCAGAAGACCCATGGTTCACCTTCCCGCGCGGATCATCACTTGCGGGCGCCCTCACTGGCCTCGTTGTCGGCGGCCTTCTCGGCGGTCTGCTGCTGGGGGATCTCGACATCGTCCGCCGCGTCGACCACCTCCGCCACGGCGTCCTTCGCCTCGTCCTCGGTGTCGGCTTCCGGCTGGGCGGCCTCAGCAGATCCCTTCGCCTCGTCCGACTCTTCCGTCCCGGTCCCGGTGGTCACCGCGGGGGTCGCCTCGACGGCCTCCTCCGAGCCCTTCGCCTTGCGACGGAACAGCGAAAAAACGCCCATATCAACCTCAATGCTACTCATGCGGACTAATTCCCGCGCCTTCCCGGAGCGTCCGATTGCGTCAACCGGGTCGCCGGCACTCGAAACCGGCGCTCAGAACACGCAACACGCAACGACCCCGCTCGCCTCGCGTCACGTAGCTCGTTCGAGATGGGGCCCCGAGGTTTGCGAGACTGGGGCAGTGAGTAGCGCAGTTCCCGCCCCGCGGGTCATCGCCGTCGTCGGCCCGACCGCGGCGGGCAAGTCCGATCTGGGTGTCTTTCTGGCCCAGCGCCTCGGCGGCGAGGTCGTCAACGCCGATTCCATGCAGCTCTACCGGGGGATGGACATCGGCACCGCCAAGCTGACCCCCGAGGAGCGCGACGGAGTCCCCCACCATCTCCTGGACATCTGGGACGTCACGGTCACCGCCAGCGTCGCCGAGTACCAGCGGCTCGCCAGGGCGCGTATCGACGCGCTCCTCGCCGAGGGGCGCTGGCCCATCCTGGTGGGCGGCTCCGGCCTGTACGTCCGGGGCGCCGTCGACAACCTGGAGTTCCCCGGCACGGATCCCGAGGTCAGGGCCCGTCTGGAGGAGGAGCTGACCCTGCGGGGCTCCGGCGCCCTGCATGCCCGGCTCGCCGCCGCCGACCCCGGGGCCGCCCACGCCATCCTGCCCAGCAACGGCCGCCGTATCGTCCGGGCCCTCGAGGTGATCGAGATCACCGGGAAGCCCTTCACCGCCAACCTGCCGGGCCACGACTCGGTCTACGACACCGTGCAGATCGGTGTCGACGTGGCCCGTCCTGAACTCGACGAGCGCATCGCGGCCCGCGTCGACCGCATGTGGGACGCCGGACTGGTCGACGAAGTGCGCGCACTGGAGGCGCAAGGGTTGCGCGAAGGGCGTACGGCGTCGCGGGCGCTCGGCTACCAGCAGGTCCTCACGGCCCTGGCCGGACAATGCACCATGGACGAGGCGCGTGCCGAGACGGTTCGTGCCACCAAGCGCTTCGCGCGCCGTCAGGATTCATGGTTCAGGCGCGACCCGCGGGTGCATTGGCTCAAGGGGGGTGTCGCGGACCGGGCGGAACTCCCGCAGCTCGCAATGGCGTTGATCGAACGACCGGTCACAGCCTGATCACGTCATGGCATCGGGTCGCCCCGGCGGTCATCCCGGCCTCCGGGAGCGTGCCATCATCGAGCTTCGATCGACCAAGTGGAGTCCGAGTTGGGAGGGCGCGTGGCGATGGAGGCCGGCCCTCGCGACACCGCACAAGGCGCGGAGCACGACACCGCGGATGACGCGGACCAGCTGGTTACCGAGGGGTACGCACTGGACCTCGACAGCGGTCCGCTGAGCCCCGACGGGCCGGACGACCAGACTCCGGACGGCGTGACCGACGACGGACCGGAACCGGACGAGATGTCCGCGCCGGAGGTCGAGGTCGAGCTGCGCCCCCAGCGCAGGCTCCGTCTGTGGCAGCTGGCGCCCATCGTCGGCCTCGGCGCGGTCGGCTCCCTGATGTTCGCCTTCCCGCTCGCCTTCGAGTTCGGCGACGGCGGTGCCGTGGTCGCCATGCTCGGTCTGCTGATCTGCTCCACCGCCGGCGGCTGGGGCATGATGGCCGCACGCCGTGTGGGTTACACGTGGCCCGGCCTGCCCGCGCGGGGCTCCGGACGCCGCCCGGACTGGCGGGTCGCCCTCGGATACGCCCTGGTGCTCGCCGCCGTGGTTGTTCTGGCCGTCTGGCGCGTGGCCCGGCTGCGCTAGGGCCCTTCTGACGGATCTCCGCGGCGTCGCGACGCCCGGCACTCCCCCAAGCTCTTCGAGCAGGGGGTACCCCAGAGCACGCACCGAACGCCGCTCCTTCTCCCACGGAAATCCGTCAGAAGGGCGCTAGGCCGGCGGGCGGGCGCCCCCGGAAGTCGGTGCCCGGCGGGGACGACCCCTCCACCCCGTACGATCGAGGAATGAGCACGCGGATCGCCTTCCTCAAGGGGCACGGGACCGAGAACGACTTCGTGATCGTCCCCGACCCCGAGAACCTCATCGACCTCACTCCCGCCGCCGTCGCCGCGCTGTGCGACCGCCGCGCGGGCATCGGGGGCGACGGCGTGCTGCACGTCGTACGGTCGGCCGCGCACCCGGAGGCCGCGGGCATGGCCGCCGAGGCCGAATGGTTCATGGACTACCGCAACGGCGACGGATCGATCGCCGAGATGTGCGGGAACGGCGTCCGGGTCTTCGCCCGCTACCTCCAGCACGCCGGGCAAGTCACCGAGGGCGACCTCGCCGTCGCCACGCGCGGGGGCGTCAAGAGCGTCCACATCGCCAAGGACGGCGACGTCACCGTCGGCATGGGCACGGCACGCCTCCCCGAGGGCGACGTCACGGTGAGCGTCGGCGACCGCAGCTGGTCCGCGCGCAACGTCAACATGGGCAACCCGCACGCCGTGGCCTTCGTCGACGACCTCTCCGACGCCGGTGACCTGTACGACCCGCCCCCCTTCAGCCCGGCCGCCGCCTACCCGGACGGGGTCAACGTCGAGTTCGTCGTCGACCGGGGCCCGCGCCATGTGGCGATGCGCGTCCACGAGCGCGGCTCCGGCGAGACCCGGTCGTGCGGCACGGGCGCGTGCGCCGTCGCCGTCGCCGCGGCCCGCCGCGACGGCGCCGACCCGGCCGAGACGGGCACCCCCGCCACGTACACGGTCGACGTGCCCGGCGGAACCCTCGTCATCACCGAACGGCCCGACGGTGAGATCGAGATGACCGGCCCCGCCGTGATCGTCGCCGAAGGCGAGCTCGACGCCAACTGGCTCGAAAACGCCGTGCGTTGAGTCATGTGAGGCTCGACACAGTGGTATGCGGGTCCCGGATGCCACAGGTGTACGAGTCGACTCCCTGCTCAGGGGTGCGAATCCCAGGCAGGGCCGGGGTCGCGTGGCTCGAAACCGCAAACACCGGAACCTTCGCTCTAATGGGTGATCCGTTTCACGCTCGCCGAGAGGCGGTCAAGTGGGCGTGATGGGCTCGGTAGCATCAAGCACCGGCACGGACGGGGGAACGACACGATCCCTGAGCCGCCGCACGCCATGGGGCACCCGTCCGCCGGTCCACGCAGCCGGAGGTGCCCATGAGCGCGGAGGCCACGAACCCCGCCGTATCGCCCGCCCCTGCGCCGCCCGCAGCGCACCGCAGGAAGGGCCGGGCTCGTATCGACCTGCGCCGTCTGGGCCGTGCCGCACTGCTGGGGCCGGCCACCCGTGACCGGTTGCCCGACGCCATCAGCCATGTCGCCGAGGCCCACCGCGCCCACCACCCCGACGCCGACCTGGAACCGCTGCGCCGGGCGTACGTGCTCGCCGAGTCCTCGCACCGCGGCCAGATGCGCAAGAGCGGCGAGCCGTACATCACCCACCCGCTCGCCGTTACGCTGATCCTCGCCGAACTCGGCGCGGAGACCACGACCCTGACGGCCTCTCTGCTCCACGACACCGTCGAGGACACGGACGTGACGCTCGATCAGGTGCGCGAGCAGTTCGGCGAGGAGGTGCGCTACCTCGTCGACGGCGTCACCAAGCTGGAGAAGGTCGACTACGGCGCCGCCGCCGAGTCCGAGACCTTCCGCAAGATGCTCGTCGCCACCGGCAACGACGTCCGCGTGATGTCGATCAAACTCGCCGACCGGCTGCACAACATGCGCACCCTCGGCGTGATGCGCCCCGAGAAGCAGGAACGCATCGCCAAGGTCACCCGGGACGTGCTGATCCCCCTCGCCGAACGCCTCGGCGTCCAGGCCCTCAAGACGGAACTGGAGGACCTCGTCTTCGCGATCCTCCACCCCGAGGAGTACGCCCACACCCGCGGCCTGATCGCCGACAACGCCGCCCGGGAGAGCGACCCGCTCGCCGAGATCGCCGAAGACGTGCGCGGGGTCCTGCGCGAGGCCGGCATCCAGGCCGAAGTCCTGATCCGGCCGCGCCACTTCGTCTCCCTGCACCGGGTCTCGCGAAAACGCGGACAGCTGCGCGGCACCGACTTCGGGCGGCTGCTCGTCCTCGTCAACGAGGACGCCGACTGCTACGCCGTCCTCGGCGAACTGCACACCTGTCTCACCCCGGTGGTCTCGGAGTTCAAGGACTTCATCGCCGTACCGAAGTTCAACCTGTACCAGTCGCTGCACACGGCCGTCGCCCGCGACGACGGGCAGGTCGCCGAAGTCCTCATCCGCACCCACCAGATGCACAAGGTCGCCGAGGCCGGGGTCGTCGCGCTCGGCAACCCCTACGCCGCCCCCGCCGAGGACCAGACCGACGGTGAGCGGGCCGACGGCGACGGCGAGCGC
>NZ_LIQX01000326.1:0-425 GCF_001418475.1 Streptomyces ossamyceticus | reverse complement strand
GACCTCGCCCAGGACCGCGAGATCACCGTCTTCCGGCCCGACGGCGGCACCCTGGGCCTCCCCGAGGGCGCCAGTTGCGTGGACGCCGCCTACGCCCAGTACGGCGAGGACGCGCACGCCTGTATCGGCGCCCGCGTCAACGGCCGTCTGGCGACGCTGAGCACGGTCCTGAGGGACGGCGACACCGTCCAGCTCCTCATGGGCCAGGACCCCGCCTCCGAGCCCTCCAGGGAGTGGCTGGAGCACGCCCACACCCCCGCCGCCCGCATCGCCATCCAGCGCTGGCTCGCCGCCCACCCCTCGACCGCCGCCGACGAGCCGGACGCCCTCGACGCCGAACGCAAGGACGGGGCGCCCGCACCGCGCCCCTCCCACGACGACCACGGCGTTCGCGGTGTCGGAGAGCGCGGCGGGCTCGTCGTGGG
>NZ_LIQX01000325.1 GCF_001418475.1 Streptomyces ossamyceticus | reverse complement strand
TGCACGAACTGAGCGGCCGGCCCCGCCGGCCGCTCAGTTCGTGCAGCCCTCCTCGCCCGTTGCAAGCGTCACGCATGCCGTGGCGTCGCCCGCGTCCTTGACCGCGACCATCGACGTGTACGCGATGTTGTCGCCGGCCTTTTCGACCGCCGCCGTCTCCTTGACCTTGCCGGCCGTCACGCGCACCTTGTCGCCCTGGGTCGCCAGCGTGATGCGGGCCCAGGCCGCGCGGCAGTTCACGCTGTAGCGGACCTCGACCCGGGCCGTGCCGACGGTGGCCTCGTCCGCGGTCTTCACGACACCCGTCGTGCACCCCATGGTCTCGGGGTCCTTGCCGGTGCAGTCGGCCCCCGCGCACTTGACGCCGGCCGGGAGGTCGGGTTCCGTGCCGGCCCCGGTCGAGGCGTTCGCCGGCGGCTTGTTGTCGGCCTCGCTCCCGCCGCCCCCTTGGGTGAGGAAGAACGCCGCCGCGATCACGACGAGCGCCCCCACGGCTCCCGCGAGGAACATCGTCACGCGCCGCCCGGCCCCCGAGTCGCCGCCGTCGGGACGGCCCGTGCCGCCGGGCGGCGGGCCGAAGACACCGGACGGAGCCGCCGCACCACCACCCGCGCGGGCCGCCGACCCCGACGACGCCGAGGACGCCGAGGACGCCGACGACGCCGACGAGACCGCAGCGGCCGGGGTCTGCGGAGTGGAGGGCGCTCCGGCCGACCCCGAGGTGGACGAGGGCGAGGTGGCCCCCCAGTTGACGCGGGGAGCACTCGCGGCCGCCCCCGGCCCACCGCCGTACCGCGACGACGACGAGGACGAGGACGAGGAGGGTGATGTGGTCGAACTCCCGTACGGCGGGCGAGATGTGCGCTCCTCCTCCGGCCCACGCGGCTGCGGCGGAACCGTCGGCGAGACACCCGCCGGACCCGCGATGCCCGGTGTCGCCGTCACGCTCCGGCCCGCCCTGGCGTTCTGGCCGCCCCTGACGATCGCCTGGCCCCCGGTCTCGCCCAGCGCGGCGCGCGCCTGGGAGATACGGATGGCCTCCATGGTCATGTCGTGGCGCATCTCCGAGCGGCTCCAGGCACGCTCGGCCAACTCCCACATGGTCGTCAGATGGACGGGGTTGGTGCCGGTCACCTCGGCCAACGCGACGATCGCGCCCTTCGGCGCGAGCAGTCTTCCGTTGAGATACCTCTCCCATGACGTCTTGCTGTAGCCCGTACGGTCGGCCACCGCGGCGATGCTCAGTCCACCGCGGTCGACGAGTCTGCGCAGCTGACTCGCGAACTCCTTGACCTGTGGATCGAGTTCATCCGGCAAGGCCCTCCAACGAGGCATTGATTCCCCCCTCTTCCCCGCGAGCGTCTCTGTCCATGCCCCCCGTGCCGACTATCCGTGTGCCGCGCATGATGCCCTCGCTGAATCCACTGAATCCACTGAATCCTGGTCCGTGACCGAGCCCGAGGCCCCCTTCCGCACCCCGTCCTGGCCTACCCATTGGGATGCGCCCTGCCGGGATGCCAGTTCCCGGAAAAGGGGCGTGCGGGAGCATTTCGGGCCGGGCGCACCCCCTCGCGCGCCCCCTGCCGGTCCGTGGTCCAGTGTCCCACCGCCATCCCGGCTTTCCGGGCGGAATGACAGATCCCCGCGCGGGCCGTCCCGGACCGTCCCAAAAGCTCACGTTAGCCCTGGTGCCGAGCCGATCGTCGGTAAATCCTCGAACTCGTCAGCACATCAACGCGACCACCGCACAGACACGGCCACCCGCGTCGAACAGGGTTGCGGAAGCGGCACCGGCGTCCGGTGCGTCGTGACGGTCGGAAGGTCGTACGGGGACCAGGGGGATCACATGCAACTCAAGGCCAGGCTGCTGCTCGTGGCCGCCGCCGTGACGGCCTCGGCCGGGCTCGCGCTCGGTGCCGCCGCTCCGCTCGCCACGGCCTCCGGGCCGCATGCCGTCGACGGTTCGGGCGCCGCGTACAACGACTGGGGCGACGAGGGCACGCTGTCCGTGAACAGCCACTCCAGGAGCAACGCGACCCGGCTGTGGCAGAGCGTGCTCTACGCCGACGGCGCCAAGTGGAAGGACTCCGGCGGCACGCTGCACACCTTCACCCCGTGGGACATCGACGGGATCTTCGGCTGGAAGACGCGCTCGGCGACGAAGTACTGGCAGGCGCAGGAGGAGTTGGAGGACATCGACGGCATCGTCGGCCAGGAGACCTTCGGGCAGGCCGACGGATTCCTCGACGGGCCGTACGCCGGCGGCCTGGTGACGTACACGGGCACCGTGAACCAGGTGACCTTCAAACGGCTCGCCGGGAAGTACTACGTCCGGGTCGGCTCGAAGTGGAGGCTCGCCGCGTACGACTGGCGCAGCTGAGGTCGGGGCGGCCCGGCGGCGCCGCAGGGCTCCGCCGGGTTGCCTCGGGGTTGCCGCCCGCACGCGCCGAGGGGCCG
>NZ_LIQX01000324.1 GCF_001418475.1 Streptomyces ossamyceticus | reverse complement strand
GAACGTGGTGCCCCGGCGGAGGGGGCGGGGCGGGTTGCGTGACCGCCTGTCGCGCCTGGCGGACCATCTGGCGTCCCCACCGCCGGCCCGGTGGTGACGGGTCGGGCCCACCCGGCCACCCCGGCTCGCCCGCGTCAGCAGCCCTCGGCGGACCGGACGCCGCTGCGCGCAGCGGGGGTGGAGGGGCGACGTGGGAGGCGGTGGGTGAGGCGGTTCGGCAACCGCGCGCATACAAGGACAGGGACGGACCGGTTCGAGGGCCGGTCAGGGCCCGGCTGGAAGTGGGTGGGGCCTCAAAAAACTGGTTGCTCCAGGCGGTGGCGCGGCTGAGCATGGGGCGGCGTGAGTAGACCCGATGACGACGAGTACGTCTCTGCCGATGCCTCGACCACGCGTTCACCAGCGGCCGTTCCCTCGCCGTCGGCTCCGCCCGCAGCCGCTCCCCCTACGCCGCCTTCCTCCACGGCGTCGCCCGCGCCCTCCTCTCCTACGGCGCCCTCCCCCTCCGCTTCAGCCTCGCCCGCTGCACCGCCCGCGCCCTCGCCCTCCGGCGTTGCCGCGCGGCTCGTTTCGTTGTTGCCCGATCTCGCTCCCTGGCGGGTGTCCGTGGACTTCCGGCGGATGTGGGTGGCCGGGCTGATCACCAACTTCGGGAGCTTTCTGACCTTCGTCGCGCTGCCCGTGCAGATGAAGGAGCTGACGGGGTCGGTCGCGGCGGTCGGGGCCATCGGCGCCGTCGAACTCGTACCGCTCATCGTGTTCGGGCTCTACGGCGGGGCCCTCGCGGACGCCCTCGACAAGCGGGCGCTGATCCTGTGGACCGAGGTCGGGCAGGGGCTGCTGTGCGCGGCGCTTCTCGTGAACGCGTTGCTGCCCGAGCCGCTGGTGTGGCCGCTGTACCTCGTCGCCGCCCTCTCCTCCGCGCTCGTCGCGGTGCAACGGCCGGCCCTCGACTCCATCGTCCCCCGGATCGTCCCGCACGAGCATCTCCCGGCCGCCGCCTCCCTCAACTCGCTGCGGTGGACCGTCGGCGGCGTCGCCGCGCCCGCCCTCGCCGGCGTGGTCGTCGCGTACGCCGGGCTCGGCTGGGCGTACGCGGCGGATCTCGCGACGTTCGTCGTCTCCGTCGCCCTGGCCGTGGGGCTGGCGCCCTCCCCCGCCTCGCACGAGGCCGCGAAGCCGTCGTGGCGGTCGATCGCGGAGGGCGCGCGGTACGCGTGGAGCCGGAAGGAGCTGCTCGGTACGTACGCCGTCGATCTCGCCGCCATGTTCCTGGCGATGCCGTTGGCCCTACTGCCGTTCCTCGCGGACGAGTTGGACGCGGAGTGGTCGCTGGGGCTGATGTACGCGGCGCTGCCCGCCGGGGCGCTGCTGGTGACGTTGACCAGCGGGTGGACGTCCCGAGTACATCGGCACGGGCGGATGGTGGTGCTGGCGGCGGCGCTGTGGGGGCTGTCCGTGGTGGCGGCGGGGCTGGTGCGTGAGGTGTGGCTGGTGCTGGCGTTCCTCGTGCTGGGCGGGGGCTTCGACATGATCAGCGGGATCTTCCGGGCGGCCATGTGGAACCAGACCATCCCCGACGAGTTGCGGGGGCGGCTCGCCGGGATCGAGCTGCTCTCGTACTCCGTGGGGCCCCAGCTGGGGCAGGTACGGGCGGGGGCGATGGCGGCGTGGACGTCGGTGCGGGCGTCCGTGTGGGCCGGTGGGGTGTTGTGTGTGGCGGCGGTGGGGGTGTTGGCGGTGTCTCTGCCGAAGCTGATGACGTATGACGTGCGGACGAATGAGCATGCGGTGCGGATGCGGGCGGGGCGGACGGCCCTGACCCACCCGCCCCGCCCGTGACTCCCCGGTTACAAGTACGGGTCTCCCGTGGAGCGCCCGCGCCGTCGGCGACCGCGGGGCACGGAGCCTTCGCCGGCTGTGGTGATGTGTGGTCCGGTTGCCGCGCCGGGCGACACCGGTCTACGACTGGTCGGTGGCTTC
>NZ_LIQX01000323.1 GCF_001418475.1 Streptomyces ossamyceticus | reverse complement strand
GCCCGGGCTGCTTCCCGCATGGCCTGATGGGTGGGAACGAGGGTTCCTCAGTCGAATGTGTGACCTTCGTCCGTGCAGGTCGTTGGGCGTGGTGAGGGTTCGGTCGGTGCGGGCGGGGGTGGTGGAGGATGGGTGGGCTGCGGGAGTTGGCGGCGCCGTTCGTCGCGCTCGGCCCGTCGGGTGTGGCGGTACGTGACCGGCTCAAGCACCTGACCGCCGAGGACGAGCACGTTCTCCGCCTGGTGGGGGACCATCTGGGAGCTCTCGCCTCCCGGGATCTGAAGACGCGGTGTGCGGTGGGGTTGGACCATGACGCCGGGAGGTGGGCGGCGCGTAAGCGGGCTGTGACGGGGGTGTCGTCCTCCCGTTGGGCCGGCAGCATCACGAAGGCCACGCATGATCAGTGGGCTCTGGCCCGGCGGGGGCAGCTCGCACACATCCAGCGGCTGGAAGCGGGTGTGCGCATGATCGCGCACCGGTTGTCGCTGCCGGTGGGCGAGAAGGGCACCAAGCACGCTCCGGGTGGCTATGCGAGCAGGCGGGAGTGGCATGCGAAAGCGCGCCGTCTGCACGTGCTCACCGACCGGCTGCATGCGGTCCGGGCGGGCTGGGAGGCCGGGGTCGTGCGTGTGGTGCGGGGCGGGAAGCGGCTGCTGACCACCCGCCATCACCTGGATGCCGCCCGGCTGACCGAGGAGGAGTGGCGCACCCGCTGGCAGGCCGAGCGCCGCTTCCTCCAGGCGGACGGTGAGTCCGGCAAACGGTTCGGCAACGAGACCATCCGCGTCACCCCCGAAGGGGAGATCTCCCTCAGACTCCCCGCCCCGCTGGCGTATCTGGCGAACGCCCCGCACGGCCGCTACGTCCTCGCCTCCCGGGTGAGGTTCGCGCACCGGGGTGAGCAGTGGGCCGACCGCATCCATGCCAACCGGGCTGTCGCGTACCGCATCCACGAGGACCCCGCACGCGGCCGCTGGTACCTCACCGCCTCCTGGACCAACCCCGCGGCCAAGACCGTGCCGCTGGCCGCGGTCCGTGCGGGTGGCCTGGTGGGGGTGGACACCAACGCCGACCACCTGGCCGCCTGGCGCCTGGACGAACACGGCAACCCGGGCGGCGCGCCCAGACGGTTCGGCTACGACCTCTCGGGCAGCGACGCCCAGGTCCGGCACGCCCTGACCGGCCTGCTGCACTGGGCGCGCCGCCATCACCTCGCCCTCGCCGTCGAGGACCTCGACTTCACCGCCGAGACGACCCGTGAGAAGCACGGCCGCCGCAAGCGGTTCCGCACCCTGGTCTCCGGCATGCCGGTGGCCAGGCTGCGGGCCCGGCTGGTGTCGATGGCGGCCGCACTCGGCATTCCCGTCGTCGCCGTCGACCCCGCCTACACCAGCCGCTGGGGCGCCCAGCACTGGCAACAACCCCTCACCACCAAGACAAGGAAGACCACCCGTCACGACGCGGCCGCCGTGGCGATCGGAAGGCGCGCCCTGGGACACCCGGTCCGGCGACGGACGGCACCGCCCCCACACGACCGGAGTGATCGTGCGGGGCATCGGACCGTCCAGGCCCCACCAGGCATCCTCGGGCGTGAGGGACCCCGCCCCCGCATCCCCGGACCACGGACACGATCCCTGCGCGCCGGACGCGGAGCGAACGCGGGCGACCAGGACACCCAACACCGTTCGGGGCGTCCGGCTGAGCACGAGTCCTGGCAACAGGACACACTCCCGCTCAGTCTTTAGGAACGGTCTCCGACTCCACTGATTCCACCGGCTTCGCGGGCTCGACCGTCGTCCCGTCCGCAGGGGCACCGGCGGCGGTCCGCGCGTCCGCGTCCGTCTCCGTCTCCGTCTCCGCGTCCGTTCCGGCCTGGCGGGCCGCGTCCCTCTTGATCGCCGTGTCGCGCTTCTTGACGTACCAGATGCCGATCAGGCCGAGGCCGGCGCCCGCGAGGCAGGTCCACACCCACCAGGTGCGGCCGTGGTCCTCGAACCACCCGTAGAACGGGAGCTGGACGACGAAGAGGACGAACCACAGGATCGTGCCGCCGATGATGGTCGGCACCACGGGGCCCTCCAGGGGCTCCGGCGCCTCGTGCTTGGGGGTCCACTTCGCCATGGGCACAGCTTACGAGCACACCCGGAGCGGCCCCTCGTGGCCTCGGGAAACCGCAGCGCCCCACGGGTCTACGCGCGGAGATGGAGTTTGCGGCATCATATGTTCATACTGAAACGGTTTCTGATTGGCCACTTCTGTTCGTAGAAAACTCCAACAGACGGGGGAACCTGTTGGGGATGAGGTTCCGTATGTCCCCGCAGGGCACTCTCGACCGTTATTTCAGGATCTCGGAGCGCGGCAGCACGCTGTCGCGGGAGGTCCGAGGCGGCTTCGCCACGTTCTTCGCGATGGCGTACATCATCGTGCTGAACCCGATCATCCTGAGCAGCGCGAAGGACATGTACGGGCATCAGCTGGACTACGGCCAGCTGGTCACCGCGACCGCGGTCACCGCCGCGTTCACCACGCTGTTGATGGGTGTCATCGGCAATGTGCCGATCGCGTTGGCGGCGGGCCTCGGCGTGAACACGGTCGTCGCGCTCCAGCTCGCGCCGCGCATGTCGTGGCCGGATGCGATGGGCATGGTCGTCCTCGCCGGGTTCGTGGTGATGCTGCTGGTGGCGACGGGGCTGCGGGAGCGCGTCATGAACGCCGTGCCGCTGGGCCTGCGCAAGGGCATCTCCATCGGTATCGGCCTGTTCATCATGCTGATCGGGCTCGTGGACTCCGGCTTCGTCACCCGTATCCCGGACGTCGCCAAGACCACCGTGCCGCTCCAGCTGGGCGCGACCGGTCACCTCGACGGGTGGCCCGTCCTCGTCTTCGTGCTCGGCGCGCTGCTGACGCTGGCGCTGATCGTGCGCAAGGTGCCGGGCGCCATCCTCATCTCGATCGTCACCATGACCCTGCTCGCCGTGATCATCGAGGCGGTCGCCAAGCTGCCCGCCGGCTCCTGGGGCCTCACCACCCCGAAGTGGCCGGGCAACCCCGTCGCCGGCCCCGACTTCGGGCTGCTCGGCGAGGTCAGCCTCTTCGGCGGCTTCGGCAAGGTCGGGATACTGACCGGCGTCCTCTTCGTCTTCACCGTGCTGCTGTCGTGCTTCTTCGACGCGATGGGCACGATCATGGGCGTCGGCGACGAGGCCAAGCTGACCGACGCGGACGGCCAGATGCCCGGCATCAACAAGGTCCTCTTCGTCGACGGCATCGCGGTCGCCGCCGGCGGCGCCAGCTCCTCCTCGGCCACGACCTGCTTCGTGGAGTCCACGGCCGGTGTCGGTGAGGGGGCGCGCACCGGCTTCGCGAACGTCGTCACCGGTGCCCTCTTCGGGCTCGCGCTGTTCCTGACGCCGGTCGCCACGATGGTGCCGTCCCAGGCGGCGACCCCCGCGCTGCTCGCGGTCGGCTTCCTGATCCTCGCGGGCTCGGTCCGGGAGATCGACTGGGCCGACTACACGATCGCGGTGCCGGCCTTCGTGACGATGGTGATGATGCCGTTCACCTACTCGATCACCAACGGCATCGGCATGGGCTTCATCACGTTCGTCGTCCTGCGCCTCGCCGTCGGCCGCGGACGGGACGTCCCGGTCCCGATGTACGTGGTGGCGGCGGTCTTCGGCTTCTACTACCTGATGCCGGCGCTGGGCCTCACGTGACCCCCGTGGGACGCATGACCCCGTGGATCACGTGACCCCGTAGAACTTCTCGGTCTCCTCGACGGCCGTCTGGAAGCGCTGGTCGAAGTCGTCCCGCATGAGCGTCCCGATGACGTAGTCCTGGACGCTCATCCCCCTTTTCGCCGCGTGGTCCCGGAGCCGGTCGAGCAGTTCCCGGTCTATCCGCAGGCTGAGCACAGTGGTCCCCATGCGTACGAGGGTCAGGCGCGTTCCGGGCCACCGTGTGGCGTTCTCCGTATTAGTCACTCGTATGAGTGAGAGGAGTGGTGGGACTCACGGCAGGGGTGGTGGGACTCCGGTGGTCTTTAGCGAGAGTAATGAGTTAAGCTAAAGAACATGCCTGACCTGACCCATGGCGACGACGAGGCCGCCGTGAACGCGCTGCGGTCCGCCGTGATGCGCCTGTCCCGCCGGTTGAAGCACCAGCGGGTCGACGAGTCACTGAGCCCGACGGAGATGTCCGTGCTCGGGACGCTCGCCCGCTGCGGCACCGCCACCCCCGGTGAGCTGGCCCGCAAGGAGCATGTGCAGCCGCCGTCGATGACCCGCATCGTCGCGCTGCTGGAGAGCAAGGGCCTGGTGAAGCTGGAGCCGCACCCCGAGGACCGGCGGCAGAAGGTGGTCACCCAGACCGAGCGTGCCGAGGCGATGCTCGAGGAGAGCCGCCGCAAACGCAACGCGTTCCTCGCGTCCCTCGTGGAGGGGCTCGACGAGGACGAGTGGGCGGCGCTCCGCGCGGCCGCGCCGGTGCTGGAGAAGCTCGCGCACCTCTGAGCGGGCCACCGCCGTACGCCGGTGGTCCCTCCGGAGTGCGGGGGGGGGACCACCGGCGTACGGCGG
>NZ_LIQX01000322.1 GCF_001418475.1 Streptomyces ossamyceticus | reverse complement strand
GCCCCTGGGCGGCGCGACTGTGGGCGAGGGCGTCGAGGACGCTGTTCGCCGCCGCGTAGTTGCCCTGGCCGGGGCGGCCCAGCAGGCCGGACGCCGACGAGAACAGGATGAACGCCGACAGCTTCAGATCCCGGGTCAGTTCGTGCAGCCGCCAGGCCGCGTCCGCCTTGGGCCGCAGCACCGTCGCCATCCGTTCGGGCGTCAGCCCTGCCAGGACACCGTCGTCCAGGACCCCGGCCGCGTGCACCACGGCGCCCAGGGTGGGCTCACAGCCCCTGACCAGCTCGGCCTGTGCGACCGGGTCCGTCATGTCGCAGGCCGCGATCGCCACCTCGGCACCCAACTCCTCCAGCGAGGCCCGCAGTTCCGCGGCGCCGGGTGCGTCCGGGCCGCTTCGGGAGGTGAGCAGCAGATGCCGTACCCCGTAGGAGGCGACGAGATGGCGGGCGAGTTCGGAGCCCAGCGCGCCGGTGCCGCCGGTGATCAGCACGGTGCGGTCGAGGTCGAAGGGGCTCGGCCCGGACGGCTCACGGGGATCGGCGGCATCCGTCCGTACCGCCGACACCAGCCGTGGAACCCTCAGTCTCCCTTCACGGATGGACAGTTGGGGCTCGCCCGTGGCCACCGCGGCGGCCAGCAGCCGCTCGGACTCGGGGCGGCCGTCTATGTCGACCAGCACGACACGTCCGGGCAACTCCGCCTGAGCCGTGCGCACCAGGCCCCAAACGGCCGCACCCGCAAGGTCCGGTTCCGCCGCGGTGGCGTCCCGCGTCACCACCACCAGGCGCGAGCCGGATGCCTCCGGGTCGTCCTGCCAGTCCTGCAAGGCGCGCAGCACGCGGGCGGTCAGCAGACGCACGGCGGACGGCGGGGTCTCGGCGCCGGTCGTCGGGGCGACAGCGGTGACGACGGTGGTGTCCGCTGTCATGCCGGTGCCGCTGCCGGTGCCGGTGCCGGTGTCCGTGGCGGTCTCGGTGGCGTGCTCCACGGTCACCCAGTCGGGTCGCCACAGTGCCTGTCGCGCCACGTCCTGCGCCGCGTCGGAGGTACCGGCGGGAAGCTCGCGCGTGGTCAGGGAGTCCACGTGGGCCACCGGGCGGCCCGTCGCGTCGGCGAGCGTCAACGTGACCGCGCCCGTGGCCGTCCGACGCACTCGTACCCGTAGTTCCGTCGCGCCGGACGCGTGCAGACGCACGCCGGTCCAGGTGAACGGCACGTGGATGGCGGCCGCCGGCTCAGCACCCGCTTCTGCTTCCGCTTCGCTGCCGGCTGCCGCCCCTGTGGCAGTGGCCGTCGCGGTTTGGGTGAGCAGTGCGGCATGCGCCGCCGAGTCGAGCAGGGCGGGATGGAGTCCGAAGCGGCCCGCCTCGTCCAACTCACCCTCATTCAGCTGCACTTCGGCGTACAGCTCGTCACCGATACGCCAGGCCGTCCGTACTCCTCGGAAGGCGGGGCCGTAGGCGAGGCCGCCGTCAGCGAGGGTGTCGTAGGCGTCGATGAGGTCGATCTCGGCCGCGCCTCGGGGCGGCCACTCCATGAGGCCCGCCCCCGCCCCCGCCTCCGTCGGCGTGGACGCGGAGGCCGTGCGGGTCAACAGCCCGGTCGCGTGCCGGGTCCAGGTGGGGTCGGGGCCGTCGGTGTCGGCGGAGGCTTCGGGGCGGGCGTGGATGTCGACGGACCGCCGTCCGGAGTCGTCCGGGGCACCCACCACGACCTGGACGGTCACGCCGGTCCCCGGCGGCAGGGGCAGCGGCGTCAGGACCACCAACTCGTCGACGGCGTCGCAGCCGACCTCGTCCCCCGCCCGGACGGCCAGCTCGACGAACGCCGTCGCCGGCACGAGGACCGTCCCGCCGACCACATGGTCGCCGAGCCAGGGCTGAGCCGTCGCTGAGAGGCGCCCGGAGAGCACGGTCCGGCCGGTGTCCGGCACCGTGAACGCGGGCCCCAGCAGCGGGTGCCCGTCGCCCTCCGGCGTGCGGATCGGAAGCCGGGGCGCGTCCAACCAGTACCGCTGCCGTTGGAAGGCGTACGTCGGCAACTCCACGCGGCGCGCCCCGGCGCCCTCGAACACGGTGGGCCACTCGACGGGCGCCCCGCGTACGTGGAGCCGGGCCACGGCCGACAGCAGCGTCTCCGGTTCGGGCTCACAGGCGCGCGTGGCGGCGGTGAAGAGGGGAGTGGTGCCGTTCTCGGGGCCGGGCAGGCAGTCCTCGGCGGCCGTGGTGAGCGCCGGGTGGGGGCCGACTTCCAGGAAGGCCGACACCCCGTTGTCGCCCAGCCACCGCACGGTGTCGGCGAACCGGACGGGCAGCCGGGCGTGCCGTACCCAGTACTCGGGTGAGCACAGCTCCTCGGCCCCGGCGAGGCGGCCGGTGACCGCCGAGACCACGGGGATCCGGGGCGGCCGGAAGGTCACCTTCTCGGCGGCCCGGCGGAAGTCGTCCAGCATCGGCTCCACGAGCGGCGAGTGGAAGGCGTGCCCCACCCGCAGCCGTACGGTCCGGCGGCCCCTGGCCTCGAACCCGGCCGCCACGGCGAGCACCGCGTCCCGCACACCGGAGATCACCACCGAGCGCGGCCCGTTCACGGAGGCGATCGCCACCGGGCGCGATGCGTCAGCGGAGGCGATCGACGGCGGGGACGGTGCGTCACCGGAGCCGGTCGCCGTCGGGCGCGGGTCCTGCGTCGAGGCAGCGGTCACGCGGCCATCGGGGTCTGCGTCGCCGTGCGGGCCCTCGAAGTCGGCCAGCGCCGCGAGCACTTCGTCCTCCGTCGCGTGCAGCGCGACCATCGCACCGCCCGCCGGCAGCGCCTGCATCAGCCTGCCGCGCGCCGCGACGAGGGCCGCCGCGTCGTCGAGGTCCAGGACACCCGCGACATGGGCGGCGACCAGCTCACCGATGGAGTGCCCGGCCAGGTAGTCGGGGCGCACACCCCAGGACTCCAGCAGCCGGAACAGCGCGACCTCGAAGGCGAACAGCCCCGCCTGGGTGAAGTCCGTACGGTCGAGCAGAGCGGCCTCCGGGGTGCCCGCAGCGGCCGAGAGCACCACGTCGAGGGGGATGTCGAGGTGACCCTCCAACGCCCGGCACACCTCGTCGTGAGCCGAGGCGAAGACGGGGTACGTCGACCGCAACTCTGCTCCCATACGGGCACGTTGGGCACCCTGGCCGGTGAACAGGAAGGCCGTACGGAGCGCGGGATCGGCGACGGCCCGTTCCGTGCCGGTGACGGCGGTGACGGCGGTGCCACTACCGATACCGGCGCCACCGGCGGTACGTGCGGCCTCGGTGGTGCCCGCTCCAGCGGAGCCCGCGGTTCCAACGGCTTCCCCGGCCAGCATCCGCAACGCGGCCAGCATCCGCGCCCGTTCCCCCGGCGGGACCATCGCCCGGTGTGTCGACGCCGAGCGCGTCACGGCCAGGGAGACACCGACATCGGCCGGCGACAGTTCGGGCCGCGCGTCCAGATGGTCGGCGAGACGGCGCGCCTGGGCGCGCAGCGCGCCCTCGTCCGCCCCGGAGAGCAGCCAGGGAACACCCGGCGCGGCGACGCCGGGCGTGATCGGCGGCTGCGCAACCAGGTGGTCGTCCACATGAGACGGCGGCAGCTCGGCACCAGAGCGGGGAGCGTCGGACGGCACGGCGCCCGACCGGGCAGTACCGGACGGCTCCTCCGTGTCTGAGCGATGCGCGGTCGGCGGCTCCTCCAGGATCACGTGCGCGTTGGTCCCGCCGATCCCGAACGCGGACACCCCGGCCCGCCGAGGGCGGCCCGCCGCAGACGGCCACGGCCGGGCGGCGGTGAGCAGTTCCACCTTCCCGGAGGCCCAGTCGACATGCGGTGAGGGTGTCTCGGCGTGCAGGGTGCGGGGCATCTCCCCGTGCCGCATGGCCTGCACCATCTTGATGACCCCGGCGACCCCGGCGGCCGCCTGCGTGTGCCCGAGGTTCGACTTGACCGACCCCAGCCACAACGACTCCTCGCGGTCCTGCCCGTACGCGGCGAGCAGGGCACCCGCCTCGACGGGGTCGCCCAGCGTGGTGCCCGTGCCATGGGCCTCCACCACGTCGACATCGGCCGGACGGAGCCGTGCGTCGGCCAACGCCTGCTGGATCAGGCGCTGTTGGGCCTGGCCGTTGGGTGCGGTGAGACCGTTGGACGCGCCGTCGGAGTTGACGGCGGAGCCGCGCAGCACGGCCAGGACGGGGTGCCCGTGCCGTCGGGCGTCGGAGAGCCGCTCCAGCAGCACCAGCCCGACGCCCTCCGCCCAGGCGGTGCCGTCCGCCGCCGCCGAGAACGACTTGCAGCGGCCCTCGGGGGAGAGCCCCCGCTGTCGGCTGAACGCCGTGAACGGCTTCGGTGTCGCCATCACCGTGACCCCGCCGGCCAGCGCCAGGGAGCATTCGCCCGACCGCAGGGCCGCGGCCGCCCAGTGCAGGGCCACCAGGGAGGAGGAGCAGGCCGTGTCGATCGTGATCGACGGCCCGCGCAGGCCGTACACGTACGAGATCCGGCCGGCCGCCACACTGCCGGACGTGCCCAGCCCCAGATGGGCCTCCAACTCGTGGTGGACGAAGCGCGCCGAGTAGTCGGCGTGCATCATGCCGACGAACACCCCCGTGTCGCTCTCGCGCACGGAGGCCGGGGCGATCCCGGCCCGCTCCCACACCTCCCAGGAGGTCTCCAGCAGCAACCGCTGCTGCGGATCCGTCGCCAGGGCCTCCCGTGGCGCGATTCCGAAGAGACCCGCGTCGAACTCGGCGGCCCGGTGCAGGAATCCGCCCCGCCGGGTGTACGAGGTGCCGACGCGGTCGGGGTCCGGGTCGTAGAGGGCGGCCAAATCCCAGCCACGGTCGGTCGGGAAGTCGGAGGTGGCGTCCCGGCCCTCGGCGACGACCCGCCACAGGTCTTCCGGCGAGTACACGTCACCGGGGTAGCGGCAGCCCATGGCGACGACGACCACCGGGTCGTCCTCGTCCTCGACCGTGGCCCCGCCGGTCCCCGGCGAGGTGGCGGGCGTCACGCCGAAGAGGGCGCTGTGCAAGGACCGGGCCAGCTCGGCGGGGCTGGGACGGTCGAAGACCAGGGTCGCCGGGAGCCTCAGCCCGGTCGCCGCGCCCAGCCGCTCGATGAGCACGACGGCGCCCACGGACGTCAGCCCCAGATCGGTGAACGGCGCCTCGACGCTGAGGAGTTCGCCCGGCCCGACCCCGCACACCTCGGCCGTCTCGGCGAGCACCGCCTCCCTCAGCGCCCGCTCCCGCCCCTCCGGAGGCAGCGGCAGCAACCGCCGGCGCAGAGCCCCGTCGGCCGCCGGGATCGTCCGAGGTGAGGTCGCCGGGGGCGGAGCCGGCGAGGGGGAGACCGGAGAAGGCGCGTCGAGCCGCCCGGCCGGTGACTCGGCGGCGGCCCCGGCCGTGGCCTCCGCCGCCACCGGCGCCAGGGCGACGGCGTGCCGGGCGATCTTGCCGGAGGCCGTCCGTGGCACCGCAGCGATCTCGTGGAACTCCACGGGCAGCTTGTACTCGGCGAGCCGGGTGCGGCACGCCGCCAGCACCCGCCGAGGATCGAACCCGTCCGGTCCGGGGACCACGTACGCCACCGGCACCTCACCGAGCACGTCGTGCGGTCGGCCGACCACCACGGCGTCCGCCACACCGGGACCGAGCAGCAGGACCTGTTCGATCTCGGTGGGGTGGATGTTCTCGCCACCACGGATGATCAGTTCGCTGACCCGCCCGGTGAGGCGGAGGTGGCCGTGCTCGATCCGGCGGCCGAGGTCACCGGTGCGGTACCAGCCGTCCACCAGGGCCGACGCTGTGGCCTCGGCCCGCTGGTGGTAGCCCGTCATCAGACCGGGCCCGCGGACCCAGATCTCCCCCTCGCCGCCGTCCGTGACATCGTTGCCGCTGCCCGGCTCGACGAGGCGTACGTCCACTCCGGGGATCGGAGGCCCGCAGGAACCGTCGACCGTAGGCCCGTCCGGCCGGTTCACCGCGATCATCCCGCAGGTCTCGGTACTGCCGTACGCGTCGAGCAACCGCGCCCCCAACGCCTGCTCCACCTCGCGGCGCAACGCGGGGGAACTGGGCGCGCCCGCCACCAGACAGGTGCGGAGCCCCACCGGCAGCGCCGCGCCGTCCGCCGCCGCCAGCAGCCGGTGGTACACCGCGGGCACCCCGGCCAGCACGGTGTAGGGACCGCCGAGAGCCCCGTGCGGGTGGTGCAGTTCGCGCCACAGCCCGTCGGGAGGCAGCAGGTCGCCGGTGAGGCGGGCGCTCGCGCCGACGGCGGTGACGCCGAGGATCGCCAGGGAGTGGCCGAAACTGTGGAACAGCGGCAGGGGCCACAGCAGCCGGTCCTCCGGCGAGAGACCGAAGATCGGCGCGTAACAGGCGGCCACCGACCACAGGGCGGCCCGCTGGGTCGACACCACGCCCTTGGGGCGGTGGGTCGTACCGGAGGTGTAGAGCATCCAGGCCGGCTCGTCGAGACCGAGATCGTCGCGGGGCGGGTCCTGGCCGGGCTCGTCCGCGCCGGCGACGGCGTCGAGGAGGACCGTGCCCTCCGGGGCGTCCGCCGGGACGGGGCCCGGCCCCGTCAGCAGCACGCGCGGGCCGGGCCCGTCGGCGGCCGGGCCCGTCCGGTGCAGGCGTGCGAGCCGCGCCGGGTCGGTGACGACGACCGAGGCGCCGCTGTCCCGCAGGAAATGGGCGAGTTCGGCGTCGGAGGAGCGGGGGTTGAGGGGGACACCGACGGCACCGGCCCGGACGGCGGCGAGTACGGCCTCGACCATCTCGACACGGTTGCCCAGGCAGATCGCGACCCGCTCGCCGCGCCCCAGGCCGGTCCGCGCGAGATGCGCGGCCAGCCTCCCGGTGCGCCGCTCCAGCTCCGCGTAGGTGACGGCGCGTGCGTCGTCGGCGAAGGCCACGCGGGTCGGCGTCCGCTCGGCATGTGCCTTCAGCAGCTCCGGCAGCGGCCGTATCAGTCCGTCGTGATGCATGTGGCGCCTCCCCGGTCCCGTGGGACCCACCGTCAAGCTCCTTGCGGAGCAACGGCGTTGACCCTAAGGGGAGGAGGCCGAATGTCCGAACATCCGGACTGTCGGCGTTTCGGACGGCCGATGGTGTTCCGAACGGCGCGTCGCGGTTGGCGACGGCCTTCCGGACGGTCGCGAGGTGTCGGGGCTGCCGACGGTGTTTCGGGCGCCCGGCGGCACGGGGACGTGCCGCCGGGGTTCATCGCCTCAGGTGTCGGACCCGGCCTAGGACACGCAGCCGATGTGGGCGAGGGCCTGCTTCAGCAGGACTCCCTGGCCGCCCGGCATCTCGCTCTGGACCGACGGCGACGCGGCCTCCTGCGGGCTGAACCACACCAGGTCGAGCGCGTCCTGCCGAGGACGGCAGTCGCCGGACACCGGGACGATGTACGCCAGCGCCACCGCGTGCTGCCGGGGGTCGTGGAACGGCGTGATGCCCTGCGTCGGGAAGTACTCGGCGACCGTGAAGGGCTGCAACGAGGCCGGGACCCGGGGCAGTGCCACCGGGCCGAGATCCTTCTCCAGATGGCGCAGGAGCGCGTCGCGCACCCGCTCGTGGTGCATCACGCGGCCGGACACCAGCGTGCGGCTGACTGTTCCGTCCGGGCCGATGCGCAGCAGCAGGCCGATGCTGGTGACTTCGCCGCTGTCGTCGACGCGCACGGGCACGGCCTCGACGTACAGGATCGGCATACGGGCGCGCGCCGATTCGAGTTCGTCGGACGTCAGCCAGCCAGGCGTGGTTTCGGTCATGTCAGACATTGGCCGATCATACTTTCCACGTCACGTGGTGTGGGCGTAGCACCGATCACATGCGGCGCGCCCGTGTCGGGGTGCCGCTCAGCCGTGGGCGGCCCACTGGCCCCGGACGTGCCCGAGGTGGCGGGTCATCACCGCCCGGACGGCGTTCTCGTCGCGGTCGAGGAGTGCGTCGAGGAGTTCCAGGTGCTCCTGCGCGGACGCCAGGAGACGGCCCGCCTCGACGAGCGCGGTCAGCCCGTACAGCCGTGAGCGTTTGCGCAGGTCGCCCACCACCTCGACCAGATGCCCGTTGCCCGCGAGGGCCAGCAGACCGAGGTGGAAGCGGGTGTCGGCCTCCACGTACGCGATGAGGTCCCCGGCGGCCGCGGCGGCCACGATCTCCCGTGCGGCGGGCCGTAGCGCCTCCAGGGAGACGGGGTCGGCGGTCCGGGCCAGGGCGACGGTGGTCGGGATCTCGATCAGCGAGCGGATCTGGGTGTACTCGTCGAGCTGCTTCTCGGTCACGGCGGTGACCCGGAAGCCCTTGTTGGGCACGGTGTCGACCAGGCCCTCCTTGGCCAGGTCCAGCATGGCCTCGCGGACCGGGGTGGCCGAGACACCGAAGCGGGCGGCGAGCGCGGGCGCGGAGTACACCTGGCCCGGCCGCAGCTCACCGGCGATCAGCGCGGCCCGCAGCGCGTCGGCGACCCGTTCCCGGTAGCTGCTCTTCTTGCCGCCGAGCACCGGCAGGGCGGGCGCCGGGGCAGCGGCGCCCTGAGCGGCGGAGGCGGTCGGCGAAACGGAAGCAGCCGACGAGAGGGCAGCTGCGGACGGCGCGGAAGCGCCCGATGCCGGCGAGGCGCCCGGTGCCGTGGAGGTGGCGTCGGTGCGCTGTGGGGCCATGGGGGGCATGCGGTCTCTCCTGGAGTCCTGGAGCCCGGAATCCTAGAGGACGAATCCGGAGGGGAACGGGTCGGTCGGGTCGAGCAGATACTGGGCCGTGCCGGTGATCCAGGCGCGGCCCGTGAAACTGGGCAGCACGGCCGGGACTCCGGCCACCTCGGTCTCGCCGAGGAGCCGTCCGGTGAACCGGGTGCCGATGAAGGACTCGTTCACGAACTCGGTGTGCAGCGGGAGTTCGCCCCGCGCGTGCAGTTGCGCCATGCGCGCACTGGTGCCGGTACCGCAGGGCGAGCGGTCGAACCAGCCCGGGTGGATGGCCATCGCGTGCCGTGAGTGCCGGGCGGTGGCGCCGGGCGCGTACAGATGGACGTGGTGGACGCCGTGGATGGACGGGTCCTCGGGGTGGACCGGTTCCCCCTCGGCGTTGATGGCGTCCATCAGGTCCAGGCC
The DNA here is from genome assembly GCF_001418475.1 of Streptomyces ossamyceticus. GTDB lineage: Bacteria > Actinomycetota > Actinomycetes > Streptomycetales > Streptomycetaceae > Streptomyces > Streptomyces ossamyceticus. The sequence goes on along the minus strand of NZ_LIQX01000322.1, from coordinate 5,895 downwards.
CGCGCGGAGGATGTCGTCCTTGCGGGAGCGGTCGAAGGGCAGCCCGACCTCCTCCAGCGGCAGGATGGCGTAGAAGTTCCCGCCGTACGCCAGGTCGTAGGTGACCGTCCGCCCGTCGGCCAGGGTGATCCGGCGGTCCAGGCCGACGGAGAACGACGGCACGTTCCGCAGGGTGACCGCCTTGGCCGCGCCGTCCTCCACCGCCACCTCGGCGACGACGAGCCCGGCCGGGGTGTCGAGACGGATGGTGGTGACCGGTTCGACGACCTCGACCATCCCGGTCTCGACCAGGACCGTCGCCACGCCGATCGTGCCGTGGCCGCACATGGGCAGATAGCCGGACACCTCGATGTAGACCACACCCCAGTCGCAGTCGGGGCGGGTCGGCGGCTGGAGGATCGCACCGCTCATCGCCGTGTGACCGCGCGGCTCGTTCATCAGCAACTGCTTGACGTCGTCCCGGTGTTCACGGAACCACAGCCGCCGTTCGTTCATGGTCGCGCCGGGGATGGTGCCGATCCCGCCGGTGATCACCCGGGTCGGCATGCCCTCGGTGTGCGAGTCGACGGCGTGCAGGACGAGCTTGCTGCGCATGACCGTTCTCCTTCTTCCGCTCTCCTCCCGTTTCCGCGCGCGTTACGCGAGCCCCGCGGCGACGGCCTTCTCGGTGGCGGACCGGATCACGGCCTCCTGCTCCGGCAGCAGTTCCACGCGCGGCGGGCGGCAGCGCCCGCCGTGCCGGCCCACGATGTCCATGGACAGCTTGATGGCCTGCACGAACTCGACCTTGGAGTCCCAGCGCAGCAGCGGGTGCAGTTGCTCGTACAGCCCCTTCGCCGTCGCGAGGTCCCCGTCCACCGCCGCGTGGTACAGCTCCACGGTGGCCGCGGGCAGCGCGTTCGGGTATCCGGCGACCCAGCCCTTGGCGCCCGCCAGCGCGAGCTCCAGGAGTACGTCGTCGGCGCCGATCAACAGGTCCAGTTCAGGGGCGAGTTCGGCCAGCTGGTAGGCCCGGCGCACATCCCCGGAGAACTCCTTCACGGCCCGGATGTACCCCTCGCCGTGCAGCTTCGCCAGCAGCTCGGGGACCAGGTCGACCTTGGTGTCGATGGGGTTGTTGTACGCCACGACGGGCAGGCCCGCCTTCGCGACCTCCTCGTAGTGCGCCAGCACCGAACGCTCGTCGGCGCGGTAGGCGTTCGGCGGGAGCAGCATCACGGACGCGCAGCCCGCGTCCCGCGCCTGTTCGGCCCAGCGGCGGGACTCGGCGGAGCCGTACGCGGCGACGCCCGGCATCACCCGCGAGCCGCCGATCGCCGAGACGGCCGTCTCCACGACCCGCGCCCGCTCCTCGGGCGTCAGCACCTGGTACTCGCCGAGGGAACCGTTCGGCACGACACCGTCACAGCCGTTCTCGACCAGCCAGGCGCAGTGCTCGGCGTACTTGTCGTAGTCCACGGACAGGTCGTCGCGGAGGGGGAGCGCGGTGGCGACGAGGACACCGCGCCAGGGGCGGCTGCCGGTGCGGTTGGCGGTGCGGTTGCCGGTGCCGGTCGAGTGCGCGGAAGTGGTCATCTGCGGGTCCCTCCATAGGGTGTGACATGGTACTGACGACGTTTCGGACGAGTCGGACGGGCGACTTCTCGACGACGGCTCACTCCACCGGCGGCCCTCCAGGCTCCTCGGACACCACGGGTGCCCCACCCGGCTCCCCGGTCTCCCCGGCCCGCGCCAGCACACCGAGCGGTACGGGGCGTGCGAACGGCCGTCGGGCCACCGTCTCCGCGCACCCGGCGAGCCCCGCGACCGCCGGCCCGCACATCCGGCCCTGGCACCAGCCCATCCCGGCCCGGGTCAGCAGCTTCACCGTACGGACGTCCCCGGCCCCCAGTTCCCCGACGGCCTCGCGGACCGCCCCGGCGGTGACCTCCTCGCACCGGCACACCACCGTGCCGTCGGTGACCTGCTCCGCCCAGTGCGCCGGCGGCACGTACACGGTGTCGAGCGCGGCGAAGAACTCCCGCAGCCGCGTACGGGACGCGGCCGCGGCCGCCCACTCCCGCGGATCCGGTTCCCTGCCCCGGAGCCGGGCCGCCGCCGACCGCCCGGCGACATGGCCCTCGGCCAGGGACAGGGCCGCGCCGCCGATCCCCGTGGCCTCGCCCGCCGCCCAGACGCCCGGCACATCCGTGCGCTGCTCGTCGTCGACGGCCACGCTCATGCCGTCGGCGTCGACACGGCAGCCCAGGGACTCGGCGAGGTCGGTGTGCGGCACCATGCCGTGCCCGACGGCCAGCGTGTCGCAGGCGAAGCGCCGCTCACTGCCGGGCCGGACCCGCCCCTCGGCGTCCAGCGCGGCGACGGTCACCGCCTCCAGCCGGTCGGTGCCGTGCGCCTCGACCACGGTGTGGCGTACGAGGGTCCGCACCCGGCGGCGCAGCAACGTCACCGCGTACCCGGCGCCTTCGGCCAGCTTGTCCGCCCGGCCCACGAGCGGCCCGGCGTGCCGGACGAGCGCCTTGGGGTCGGCGGACTCGACGAGCGCGGCCACTCGGACGCCGGCCGCCGCGAGCCCGGTCGCCACCGGCAGCAGCAACGGGCCGGTCCCGGCGACCACCGCGGTACGGCCCGACACCACGAGCCCGCCCTTCAACATGGCTTGCGCGCCCCCGGCGGTGACCACGCCCGGCAGGGTCCAGCCGGGGAACGGCAGCACCTTCTCGTAGCCGCCGGTCGCGAGCACGACGGCGTCGGCCCGCACCTCGACGGCCTCCTCCTGTGCGGGGCCGAGCAGCGCGTGCACGGTGAAGCCGCCGGGGGTGTCGGAGGGCCGTCGCTCCCGCGGCGGGCAGGGCCGTTGCTCCCGTGGCGCGTCGGGCCGCCGCTCCACGCACCACACGTGGTGCTCGGGGAGAAGGGTGATGTTCCCGGCGGGGAGGTGCCGTTCGACACCGTCACGCAGTCGCCGCCAGGTCCGCCACTGGTGGTGGAGCGCCTGCGGGCGCCGTGCCCCGAGGGCCGCGGCGGGTTGCCGGTAGAACTGGCCGCCGGGGGCCTCCGCGGAGTCGACCACCGTCACGCGGACGCCCCGCTCGGCCGCCGCGAGCGCCGCGGCGAGGCCGGCCGGCCCCGCTCCGACGACCGCGAGGTGCGGCGACGGTCCACCGCGCGGCCCGGCCGGTTCAGTGCCCATGCCCCGTCCCCTCCTGCGTGCGGATCACGTCGCCCGGCCGGACCGGCACCAGACAAGCCCGTTGGTTGGGGCTGTCGTTGACGGTCACCAGGCAGTCGAAGCAGACGCCGATCCCGCAGAACACTCTGCGCGGGCGGCCCTCCCCGCGGGTGGCGCGCCAAGAGTTCACCCCGGCCGCCCAGAGCGCCGCCGCGACCGTCTGGCCGGGCAGGGCCTCCAGTTCACGGCCGTCGAGGGTGACACCGAAGGCGGGCCCCGGTTCGGCGTCCGCCAACTCCAACGGATTCATCCCGCAGCCTCCTCGTGGACGGCGAACCGGTCCGGTCGGAACGGCGTCAGATCCAGCTCCGGTGCCCTCCCGCCGAGCACCTGGGCGATCAACTGCCCCGTCCCGGTGGCGAGTCCGATGCCCGCCCCCTCGTGCCCGCACGCGTGGAACAGCCCCGGCACCCGCGGGTCCGGCCCGATCGCGGGCAGATGGTCGGGCAGGTACGGCCGGAACCCGACGTACGTCCGCATCGCGCGCACCCCCTCCAGGAACGGGAACAACCGGGTCGCGCCCGCCGCCAGCGCCCGCACCACGGGCAGCGAGAACGACCGGTCGAATCCGACCCGTTCCCGGCTCGCCCCGATGAGCACCGGCCCGGCGGCCGTGCCCTCGACGACCGGGGAGGTCTGCAGCGCCGCCGAGTCGCTGGCGACGTCGGCCACGTAGTCGGCGGCGTACACCTTGTGCCGCACCAGGGGCGGGAGCGGTTCGGTGACGAGGACGAATCCGCGCCGGGGCAGTACGGGGAGGTGGACCCCGGCGAGCGCGGCCACCTCGCCGCCCCAGGTGCCGGCGGCGTTCACCACGGCCGGGGCGTCAATCTCGCCCCGGTCGGTCCGTACGCCGCGCACGGCGCCGTCGGGCGAGCGCGACACCCCGGTCACCGTACGGCCGGTGAGCAGGCGGGCCGCCGAGGCCCGTAGGAGATGGGCCGCGGCCAGGGTCGGCATGACCTGGGCGTCCTGCGGGTAGTACACGCCGCCGGCGAGACCGGGCGCCAACTTCGGTTCCAGATAGTGGAGTTGTCCGGCGGTGACGGTCTCCGCCACGACCCCGGCGGTGCGCTGCCCGGCCGCGAACTTCTCCAAAGCGGCGAGCCCTTCCGGTGCCGAGGCGACGACGAGCCCGCCCTTCGGGTCGTACTCGAACGCCGTCCCGAGGCCGGGCTCGGAGGCCAGTTCGGTCCACAAGCGGTTCGACAGCAGGGCGAGTTCGAGTTCGGGACCGGGTTCCTTGTCGGAGACGAGGAGGTTGCCCTCGCCCGCCCCGGTCGTGCCACCGGCCACCGGGCCGCGGTCCACCACGGTCACGTCCAGCCCTGCCCGGGCCGCGTAGAGGGCGCAGGCCGCGCCCACCATCCCCGCTCCCACCACCACGACGTCGCAGGTCAGTCGCTCGGTCACGCCAGTACTATGTCACATGGCGCTCTGGCCCGGAATACCGTGAAGCCGAGCAGGGCGGGGCGGGACCCGGCGGCGGGTTCAGCGCCAGTCGTCGATGACGTAGGCGTCCGGGTGGCTGTAGCCGGATTCGTTGGGCCTGTGCATCGTCACGCCCTGCAGCCAGGTGCGGAAACCGCGGTCGGCCATGCGCCGGTAGGCGTCCTCGCGGGCCAGGTTCATTCCGGCGTCCAGCTGCCCCAGGCCCTTCTCGGCGGCCAACTGCTCGCACGCGTCCAGCAGCCGTCCGAACCGGTCCGCGGCGCCCTGGCCGGGGCGTACGGCGCCGAACTTGACGAAGCACACGTCCTCACCGGCCTCCGACCCGGCTCCGCAGTGACAGACGGCCAGACCGTCGAGGCCGGAACGGCCGGAGCCGGAACCGGCGCCCTCAAGAAGGACGGTGTCACCGAGACCCTGCGCCTGCGTGGCGACGATCTCGCGCTCCAGGCTGAGGCCCTCGAACACGGACTCCGTCAGCGCGCCACAGAGACCCAGCGCGTCGGCCCGCTCGGCGCCGGTCAGCTCGCCGTACAGCAGGCGGCCGGGAACCGGGGCGCGGGCGCTGACCTGCTTCTTCATGATGGCGGTCAGGAATCGGGGCCAGAAACCGTACCGGCGGTAGAGCTCCAGGTGCTTGGGACTGTGCGAGAACGTGAACAGGCCGAGATGGCGGTTCCCCCAGGTGTCGAAGCAGGCCATGACGGGTTCCATCAGGCGCCTGCCGATGCCCTGGTCCCACAGATCCGGACGGACGGTCAGCGGGCCGAAGTACCCGACGCTGCCCCAGTCCGCGGCGAAGTTCGTCCCCACGACCTCGCCCTCGACGGTCGCCGCGAAGGCCGAGCGCGGATCCGCCGCCCAGCGGGTGCGGACGTAGTCGGCGGTCCCGAAGAACGTCTCCGGCTCGGGGAACCCGAGGAAGGTCCCGAAGGCGACCCTGAAGATCTGGTCGGCCCGATCCAGGTCCGGCTCCACCAGCGGGCGGACCGCCACCGAGGCGACCCCGCCGGTTCGCTGCGCTGCGGACATGCTCGCTCTCCCTTCCGCCCCCGCATCCATCGCACCACGGACCCGCGCACCGGGCGATACGACAGCCCGGCCCGCACGGCAGGCACGGATTCCCCACGCTCCCGACGACCGGCCGGCCGGGGGAGGGGGGCGAGAGCACCTCCGCCTCGATCCGCGGCCCTCGCCTCGATCCCCGGCCGTCC